>NZ_CP035037.1:2400000-2700000 GCF_004028235.1 Leucobacter muris | reverse complement strand
AGCGCACGTGGTCACAGCGATCTCGACGCTCGTGGTGAGAGGGGAAGACGCATGAGCGCGGCACCGGTCTTCGAGCAGCTGAGCGTGGGCGACGTGGTCGCCGAGCGCGAGTCGCGCCTCACCCGCGACAGCCTCGTGCGCTACGCGGGCGCATCGGGCGACTTCAACCCCATCCACTACCGCGACGACGTGGCGCAGTCGGTCGGGCTGCCCGGCGTGCTCGCCCACGGCATGCTCACCATGGGGGCGGCCGGTTCGGTCGTCACCGACTGGCTGGGCGCCGCGGCCTGGGTGGCTGACTTCCAGTCGCGCTTCACGCGCCCCGTTCCCGTCGATGCGAGCGAGGGCGCCGCGATCGCGGTCACCGCGACCGTCGCCGCCATCGACGCCGAGGCGCGCACCGCCCGCATCGACCTCAAGGTCGTCTTCGACGGATCGACGGTGCTGGGCAAGGCCCAGCTGCTGGCGGCGTTCGCGTGACTCGGCCCTCGGCCGCGGATGCGGCGGAATCCGACCCGGGCGCCTCTGAGACGATCGGCGACGACACGCCTCTCTCGCAGCTGACCACGATGCGCGTCGGCGGCCCCGCCGAGCGCATCCTGGTCGCCCGCAGCGGCGACGAGCTCGTGCGCTGCGCGACCGAGCTCTGGCATGGCGACGAGCCCTGGCTGCTGCTCGGTGGCGGATCGAACACGGTGATGAACGACGAGGGATTCCCGGGCGCGGTGCTGCTCGTGCGCAGCACGGGCATGGAGGTCGTGGACGACCCCGAGCAGCCCGAGGGTCGCGTTCGGCTGCGCGTGCAGGCCGGGCACGACTGGGACGCGCTCGTCGCGGCGTGCGTCGAGCGCGGCTGGTCGGGCGTCGAGGCGCTGTCGGGCATCCCCGGCCTCGCGGGAGCGGCTCCCGTGCAGAACATCGGCGCGTACGGCCAGGAGCTCTCCGATGTGCTGCACTCGATCGAGTTCCTCGACCGCGAGAGCGGAGAAGTGCAGCGCCTCGCCGCGGAGCAGCTGCAGCTGGGCTACCGCGACTCCGCGATCAAGCGCGGTCTCGAGGGCGTCGTGCTCTCCATCGACCTGCTGCTCTCGGCGGGTGCGGCCGTCGAGCCGGCCGCACCCGCCGGGCGGCACGCCGCGCCCATCGAGGCCCCCGCGGCGGGCGAGGCGCTCTCCGAGCCCGTGCGCTACGCCCAGCTCGCCGCGGCCCTCGGCGTCGAGACGGGCGACCGCGTGCCGGTGCGGCGGCTCAGGGACGCGGTGCTGCGGCTGCGGGCCTCGAAGGGTGTGGTGCTCGATCCTGACGATCACGACACCTGGAGCGCCGGATCGTTCTTCACCAACCCCATCGTCACCGAGCGCTTCGCGCGTACGCTCCCCGAGAACGCCCCCCGCTTCCCGGTCGGCGACGACGAGCCCGCCCCCGCCGTCACCACGCTCGAGGAGCTGGCCGCGGGGGTGCCGATGCGCTTCCCGCAGCCCGCCCCCGAGCGCCGCATCAAGCTCTCCGCAGCCTGGCTGATCGAGAACTCGGGGGTGCCGCGCGGGTTCCGCCTGCCGGGATCCGGCGCGGCGATCTCGTCGAAGCACACGCTCGCCATCACCAACCGCGGCGGGGCCACCGCCGCGCAGGTGGCCGAGCTCGCGCGCTTCGTGGTGCAGCGGGTGCAGCAGGAGTTCGGCGTGATCCTCGCCCCCGAGCCCAACCTCTACGGGCTGGAGCTGTAGCGGGCATGCGCGTGCAGGTCGTCGGACGCGGCCGCGTGGGCTCAGCGCTCGCGCACGCGCTGGGAGAGGCCGGCATCGACGTGCTGCCCCTCGGGGGCAGGGGCGCCGACGGCACCGATGCCGACGGCCGCCCGGTCGACGCCGTGCTGCTGGCCGTACCCGACGCCGCGATCGCCGAGGCCGCGGGGCTCATCGCCCCCGGCCCCGTGGTGGGGCACTGCTCCGGGGCGACGGGGCTCGACGCGTTGCGGCCCCACCCGGCCTTCTCGCTGCATCCGCTGCTCACCGTGCTGGGGGCGGGTACCTCCTTCTCCGGGGCGCACGCCGCGGTCGACGGCTCCGATGAGCGGGCGCTCGCCGTCGCGCAGCGGCTCGCCGTCGCGCTCGGGCTCGAGGCTTTCCGGGTGCGGGACGAGGATCGCGCCGCGTACCACGCGGCGGCGGCGATCGCCTCGAACTTCCTCGTCGCACTCGAGGGCTTCGCCGAGCAGCTCGCGGCCGGTGCGGGGGTGCCGCGAGACGCCCTGCGGCCGCTCGCGGAGGCGGCGCTGCGCAACTGGGGCGAGCGCGGCGCCGAGGCCGCGCTCACCGGGCCGATCGCGCGCGGAGACGAGGCGACCGTGCAGCTGCAGCGCGCGGCGGTCGCAGAGCGGATGCCGGATCGGCTGCGCCTGTTCGACGCGCTCGCTGCGGAGACGCGCCGACTCGCGGGCCGGCCCGCCGATCCGGATCCCGCTGTCACCGAGGCGTCGTCACCAGGCTCGCCCGATCCCGCGCCCTCCCGTTCGTCGGGTCGCTCCCGTGTCTCGGACGAGGGTCGAGGATCGGATCCGAGGCACGGGGGAGCCCCGACGAACGGCACGCCGCCCGCAGACAAGGAGACACCCGCATGAGGATCGTTCGCACCGTGCGCGAGCTGCGCGAGGCCGTCGCCGCGGCGAGGGCCGCCGGCTCGACCGCGGCCCTCGTGCCGACGATGGGCGCCCTGCACGAGGGGCACCTCTCGCTCGTGCGGGCCGCGCGCTCCGAGCACGGCTTCGTGATGCTCTCGATCTTCGTGAACCCCAAGCAGTTCACCGACGCCGCCGACCTCGCCGCCTACCCGCGGGAGGAGGGGCGCGACGCCGCCCTCGCCGAGGGCGCGGGAGTCGACCTCGTCTTCGCGCCCGACGCGGCCGAGCTCTACCCCGGCGGCTTCGCGACGACCGTGCACGTCTCGGGCGCCATCACCGAGACGCTCGAGGGCGCCGGCCGCGGATCCGCGCACTTCGACGGCGTCGCGACCGTCGTCTCGAAGCTGCTCATCGCCGCGGCGCCGGACGCCGCCTACTTCGGGCAGAAGGACGCGCAGCAGCTCGTCGTCGTGCGCCGCATGGTCGCCGACCTCGGCCTCCCCGTGCGCATCGTCGCCTGCCCCACCTCGCGCGACGAAGACGGTCTCGCGCGCTCCAGCCGCAACGTGCGCCTCGGCGCCGAGCAGCGAATCCGGGCCCTCGCGATCCCGCGCGCGCTCGACGCGATCGCGGAGGCCGCGCGAGCCGGCGAGACCGACGCCGCCGCCCTGCTCGCCCGCGGCGAGGCCGTGCTCGCGCAGAGCGGTGTCGACGCGGAGTACCTCGCCCTCGTGCAGCCCGATACCCTGGAGGCGGTGCAGCGGGTGACGGAGCCGACGCTCTGCGCCATCGCCGCGCGCGTCGGCGACGTGCGGCTCATCGACAACGTGCTGCTGGGCGACGGGCCCGGGCGGCGGTAGGGAGTGCTGAGATGCCCAAGGTGACCATCCCGAGCCTGCTCGAGCGGGGCCGCACCGGCGAGGCGATCGTCATGGTGACGGCCTACGACTTCCCCGGTGCGCGAGCCGCCGAGCGCGCCGGCGTCGACATGGTGCTCGTCGGAGACTCCGGCGCGCAGGTGGTGCTCGGCTACCCGTCGACCGCCGAGGTGACCGTCGACGAGATGCTCACCCTCGCGAAGGCCGTGCGCCGGGGCACCGAGAGCGCCTTCCTCGTGTGCGACGTGCCTTTCGGATCGACCGAACAGAGCGACGCCCAGGCCGTCGCCACCGCGGTGCGCTTCGTCAAGGAGGCCGGCGCCGACGCCGTCAAGCTCGAGGGCGGCGGCGCTGCGCAGCTGAGCCGCATCGGAGCCATCGTCGCCGCGGGCATCCCGGTGGTGGGGCACGTGGGCCTCACCCCGCAGACCGCGACCGCGCTCGGTGGTCTGCGCGCCCAGGGCCGCACCGAGGCGAGCGCCGCACGCGTGGTCGAGGAGGCGATCGGCGTGCAGCGGGCGGGTGCCTTCTGCGTGGTCGCCGAGGCCGTGCCCCACCGAGGTGACCGCGGTGCTGCGCGAGGCGCTCGAGATCCCGGTCATCGGCATCGGCGCGGGGCCCGCGGAGGGGCAGGTGCTCGTGCTGCACGACCTGCTCGGGGTGACCGAGGGGCGCACCGCCAAGTTCGTGAAGCGCTACGGGTCGATCGGGGACGACACGGTCGCCGCCATCTCGGCTTACGCCGACGACGTGCGCTCGGGCGGGTTCCCCGGGCCCGAGCACCAGTACACGGCGAGTCCCGAGGCCGTCGCCGCGGCGCGGGCCGCCGCCCGCGACGCGTAGCGCCCGCGACGCGTCGGGTCCGCGGGCCGATCGCCCCGGGCTCCGGTTACAGCGCGGCGACGCGGTCGAGCGCGCTCCGCAGGTCTCGGATCAGGTCGTCGGCCGACTCGAGCCCGACCGACAGTCGCAGGAGGCCGGGGGTGATCCCGAGCCGCTCGTTGATCTCGGGTGAGAACGTGCCGTGGGTCGAGGTGAGCGGGTGGATGATCATCGAGCGCGTGTCGCCGATGCCGGTCATGCGCGAGAAGACGCGCACCCCGTTGACGAGTGCTCGCGCCCCGTCGACGCCGCCGCGCACGGTCACGCCGAACACCGAGCCGGTGCGGCCGCGGCCCGCGTCGTCGGCGCCGTAGTTGCGCACCGCGAGCTCGTGCAGGGGGCTCGAGGGCAGTCCGGCGTAGTCGACCGAGAGCACCTCGGGCTGCTGCTCCAGCCAGGCGGCGACCCGCAGCGATGAGGTGACGTGGCGCTCCATGCGCAGCGACAGCGTCTCCATGCCCTGGTGCAGCAGGAATCCGTGCAGGGGCGACAGCGTCGGGCCGATGTCGTTGACGACCGACTCGCGTACGGCGCGCGCGTAGGCGCCCCTGCCGAAGCGATCCAGCATCGAGGGCACTCCCGGCCGCGACGACTGCGTGATGAGCGGGTAGCTGCGACCCGCGCGCTCGGCGGCGTCCCAGTCGAAGTTGCCGCCGTCGATCACGGCTCCGCCCACCGCGGCGCCGTGCCCGGTGAGGAACTTCGTCGTCGAGTGCACCACGATGTTCGCGCCGTGCTCGAACGGTCGGATCAGCGCGGGCGTGCCGACGGTGTTGTCGACCACGACCGGCAGGTTGTGGCGGGCTGCGACCTCGGCGATGCGGCGCAGGTCGGTGATGTCGTTGCGGGGGTTCGGGATCGTCTCGGTGTAGATCGCCTTCGTGCTCGGACGGATCGCGCGCTCCCACTCGGCGTCGTCGTCGGCGTCCCACACGTAGTCGAACTCGATGCCGAAGCGCTTGAAGCTGCGGCCGAACAGGATGCGGGTGCCGCCGTAGATCGATCCGGTCGAGACGATGTGTTCGCCCTGCTGCGCGAGTGCGAAGAGCGCCGCCGAGATGGCGGCCTGCCCGCTCGCCACGGCCACCGACACGGTGCCGCCCTCGAGCGAGGCGAGCCGCTCCTCGGCCACCCAGTTGGTAGGGTTGCCCTGCCGCGAGTAGATCGGAGCGTGCTCGCTGGGGGAGAAGCCGCCGGGCTCTCCGTGGCCGGGATGCTCGTCGGATCGCCAGTGGATGCTGCCGTTGAAGCGGTTCACCTGGTCGTCGAAGTCGTCGAAGAGGTATCCGGCGGAGAGCGCGATCGGCGGCACGCGCAGCCCGCTGTTCTTGTCGGGGTACTCGCCGGCGTGCACCTGTCGGGTGTCGAAGCCGAAGCCCTCCCAGTCGTAGATCGGCTGCGCAACGTTCTCGGTCATCGGGGCTCCTTCGAGGAGTGGGGCAGGATCGCCGAGATGCGCGCGACGGCCTCTCGGATCGTGTCGGGGGCGCAGGCGAGGTTGAGGCGCACGTGCCCCGCCCCGCCGGCGCCGAAGTGGCGGCCGTCATTCAGCGCCACCCGCGCCTCCTCGAGGATGCGCGAGCAGGGGTCGCCGCCGAGGTCGGCCTCTCGGAGGTCGAGCCAGGCCAGGTAGCCGGCCCGGGGCCGGGTGAGCCGCACCCCCGGCAGGCGCTCGGCCGCCAGTTCGCCGAGCAGCCGCTCGTTCCGCTCGACCTGCGCGATGGCGCGGTCGAGCCAGTCGCGGGCCTCGGAGAACGCCGCGACCCCGGCGTGGAGGCCGAGGATGCTGGCGCGGGTGACGGTCTCGGGAGGCAGCCCGCGCAGCACCGCGTTCGCGCGCTCGTCGGCGGCCACGATCACCGAGCACTTGGCGCCGGCCAGGTTCCAGCCCTTGCTGGCGGAGGTGGCGATCGCGGCCAGGGCGCCGGCCTCGGCGGCGAGCGGGGCGAACGGTGTGAATGGCTCGCCGGCGAAGGCGAGCGGGGCGTGGATCTCGTCGGAGAGCACGAAGACGTCGTGCTCGGCCGCGAGGCGCGCCAGCGCGGCGAGGTCTTCCGCTCGGTGCGCGAGACCGTGGGGGTTGTGCGGGTTGCAGAGCAGGAAGGCGTCGATGCCGGGATCGTCGGCGAAGGCGCGCTCGATCGCGGCGAGGTCGAGGCGGGGCGCGGTCCCGTTCGCGGTCGGGCTGCCGTGCTCGGGGCGGGGCCCGCGCTCGGGGGCCGGCTCGGGTTCGCGCGACGGCACGAGCGGGATCTCGACGATCTCGAACGGCACCTCCTCGAGCATCTCGAAGAAGCCGGGGTAGACGGGGGTGGGCAGCGCGATGCGGCCGCCGTTCGGTCTGAAGACTCGCAGCGATTCGACGATGCCGGTGGCGACGTCGGTGGCCAGGTGCACGTGATCGTGCGGCACCTCCCAGCCCCAGCGGTCGCGAGCGAAGCCGGCGAAGGCGGGGGCGAGGGGGCCGGGGCCGTCGAGGTAGCCGATGTCGGAGGCCTCGATGCGGGCGGTGAGCGCGTCGCGGATCTCGGGGGCGACGGCGAAGTCCATCTCGGCGACGAAGAGCGGCAGCACGTCGGCGGGGAAGCGGGTCCACTTGATGCTGGTGCGCCGCTCGCGCAGCAGGGCCGGGTCGAGCTCGGCGAAGGGCACCCCGCTGGGGTCGGCCTGCGCGGCTCGGGCGTCGGCGCTGCGGAGACAGTCGGCTGCGGTCATGCCCCCATGCTGCCCCGCGGTGCGGTGGCGGCGCGAGCCGGCGAGTAAAGCGGCGTCACACTCGCCGTCACTGCATGTGGCCGCCTCCGTTGACGTCGGTCGTGGTGCCGGTGATGAAGCCGGACTCCGCGTCGGTGAGGAATGCGACGGCGCGCGCGACGTCGGCGGCGGTGCCGAGGCGGCCCACGGGGATCGAGGCGCGGTAGTCGTCGTTGAACCGCGTCGAGGTCATGGCGACCATGCCTGCGTCGATGCGCCCGGGGGCGACGGCGTTGACGGTGATGCCGCACGCGGCGAGCTCGCGGGCGAAGGATCGAGTGAGGCCGAGCAGGCCGGTCTTGGTGGCGGCGTAGTGGACGCCGCCGATGCGTCCCCCGTTGCGGGCGGCGAGCGAGGCCACGTTGACGATGCGGCCGTAGCCGCCGCGCTGCATGGCGGGGGCGAGTGCGCGGATGCCGAGGAAGGCGCCGGTGAGGTTGACGGCGAGCACGGCGTTCCACTCGTCGAGGGGGGATGTCGACGCCGTCGAGCTTGGCGCCGTCGTGCTTGGGGGAGATGCCGGCGTTGTTGACGAGCACGTCGGGTGCGCCGAAGGTCGTGTCAGCTCGGTGGCGGAGCTCGTCCCATCCCGCCTCGTCGGCGACGTCGTGGGCGACCGTGAGCAGTCGCTCGCGGGCGGGCTCATCTCCGAGCGACGCGGTGACGCGCTCGCCGAGGGTCGCGAGGGCGGCCTCGCTGACGTCGCTCGCGATGACGCGATCACCGCGGCGCAGCAGGGTTTCGACGATGACGGTCCCGAGGCCGCCTGCGGCGCCGGTGACGACTGAGACGTGCGGGGTTCGGGGCATGGGGGCTCCTGTGGGACGGGCCTGCGCGGGGCGCGGCTGATGTGCGGTTCGTTCCGGATCGGCCCGAGGGCCGCCGTAACATTGGTGAGAGTATACTCTCAAGTGAGAGTGCGCTCTCAAACTCTGCGCCCCGCGCTCCGCCGACCGGAGAACGGCCGCGATCAGGGACAATGGGAACCGACAGAGGCTGAGCCGGGGAGCGGAGAAGCGGAATGGCTGAAAAAGCAGTGAACAAGCCCGGAGGTCTCCGTGCCCAGGCGAAGGCCGACGTGACCCGGCGCATCCGAGAGGCTGCCGAGACGCTCTTCATGACCCGCGACTTCGGCGACGTCACGACGCGCGAGATCGCGCAGCAGGCCGGTATCGGGGAGGCCACGCTCTTCCGCTACGTCGCCTCCAAGGACGAACTGCTCACCATGATCTACGGCGATCAGATGCAGACGCTCGTCGATCGGCTCGAGGCCGCGGACGACGCCCTCGCAAAGCTGCCGCTCACCGTCGATCGCGTCCTCCAGCGCATCTACGCCTTCTACGAGGGGCGCTCCGAGTTCTTCCTGCTGCACCCCGACAACGCGGCGCGCTACCTGCGGCAGTCGTACGACCTCTCGAGCTCGGGCCGCGAGCGCGCGATGGCGCTCGGCGACCGGGTCGTCACCCGGGTCACGACAATCCTGGAGAAGGGGCAGCGCGAGGGGCTGGTCAGCGACGTCGTCGAGGCCTCGCTCGTGGCGCTCAACTGCCACGGCGCGTTCCTGCACGAGGTGAACCGCACGCGCACCCGAGGATTCGAACCCGAGACGATCTGGGAGCGGGTGCTGGTGCGTCTCGACGCGCAGCTGCTGCCTCTCATGCGCTCGGAAGAGGCCGGGGAGCGGTGAGCGCCGGATCGGGGCCGACCGCGCCGCCGCCGGGAGGCCTCCGCGCGTGAACTTCTGGCGCCTGCAGTGCTTCGTCGCGCTCGCCGAGGCGCGGCACTTCGGGCGCGCCGCCGACCGGCTCTTCATCTCGCAGCCGGCCCTCTCCGCGCAGATCCGCCAGCTCGAGGAGGCGCTCGGGGTGGTGCTCGTCGTACGGCAGCCGCGGGTGGCGCTTACCGCGGCAGGCACGACGCTCTACGCCGAGGCGCTCAAGATCCTCGAACTCGTGCACCGCGCCGAGCGGCTCGTCTCCCCGGGAGGCACCGCGACCGCGGGCACCCTGCGCCTGCTCTACACCCGCTCCGTGCCCGCTGAGCGAACCTTCGACCTCATCGAGGGGTTCCGCGCCGAGGCGCCGCGCGTGGAGATCGACCCGCACACCGTGTGGACCTCCGACAGCGTGGAGCGCATCCGCGCGGGCTCCGCCGACGCCGCCTTCGTGCGACTGCCGCTCGCCGATCCCGGTTCGCTCGAGGTCGTGGTGCTCGGCTCCGACGTGCAGTGCGTCGCGCTGCGCCGCGGCCATCCGCTCGCGGCGCTCGACCGGCTCGACGTCGACGATCTGCTCGCCTACCCACTCGTGCACTGGCCCCGCCGGGAGGCGCCCGGCAACCACGACGCGGTGCTCGCGCAGTTCTCCGGCGGGCGGCGGCTCGGTCTCGGGTCGCCGCAGCCCGACCAGCACCGCTTCGCCGCGGTGGCCCGCAGCGACGGTTACGCGCTCGCGCACGAGGCGGCGATCCCGCTGCTCCCGGACACGCTCGTCCCGAGGCCCCTCGAGACGCCTCCGCGCAGCGAGTGGGGCCTCGTGTGGGACGGCGCGGCCTCGCACGACGGCGCGCGCATCGCCGCCGCCCTCGGCGACTATCTCAGGCGGACCTCGGAGCAGGCCGATCCGCCTGCCGGATGAGGGCATAAGCCGAACCCCGTTGCCCCGGGCCGAGCGCCCTCCGTAGCGTGAGAGCGTTCACGGCTCGCGGCGGATCCCGCCGCGACGCCGCAGGGAAGCGAAGGAGTGCTCATGTCTCAGACGGTGGTTCAGGCGATCGCGAAGGCGCTGGTGCGTCACGGTGTGACCGAGGTGTTCGGGCAGAGCCTGCCCTCAGCGTTCTTCCTGGAGGCCGAGAAGGCGGGCATCCGCCAGGTGATGTACCGCACGGAGAACGCGGGCGGCGCGATGGCCGACGGCTACGCCCGGGTGAGCAACCGCATCGGCATCATCGGCGCGCAGAACGGGCCCGCGGCGACGCTGCTCGTGCCGCCGATGACCGAGGCCATGCTGAGCTCGGTGCCGATGCTGGCGGTGGTGCAGGACGTGCCGACGCCCACTCGCGACCGCAACGCCTTCCAGGAGCTCGACCACCACGAGCTCTATTCGGGGTGCAGCAAGTGGACCCGCCGCGTCACCGACCTCTCCCGGGTCGACGACTACCTCGACATGGCGCTCACCGCGGCGACCTCGGGCCGCCCCGGCCCCGTCGTGCTGCTGCTGCCGAAGGACGTGATGATCGCCGACGCGCTGCCGCGGCCCCACGCCCGCGACGCTTCGCTCGGGCGGTTCCCGCTCGACCGCCCCCGCCCGGATCGGGCCGCGCTCGCCGAGGCGGCGCGGCTCATCGCCGAGGCGGACGCACCGGTGCTCATCGCGGGCGGCGGCGTGCAGCGCTCGGTCGCGTGCGACGTGCTCGCGAGCCTGCAGGATCGCGCCTCGCTGCCGGTGGCCACGACGAACATGGGCAAGGGGTCGGTCGACGAGCGGCACCCGCTCTCGATCGGAGTGATCGGCAACGTGATGGGCCGTCGCAGTTCCACGGCGTTCCAGCGCGACCTGCTCGCGTCGGCCGATGTCGTGGTGCTCGCAGGCAACCGCACGAACGAGAACGGCACCGACGGCTGGAGCCTCGTGCCGCCCGGAGCGCGGGTGATCCACCTCGACATCGACGGCACCGAGATCGGCCGCACCTACGAGGCGCTGCGACTCGTGGGCGATGTGCGCGCCGGTCTCGAGGATCTGCTCGAGGCCCTCGACGACGACGCGTGGCTCGAGCGCCGATCCGCGGCGCGGCCGGCGGTGGAGCAGCGGATCGCCGCGGCGCGCGAGGCGCACCGCGAGGAGTTCGCTCGGCTCGTCGACCTCGACGCGACCCCCATCCGCCCCGAGCGGGTGATGCGCGAGCTCGACGAGCGCCTCGCCGACGACACGATCGTCGTGGCCGATGCGAGCTACTCGACGATCTGGATGAACAACTACCTGACGGCGCGCCGCCCGGGCCAGCAGTTCCTCTCCCCGCGCGGCATGGCCGGCCTCGGCTGGGGTTTCCCGATGGCCCTGGGAGCGAAGCTCGCCCGGCCCGGCAGCGAGGTCGTGTGCATCAGCGGCGACGGCGGCTTCGGCCACGTGTGGCAGGAGATCGAGACCGCGGTGCGCGAGGAGCTGCCGCTCACCGTGCTGCTGCTGAACAACTCGATCCTGGGGTTTCAGAAGCACTCCGAGCTGGTGCAGTTCTCTGAGACCACCTCGGCGATCCGCTTCGCCGAGGTCGACCACGCCGCGATCGCGCGAGCGTGCGGCGCAGAGGGCGTGCGGGTGTCGAATCCCGATGAGATCGGGGCCGCGCTCGACGCGGCGCTCGGCAGCGGCTCGGTCACGGTGATCGAGATCATCACCGACTCCGACGCGTTCCCTCCCGTGACCGCGTGGGAGAAGCGGGCCGAGGTGCTGCCTGCGGTGGGCGAGCGATGACGATCGCCCACGAGATGCGCGTCGTCGAGCTCGACGGCTTCGGCGGCCCCGAGGTGCTCGGCATCGGGCGGGCTCCCGTGCCCGTGCCCGGAGAGGGGGAGGTGCTGATCCGCGTCGTCGCGGCGGGGTTCAACCGCGCCGACCTCGTGCAGCGCGAGGGCGGGTATCCGCCGCCGCCGGGCATCACCGACGTGCTCGGCCTCGAGTGCTCGGGAACCGTGGTCGCCCTGGGACCCGGCGCCCGGCGTTTCGGCGTGGGCGACGCGGTCTGCGCGCTGCTCGCCGGCGGCGGCTATGCGGAGTACGCGGCCGTGCCCGAGGCCCAGGTGCTGCCCGTGCCCGGCGGCGTCGACCTGGTCGAGGCCGCGGGGCTGCCCGAGGTGGCGTGCACGCTGCTCTCCAACTTCGCGCACCCCGAGCTGCCCCCGGCGGGCAGCTCGCTGCTCGTGCACGGCGGCAGCGGCGGGCTCGGCGGCTTCGCCGTGCAGCTCGGTGCGGCGCTCGGCTGGCGGGTCTTCGCGACCGCGGGCTCGGAGGGCGGCGTCGAGCACAGCCTCGCGGCGGGCGCCGAGGCGGCGTCCAACTACCGCGAGGAGGACTTCGTGGAGTTCGTGCGCGAGCGCACCGGGGGGCGCGGGGTCGACCTCGTGCTCGACGTGGTGGGCGGGTCGTACCTGCAGCGCAACCTCGCCGCGCTCGCCGTCGGGGGACGGCTGGCGATGGTGGCGGCGCTCGGAGGGGCGACGGCGGAGATCGACCTGCGCGTGCTCATGCGGCGACGGCTCACGGTGCACGGCTCGACGCTGCGCGCTCGGCCGGTGCACGGACCGGGCTCGAAGGAGGAGACCGTGCGCGCGGTCGAGCGCACGGTGTGGCCCCTGATCGAGAGCGGAGCGCTCAGGCCGCTGGCGGTGCACCGCGTGCCGTTCGCGCGGGTGCGCGAGCTGCACGAGCGGCACGGCGACCGCACCGTGCCGCCGGGGAAATCGGTGCTCGTGCTGGGGGAGTGACGGGGGGTGACGGCCCGGGGATCCGATGGATCTCCGGGCCGCTGCGCTGCTCGGGGTGCCGCCGTCACCCCTCGTCGTCGAAGCGGATGATCTGGCGGATCGCCTGGCCCGCTTCGAGCCGGTCGAGCGCCTCGTTGAGCTGGCCGAGCCGGATGGTCGACGTGGTGAGCTTCTCGACCGGCAGCGCGCCCGCTCTCCAGAGCCGCTCGTATTCCGGGATGTCGCGCGAGGGCACGGCCGAGCCGAGGTAGCAGCCGACGATCGATCGGGCCTCGGCGGTGATGCCGAGGGGGGCGATCGTAGAGGTGGCGTTCGGCGCGGGCAGCCCGGCGGTGACCGTCACACCGCCGGGCGCGGTCAGGGCGACCGCGGTCTCGAACGCGCGGGGGTGGCCGGCGGCCTCGACGACGACCGGGGCCTTGAGCCCGCGCTCGGCGGCCTGCGCGGGTGAGGCCGTCTCGTGGGCGCCCAGCTCGCGAGCCGTTTCGAGCTTCTCGTCGTTGGCGTCGACGCCGATCACGCGGCCACCGGCGGGCGCGGTGATGGCGATCGCGGTGAGCAGCGCCGCCATGCCGACGCCGCCGAGGCCGACGACGATCACGTCCTGCCCGGGCTCGAGCGATCCCGCGTTCTTCACGGCGCCGCCCCCGGTGAGCACGGCGCAGCCGAGCACCGCCGCGACCTCGGGCGGAACGTCGTCGCCGACCGGCACGACCGAGCGGCGATCGACGACCGCTCGGGTGGCGAAGCCGGAGACGCCGAGGTGATGGTTGACGGCCCCCCGAGCGTCGCGCAGACGGGACGCGCCCGAGGGGAGCACTCCGGCGGTGTTCGTGGCCGTGCCCTCGGTGCAGGGCATCTTGCCGCCGGTACGGCACGCGTCGCAGCGCTCGCAGCGGGGGAGGAAGACGGTGACGACGCGCTGGCCCTCGCGCAGATCGGAGACGCCGCCGCCCACGGCTTCGACGATGCCCGCCGCCTCGTGCCCGAGCAGCATGGGGAGTGGCCGCGGGCGGTTGCCGTTGATCACGGAGAGGTCGGAGTGGCAGAGGCCCGCGGCCTCGACGCGGATGAGCACCTCGCCATCGCCCGGAGGCTCGAGCTCGAGCTCCGTGATCTCGAGCGGGCGCGTCTGCGCGTAGGGCTGGGGAGCGGGTGAGGTGCGGAGCACGGCGCCGGTGATCTTCATCGTCGCTTCCTTGTCTTCTCGGGGCTGGGGTCGGGTGGCCCGGCGCGCTCCGAGTCGCCCCGCTGCAGCGGGAAACGGTTCTCGAACCCGAATTGCGGAGCGCGCCGGAGGGATCTATAGTGAGAGCGTACTCCGATCGGAGTGCACTCTCAATGAGGAGAAAGGCTCCTCATCCTGTGCCGGGCGACAGCCCGCGGAACAGCCCGAGTCAGACAGCGAAAGAGCAGCAGAAGTGAAGCTTCACCCCGACTCCGAAATGGGAGCCGTCGAACACGACGGCCGCACCATCGCCTTCCACGACACCGGCGCGCCGAACGACGGCCGCGTGCCCATCGTGCTCGTGCACGGCACCGGCGGAACCGCGGAGGCGCACTTCCGCACGGTCTACCCCATGCTCGCCGCACGCCACCGCGTGATCGCGCTCGACCTCGTGGTCTCGGACGACGACGAGCTGGATCACCTCATCGCCCAGGTGGTCGCGGTCATCGAGTCGCGCTCGCCCGGCGCGCCCGTGCACCTCGTCGGGTACTCGCTCGGATCCGTCGTCGTCGCCGCACTCGCGGGCCGACGCGCCGACCTCGTCGAGACCCTCACCCTGCTCGCGGGCTGGGTCGCCACCGACAAGCAGCAGCGACTGCGCTACGACGTGTGGGAGGCGCTGCGCGCCTCCGGCGGTCGAGCCCTGCAGGAGTTCCAGACCCTCATGGCCTTCGGATCGCGCTTCCTGCGCTCGCGATCCGACCGCGACCTCGAGCAGCTCATCACGAGCCGCGCCTTCCGCGACGGCATCGACGCCGAGATGCGGATCAACCGCACCGTCGACATCTCCGCCGACATCGCCCGCATCACCGCCCCCACCCTCGTGGTCGGCTGCGCCGGCGACCAGATGGTGCCGATCACCCACGCCTACATGCTGCTCGGCGGCATCGAGAACGCCCGCTTCGTCGAGATCGACTCCGGCCACGCCGTCACGGTCGAGCGCCCCGCGCAGGTCTTCATGCTGATCGACAACTTCGTCAAGAACCCGGACGAGCACGCAGCGGGCGAGACGATCCCGCAGCTCACGATCTGAATCGCAGTCAGGAGAAACACGAGCCATGACCCCCGCACCCTCCAGAACCGATGTCATCATCGTCGGCGCCGGCTTCGCCGGCGTCGGAATCGCCGTGCACCTGCGGCGCGAGACCGAGCAGAGCTTCGTCGTGCTCGAGCGCGGCCGCACCGTCGGCGGCGCCTGGCGCGACAACACCTATCCCGGCGCCGAGTGCGACGTGCCCTCGCACCTGTACTCCTACTCGTTCAGCCTCAACCCCCGCTGGACCAAGATGCACGCCCGCCAGCCCGAGATCCTCGAGTACATCGAGCGCGTGGCCGAGGAGGAGGGCGTCACCCCGCACATCCGCTTCGATCACAACGTCGACGACATCCGCTGGGACGAGGAGCGCTCGCTCTGGATCGCGCGCAGCGGCGACGCCGTCTTCGAGGCTCCGGCCATCGTGATGGCCGTCGGCTACCTCTCGGACGCGAAGTTCCCCGTCATCGAGGGCCTCGACAGCTTCGAGGGCCGCCTCTTCCACTCAGCCGAGTGGGATCACTCGGTCGACCTCGACGGCAAGCGCGTGGCCGTGATCGGCTCGGGCGCGAGCGCCATCCAGGTGATCCCCGAGGTCGCGAAGACCGCCGGCCGCCTCACGGTCTTCCAGCGCTCGGCCGCCTACGTGACCCCGCGCCACGACCCGGCCTACACCGAGGCGGAGAAGCGCATGTTCTCGCGCAATCCCGAACTCATGAAGCAGATCCGCGCCGACCTCTTCTGGGCGAACGAGGAGCGCTACGCGCAGCGCCGCGGCACCGAGACCCTCGTGGCGACCGTCACCAGGCAGGCGCTCGACCACCTCGCCGCGCAGATCCCCGAGGGCGAGCTGCGCGACCGGCTCACCCCCGACTACACGATCGGCTGCAAGCGCATCCTCAAGTCGAACGACTACTACCCCGCGTTCCTGCGCGACAACGTCACGCTCGTCTCCGACGGCATCGCCCGCGTCACGCCCCGCGGCGTCGTCTCCCCCGACGGCACGGAGCACGAGGCCGACGTGATCATCGCCTGCACCGGATTCGAGGCGACCGACATCCCCATGGCGCACCGAACCTTCGGACGCGGCGGCGTGTCGCTCCACGAGCGCTGGGACCGCGGCATGGAGGCCTACAAGACCACGGCCGTGAGCGGCTTCCCGAACCTGTGGTTCATCAAGGGTCCGAACACCGGCCTCGGCCACAACTCGGCCATCTACATCGCCGAGGCGCAGATGGACTACGTGCTCGAAGCGCTGAAGCGTATCGCCGCCGGTGAGACCCTCGAGATCCCGGCCGACGAGCAGGAGGCCTACATGGCCGAGGTCGAGCGCCTGAGCGCGGGCACCGTCTGGCTCTCCGGCGGATGCCGCAGCTGGTACGTCGACCCCCGCAGCAACCGCCTCACGACGCTGTGGCCCGACTTCTCGTTCACGTTCCGCGAGGTCAACAGCACCTTCGACGCCCAGCCCTACCGCCTCGAGACCGCCGAGGCGAACGCGTGAGCGCCGCTCAGCCGCCACTCGTCTCGGTCGTGACCGGCGCGGCCGGCGGGCTCGGAACCGCGATCGTCGAGCAGCTGCTCGACCGCGGAGACCTCGTCGTCGCGGTCGACACCTCCGAGGGGGCCCTGGACGCACTCGTGCAGCGCACGGGTTTCGGGCCCGACCGCCTGCTCGCCCTCGAGGCCGACGTCGCCTCGGCGGCCGACTGGCAGCGCGTGCGCGAGGCCGCGGTCGCTGAGTTCGGGGCACCGACCGTGCTGGTCAACAACGCCGGCATCTCGCCGAAGCACGACGGCGCCAAGCTGCTCGGCGTCGACATCCCGCTCGAGGAGTGGAACGCCGTGCTCGACGTCAACCTGACCGGCCCCTTCCTCGGCATCCAGGAGCTCGCCACCGGCATGGCGGAGGCCGGATTCGGCCGCATCGTCAACATGGCCTCGCTCGCGGCCCGCAGCGGTGGGCTCGTCGCCGGCGTGCACTACGCTGCAACCAAGACCGGACTCCTCGGCGTCACGCGCAGCTTCGCGCGCGAGCTCGCGCCGAGCGGGATCACCGTCAACGCCGTCGCCCCGGGGCGCATCGACAGCGGCATGGCGGGCATGGTCAGCGATCAGGTCAACGCCGACTACGCCGCGCGCATCCCCGCCGGGCGCCTCGGCACCGCCGAGGACATCGCGCGCACGGTGCGATTCCTGAGCGATCGCGACGCCGGCTTCATCACCGGCGCCACGATCGACGTGAACGGCGGATCGCACATGCAGTAGCGCCCCTCGGGTGCGAACGCGCGACGGCAGACGATGACAGACATGCAGAGGAAGAGGCAGACGGTGAAGACCAGCGGGGCAGTGAACTCCGGCGGAGACCGGGTGGTACTCGTCACGGGCGGCGCCAGCGGCATCGGCCTGGAGACCGCGCGTCGCCTCGCGGCGGCCGGGTACCGCGCGGTGCTCGTCGACCGCGATGGCGAGCAGGTGCGCGCCGCGGCCGCAGCGCTCGGGGAGCGGCACCTCGGCGTGGCCGCCGACGTCACCGACGAGGCATCGCTCGAGCGCGCCGTGGAACTCGCCGTGGAGCGCTTCGGCGGCATCGACGCGGTGATCGCCAACGCCGGGATCGGCAGCGCCTCGACGGTGCGCGCCTCGAGCACCGAGCAGCTGCTGCGCATCGTCGACGTCAACCTCTCCGGGCAGATCCGCACCGTGAAGGCCGTGCTCGAGCAGATCATCGCCAGCCGCGGCTACATCGCCTTCACCTGCTCGGCCGCGGTGCTCAAGAACACTCCCAAGTCGTCCGCCTACGCCGCCGCCAAGGCCGGCGTCGAGGCCTTCGCCGGCGCGCTGCGGCAGGAGGTCGCCCACCGCGGCGTCGACGTGGGCGTGTTCTACCCGGGCTGGACCCGCACCCCGCTGATCCAGAACGCTGGCTCCCGTGCTGCCGAGGGCAGCAAGAGCCTGCCCTGGCCCCTCAGCGTCACGAGCGAGGTCGACGAGGTTGCCGATGCGTACGCGCACGCCGTCGAGCAGCGTTCCCGCACCGCCTACTACCCCCGCGCGCACCGCTTCGTGCACTGGCTGCGACCGCTCTACACCGGGGCCGCCTGGGACCGCCGGCTCAGCCGCGACACCGAGCGCAAGGTGCGGGCGTGGGAGGCGGACTTCCTGCGCGAAGCAGGTAGCAGATGAACCGAACGGGATCCGCAGCCGCGGCCCGCGAACCATGGAAGGACCGCGTGCCGATGACGTCACGTAGACACCTCCGGGATAAACCCGGAGCCCAAGAACCGCACACACCAACTTCGATTCCACAGGAAGGAGCCGCCCTATGTGGGACCTGCTCGTTCTCGGCGTGATGGCCGGCGGAGTGCTCGCCCTCATCGCGGTCGGCCTCACCCTCATCTTCGGCGTGATGGACGTGATGAACTTCGCGCACGGCGAGTTCGTCATGCTCGGCATGCTCGCCACGACCGTCATCGTGCTCGGCACCGGGATGAACCCGTATCTGGTGGGCCTGCTCGTGCTGCTCGCCTCGCTGCCGATCTCGTACCTCATCTACATCGGCATCATCAGGCAGACGCTGGGCAAGTCGCTCAACGTGCAGATCTTCACGACGCTGGGTCTCAGCATCGTGCTGCAGGCGTCGGCGCTCATGTTCTTCGGCTCGCGCACCTTCGCGTTCTCCGACCCGTTCGCCTCCGAGCGCATCCGCGTGCTCGGCGTACCCGTCGAGATCGGGCGTGTCATCGCCTTCGTCGGCGGCATCCTGCTCGTCGCCGCGCTGTGGTTCTTCCTGTACCGCACCCGCTTCGGCAAGTCGATCCGCGCGGTCTCCGAGGACAACTACGCGGCGAAGGTCGTCGGCCTGCGCATCAACCGGGCCTACGCGACCGTGTTCGTGCTGGGCAGCGCATTCGCGGTCGCGGCCGGCGTGCTCATCGCGCCCTTCACCGCGGTCTCGTCGACCACGGGCCTCAACTACGTGCTCACGAGCTTCGTGATCGTGGTGCTCGGCGGCTTCGGCTCGGTGGGCGGCGCCTTCCTCGGCGGCCTGCTGGTGGGCATCATCGAAACCTTCGTGGGGTACTACTTCGGAACCCAGTGGATGCAGGCGTCGGTCTTCGTGCTCTTCGTACTCATCCTGGCGCTCCGCCCGCAGGGCTTCTTCGGCAAGAAGTCGCTCGACTCGGCGATGGTGGGTGGTTGATCATGCAGACGATCCGTCCCTACCTGCCGCTGGTCGCCATCGTGGTGCTCGTGATCGGCTACACCCTCACGGGCCCCAGCCGCATGAACCTCGACCTGCTCAACACGATCCTGATCTTCGCGACCTTCGCGACGGCCTGGAACATCGCGGGCGGCATGACCGGCCTCTTCTCGCTGGGCCACGGCGCGCTCTTCGCGATCGGAGCCTTCGGAACGACGATCCTGCGCCTCAGCCTCGGCGTGCCGACGCTGCTGGCGGTCCTCATCTCCGCAGCGGTCGCGGTGCTCGTCGCCCTGTTCATCGGCGCGATCAGCCTGCGCCTGCGCGGCCACTACTTCGGCCTCGCGACGCTCGGTCTCGCCGCGATCATGTTCATCGCCCTGCAGAACCTGTCGGACATCACCGGCGGCGACGAGGGCATCACGATCCCGAAGGACGTCTCGCCCGCGAACCTGATCTTCCAGACGAAGGACCAGTACGTCTTCCTGACGCTCGGCCTGTACGCCGTGACGGCGCTCGTGGTGATCATGCTCAGCCGCTCGAAGCGCGGCTACCAGATGCTCGCCGTGAAGGAGGACGAGGTGAGCGCCCGCTCCATCGGCATCCCCGCCGTGCGGGTGAAGCTGTTCGCCGTGGGGCTCTCGGGCTTCTTCTCGGCGCTGGCGGGCGCCGTGTTCGCGCAGTACACGCTCTACATCACGCCCTCCAACGTGGGATCCATCGCGGTCACCTGGGAACCGGCGCTCATGGCCATCATCGGCGGCATGGTCGGCGTGTTCGGGCCGCTCATCGGCGCCGCGCTGATCACGCTGCTCGAGCACTACGTCATCGAGGCGGTCGGATCGTCGATCCCCGGCCTCTCCAACTTCCTCTACGGCGCGCTGCTCATCATCTGCATCCTGCTGCTGCCGAACGGCGTCATGGGGATCCTGCGATCCGCGGCCGACTGGGTGCGGCGCAAGCTGAAGCGCGAGCCGAAGCCCGCCGACCGGATCGACACCGTGGCCGTGCCCCTGCCCGCCGCGGAGGACCCCATCGAAGCGAAGGAGGAGCACCGTGAGCGATAACGTGCTCGAAGTGCAGGGCGTCAGCATCGCCCTCGGAGGGCTGCAGATCCTCGACGACGTGCACCTCACCGCCGAGCGCGGTCAGATCACCGGTGTGATCGGCCCGAACGGCGCGGGGAAGACGACGCTCTTCAACATCGTCTCCGGCTTCATGAAACCAACCGCGGGCTCCGTGGTGTTCGACGGAGAGGAACTGGTCGGCAAGCTGCCCGAGCAGATCGCCCGCATGGGGCTCGTGCGCACCTTCCAGAAGGTGCGCGGCCTACCGCAGCTCAGCGTGCGCGAGAACGTCATGATCGGCGCTCTCAACCACCGGCACCGGCTGCAGGACACCGACGAGGTCGTGAACCGCCTGCTGAACGACCTCGGACTCACGGCCTACGCCGAGGCCACCGCAGCGTCGCTGCCCATCGGCCTGCGGAAGCGGCTCGAGGTGGCGCGCGTGCTCGCGGCCGAACCGCAGCTCGTGCTGCTGGACGAGGTCATGGGCGGTCTCGTGCCGTCCGAGATCAACGAGATGATGCAGCTCATCCGCCGACTCGCCGACTCGGGCACCTCGGTGGTCCTCATCGAGCACCACATGAAGGCCGTGATGGGGCTCTCGAAGCACGTCATCGTGCTCGAGCGCGGCCGCAACCTCGCAGAGGGCACACCCTCCGAGGTCACGAGCGATCCCGGGGTGCTGACCGCCTACCTCGGAGAGGGGTACCAGCATGTTGCGCATTGAACATCTCGCGGTGTCGTACGGCCGCGCGAAGGTGCTCACCGACCTCAGCCTGAACGTCGAACAGGGTGAGATCGTCGCCCTGCTCGGCGGAAACGGCGTCGGCAAGACCACCACGCTGAAGGCCGTGTCGGGGCTCGTGCGCCCGCGCGGCGGGCGCATCACCTTCGAGGGCAGGCCGATCACGGGCCTCCCCACCCACACGATCGCGCAGATGGGGATCGCCCACTGCCCCGAGGGGAGACGGCTCTTCGGCGGCATGACCGTCGAGGACAACCTGCTGCTCGGCGCCGTGACCCGAGCCGCCCGCGAGAAGCAGCGGGACGGGCTCGAGCGCATCTTCGAGCTCTTCCCGATCCTGCTCGAGCGCCGCAAGCAGCACGCCGGCCTGCTTTCGGGCGGTCAGCAGCAGATGGTCGCCATCGGTCGCGCGCTGATGGCCGACCCTCGGCTGCTGATCCTCGACGAGCCCTCGCTCGGCCTCGCCCCGAAGGTGGTCACCGAGGTGTTCGAGGTGCTCCAGTCGGTGCGCGACACCGGGGTCACCGTGCTGCTCGTGGAACAGAACGTCGCCCAGGCGCTTGGCATGGCCGATCGAGGCTATGTGATCGAGCAGGGCGAGATCGCTCTCCAGGGCGAGGCGCAGGCGCTCCTCGACGACGAAGAGCTGCAAAAGGCCTATCTCGGCATTTGAACCAACACACGAAAGGTTATCGACGAATGAAGAAGAAGTTCCTGACCGGAATGGCGCTCGCGGTGAGCGCCACCCTGGCGGTCGGCCTCGCCGGCTGCTCCTCGGGCGGATCGGAGGGCGCCGATGGCGACGTCATCACGATCGGTCGCATCCTCCCCCTGAGCGGCCCGCTCGCCGGCACCGGCACCCGAGTCGCCGAGGGCAGCGAGATCGCGCGCCAGCTCGTCAACGAGGACGGCGGCATCAACGGCATGCAGGTGGAGTACACCGACATCGACGCCCCCGACGAGGAGGGCGCCCGCCGCGGCGCCGAGCGCCTGCTGAACGAGGACATCGATGTCGTGCTCGGCACCTTCGGCTCGGCGCTCGCGCTCGCCGCGATCCCCGTGATCACCGGCGAGGGCGGCCTCTACTGGGAGACCGGCGCCTCGGCCGTCGCCATCACCAACGGCGACAACGACAACATCTACCGCGTCTCGAGCACCGCCGCGCAGATCGGCAGCGACGCCGTCGACTTCGCCGCCGACGTGCTGGCCGAGAAGCTGGGCAAGGCGCCCGGGGACCTCACCGTCGCCTGGGCCGGGGTCAACAACACCTACGGTTCCGACGTGCTCGCCGGCGTGCAGGAATCGGCCGACGAGAACGGCATGGACATCGTGCTCGAGGAGGCGTATCCGATGGACAGCGCCGACCTCACGAGCGTCGCCCTCAAGATCCGCGACGCCGCGCCCGACGTGCTCGTGCTCACCAGCTACGACGCCGACGCCGCGGCCCTCGGCCGCGCGATGCGCGCCGCCGACGTGGCTCCCCCCCCCGCCGTGATCGGCTCGGGCGGCGGCCACGTCAACGAAGCGTGGATGGAGTCGATGGGCGACAGCGGCAACGGCTTCTTCAACGTCGGCTTCACCTCGCAGCTCAACCCCGAGGGTCTGGAGCCCGAGGCGAAGGAGCTCTACGACCGCTTCGTCGCGCGCTTCGCCGAGGAGAACGACGGCGCCGAGCCGGGCGCGTTCGACATGAACGGCTTCGTGGGCGCCATGGCGCTCTTCGACACCATGCAGCAGGCCGACGAGATCACCCCCGAGGCCATCGCCGCCGCGGCCGACGAGATGTCGCTCGAGGAGCGCACCCTCATCGACGGCACCGGCCTGGCATTCGACGAGAACGGCCAGAACGAGCGGGCGTTCTACTTCGTGAGCCAGTGGCAGAACGGCGAGATCGTGCCCGTCTACCCGGCCGATCTCGCACTCTCCGAGCCGGCGAACGTGCCCCTCCCCGCCTGGGGCGAAGCGCGCTGATCCGCGCTAGGGTGCGACTGGACTGAAAGGCGGCGGCATGTCGAAGCAGGTAACCGATCTCACGCACACGATCCGGGAGGGCATGGCGGGGCACCCCACCCACGGCAGAACCCCGGTGAAGCTCGTGGGATCGCTCAACCACTGGGCCTACGCGCACGCTGAGCGCTTCAACCCCTACGACGGCCGCCGCCTCTCATTCCAGAACGAGCAGTGGGTGATGAACGGCAACACCGGCACCCACATGGACTCGGTCTTCCACGGCGACCCCGACACCGAGTACTCGGCGGAGCGCATGCCGATCGAGTGCGGGTACGGCACCGCCGTGTGGCTCGACTGCACGGCGGTGTTCGGGCCGCGCGGCGAGATCACGCCCGAGGTGCTCGAGCGCGCCGAGCAGGCCTCGGGCGAGCGCATCCGGCCGGGTGACATCGTGCTGATCCACACGGGCTGGTCGCGTTACTACGAGAGCGATCCCCGGAAGTACCTCGATGAGCACATGGGCCTCACGCAGGAGGCCGGCGAGTGGCTGCGCGGGCGCGGCGCCCGCACCGTGGGCATCGACTGCGCGACGGTCGAGACCACGGCCGGCGCGCTCTCCGCCCCCGTGCACATGAACTACCTGCGGCCGGGGTCGCTCGGGCTCGCCCCCGACGACTTCATCGCCATCATCGAGAACCTCACGGGCATCGACCGGATCCCCGCGCACCGCTTCGAGTTCGTGGGGATGCCCCTGCCGCTCGAGGGGTCGAGCGCGAGCCCCATCCGGGCGATCGCGATCACGCAGTAGAGGGGCCGCTCGGCCCGACTCCCGCGCAGAGCGGACGTTCTTCGCCGTGCAAGGCCGCACCGATCCGAGCCGCCGAGGACGACCCGGCTAGGCCCGCACCGCGACGCGCACCGCGCCCGAGAGCACCGCCTCGAGCGGGCCGCGACGGCCGGTCGCCGACAGGATCGCGCCGATCCCGAGCACACCGGCCAGCTGCAGCAGGAAGGCCCCGAGCCCCGCGGTCCACCACGGCAGCCCGTCGAGCAGCAGGCCGGGATCCTCCATCACCGGCCCCAGCAGCCAGCCGGTCGCGATCACGTGCAGCGCGTAGATCGTGAGCGGCGCCGCACCCGCGGCGCGCACGGCGTCGAGCAGGCGCCCCGGCGCGCGCCGGGCGACGGCCGTGCCGGCCCGGCCTCCGCTGTCGCACAGCAGCACGAGCAGGCCGATCACGGCGAACGCGATGCCGAGGGTGCGCAGCAGATCGACGGGCGAACCCGAGTGGGGCGTCGCGAGCAGTTGCGCCCACAGCTCGGGCGCGAGCGGCGCTCCGGAGGCGGACTCGACGAGCAGCTCGGGATCGGCCGCGGCGGCGCCCCCGGTCAGCCCGAACGAGGCCGGCTCCGAGATCACCAGGTTCGAGACCAGCTGGGCCACGACCGCGAGCAGCGCACCGCCCCCGGCGAGCACGGCCGAGACCCGGCCCAGCCGCCCCCGCAGAGCGCCCGCCACGAGCAGCCGGCCGACGAGCGCACCCACCAGCAGGTAGACCGACCAGGTGATCGCCGGGTAGACGCCCGTGAGCAGCAGCGCGCGCACCGCCTCGACCCAGTCGTCGCCGAACGTCTCGAAGGTGACGGACCGGCCCTCGAAGCCGTCGACGTCGAGGGCCGCCCGGGCGGCCGAGTTCCACGTCCCGCCCGCGATCCCGAGCACCGCCGCGACCGCGCCGATCAGCCAGCCGCGCGCCGCGATCAACGGCGCGACCAGCATCATCGCCGCCCCGTAGTAGGCGAGCACCACCACGACGGGGTTCTCGATCATGCCGAGCAGCAGGCCGATGAGCACGAGCAGCGCGCCGCGCAGCGCTACGGCGGCGACCGCCGCCCCCGTGCGGTGCTCGCGCAGCAGCCGGCGCGTCGCGAAGACCGAACTTAGCCCGCCGAGCACGGCGAAGAGCGGCGCGGCGATCCCCTCCGTGAGCGTGTCCGTGAACTCCGCCGCATCGAGTGCGAACTGTGAGGCGGCGGGATCCCAGACGGCGAAGCCGACGAGGTGCGCCGCCATCATGCCGACGATGGCGAGAAAGCGCGCGAGGTCGACGCCGACGTAGCGCACCGGTCGACCCCTAGGCGCGGCCGCGATTGCGGCGCCGGATGCCCCGCGGCGGCTTGCCGCCCAGGAACGACGCGGCCGAGTCGACGACGAACCCCCGGCGCAGCGCCTCGCGGCCGATGAGCATGCGGAACACCATCTCGTCGCGATCCGTCAGCGTCACCTCGGCCTCGATGACCCGGCCCGCGAGGCCGACGTCCATCAGCACCACCGGTCGCAGCTGCGAGTGCCCCGACGAGCTGCGCACCGTGCGGCGGTCGTGCACCGGCAGCTCGACCGCGACCGCGTCCTCCTCGGTGAGCTGCCACGGCTGCACCAGGAATCGTACCCACGACTCGCCGTCGCGCTCGAACTCCTCGATCTCCGTCGCGTGCAGCGCCGAGGTCTGCGCGCCGGTGTCCACCTTCGCCTTGACCCACGGAACGCCGATGCCCGGCAGCGACACCCATTCACGCCAGCCCGTGAGGGTGCTTGAATGGTCGGGTACGGTCACGCATCTATCTTGGCAGGAAATCACGGTGAAACTCGCGATTCTTTCGCGCGCCCCGCAGGCGTACTCGACGCAGCGGCTGCAGGCAGCAGCCGAGCAGCGCGGACACACGGCCAGGGTGCTCAACACGCTGCGCTTCGCCATCGACCTCGCCGGCGACGAGCCCGATCTGCTGTACCGCGGCAAACAGCTGAGCGACTACGACGCGATCCTGCCCCGCATCGGCAGCTCCATCACCTACTTCGGCACCGCGGTCGTGCGCCAGTTCGAGCAGATGGACGTCTACACCCCGAACACCGCGGGCGGCATCTCGAACGCGCGCGACAAGCTGCGCGCCATCCAGATCCTCTCCCGCCACAACATCGACATGCCCGCGACCGCGTTCGTGCGCAACCGCGCCGACGTGCGGGCGGCGATCGAGAGCGTGGGCGGCGCGCCCGTCGTGATCAAGCTGCTCGAGGGCACCCAGGGCATCGGCGTGATCCTCGCGCCGCAGGTGAAGGTGGCCGAGGCCATCATCGAGACGCTCCACTCCACTCGTCAGAACGTGCTCATCCAGCGCTTCGTCGCCGAGAGCCGCGGGCGGGACGTGCGCGCGCTCGTGGTCGGGGATCGTGTCGTCGCCGCCATGCGCCGCCGCGCCAGCGGGGACGAGTTCCGCTCGAACGTGCACCGCGGCGGCACCGTCGAGCCCGTGCAGCTCGACCCCGCCTACGAGCAGGTCGCCGTGCGCGCCGCCCAGATCATGGGGCTGCGCGTGGCGGGCGTCGACATGCTCGAGGGCGATGAGGGCCCGCTCGTGATGGAGGTCAACTCCTCGCCGGGTCTGCAGGGCATCGAGCAGGCCACCGGCCTCGACGTCGCCGGCGCGAACATCGACTACATCGGGGGGGGGGCAGGTCGACTTCCCCGAGATCGACGTGCGGCAGCGCCTGAGCGTCTCCACCGGGTACGGCGTGGCCGAGCTCACCATGCACGGCTCCGAGCACGTCGGCAAGACGCTCGGAGATCTCGGGCTGTGGGATCGCGACATCACCGTGCTCACGCTGCACCGCGGGGTGCAGGTGATCCCGAACCCTCGCAAGCACGTGGTGCTCGAGGCCGAGGACCGTCTGCTGTGCTTCGGCAGGCTCGAGGAGATGCGCTCGATGATCCCCGAGCGCCGCCGGCGGCGCGCCCGCGTGCGCAAGCTGCCGAAGTCGGCGCAGGATCTCGCGGACGGATAGGGCTCACGCGGGGTCGCTCCATCGAGTCGACCTATTCGTATCGAGCCGGCCTGTTCTTCGCGCAAATCATAGGCCGACTCGATACGAATAGGCCGAGTCGGCGAACTCGGGGGAGCGCGATCACCCCTGCTCGGCGGTGAGCTGGAACTCGACGAAGCCCTCGGGCTCCACCTGCACGAAGCCGAGGCTCGGCGCCTCGACGCCGAAGTCGGCGAAGACGATGGGGATGCTGCCCGCGATCTCGGCCACGGCGCCCGCGCCGTCGACTCCCGCGGAGCCCCGCACCTGCACCTCGGCGGTGACGAGCTGCGTGACCCCGGCGATCGTGAGCTCGCCGGTCGCGGTGGCCTGCGCCACGTCGCCCTCCTCGGGGGCCGCGTCGAGGGTGACGGGCTCGGTGAGGGTGAACGTGGCCGTCGGGTGCTTGGAGGCGCGCAGCGCGCTGTCGCGGAAGTACGCGTCGCGCTGCGGGCTGTCGGTGCTGATCGAGGCGACGTCGACCGTGAGCTCGGCGGCCTCGAGGGTGAGGCCGTCCTCGCCGACCGTGAACGTCCCCGAGACGTCGCTCGTGCGCCCGGTCACCGTGACGTCGGTGCCGTTCAGCACCTCGTCGACGCGGTACCCCGCCTCCGAACCGTCTGCGACGCTCCACTCCCCGACCAGGGCGGCGGGGTCGAGCGGTCCGCCGGTCGGCTCCAGCATGCTCGAGTCGCCGCTGAGGCTCGGCGCATCGGCGGCGGGAGGGGCGATGAAGTCGCGGTAGATGATGGGCCCCGCGACGGCCGCGGCCACGGCGAGCGCGAGCACGCCGGCTCCGGCGCCGATGAGGATCTTCTGGGACTTCTGCACGGGCTGCTCCTCTGCGCTGCGGACGATCTGCGATGGGCGGGATGCATCCCACCCTCGCAGCCGCCCCGATGAGGAAGCTCGGAACCGCTGGAGAGCCGGCTGGGAGTCGCGGATCGCCCGGGCTCAGCGCACCCGCAGCGCGGACGGCAGGATCCGCACCTCGAACGCGGTCACCTCGCCCACATCGTCGCCGTCGACCTCGAACGCGAGCGGCTGCGGCAGTTCGGCGCGCACCGTGCGGGCGCGCAGGTGCGCGGTGGATCCCGAGCTCTCGGCCGTGCCCCCGCCCCTGATGAGCCGCTTGAGGCCGTTGTCCCACACCATGTTCTTCATCGTGTCGAGCCACGCGCCGGCGTCGTCGGCGCGCAGCACCAGCAGGTCGAGTTCGCCGTCGTCGGGGAGCGCGTCGGGCAGCAGCGTGATCCCGCCCTGGATGCTGCCGCAGTTCGCGACCAGCACCGTGTGGGCGCTCTCGACGGCGGGCTCGTCGTCGTCGAGCCGCAGCGAGAGCTCCACGACCTCGGTGCCCGTCGCGGCGCGCCCCAGCGACTCGACGTAGGCCAGCCAGCCGGTCTTCGCCTTGAGCTCGTCGTCGGTCTCCACGATCATCTGCGCGTCGATGCCGAAGCCCACCATCACCACGAAGCCGTGGCGCTCGGAAACGACCTCGCGCCCGCCGCCCTCGGCGCGCGCGATGCGCACCTCGCCCAGATCCAGCGGAGATCCGGTGCCGGTCAGCGCCCGCGCGAACGCCGCCCGGGGATTGCCGAGCGGCACCCCCAGGTTGCGGGCGAGCAGGTTTCCGGTGCCGAGGGGCACGACGCCCAGGTCGGCCGCCGGCGATCCGGACTCCCCGAGCCGCTCGGCCACCGCGCGCACCGTGCCGTCGCCGCCGGCCGCGATCACGACCGTGCATCCCGCTTCGAGCGCGGTCGACGCGGCTCCCTGGCCCGGATCCTGCTCGGTCGTCTCGAACCACAGGCACTCGGGGCGCTCGTGCGGCGCCGCGAAGGCGCTCGCGAGGGCGCGGTCGAGCGCCGCGCGCAGCTTCTCGCCCTCGACCTTCGAGGGGTTCCAGACGATCCCGACCTTCTCGCTCATGGGTGTTCTCCTCGGGGTTCGGGGTTTGGGGTTCGGGTGCGGTGTTCGGGTGTGCTCTGCTCGGTGGGGCTGCGGCGCCGGATGCTCGGTCCTCGTGACCCCGGCACCGGGATCCGCAGCCGCGGTCGGGATCGCGACCTCGAGCCTGCGGCTCGGCGCCGACCGTTCGGCGCCTACAGCTCGGCGAGCAGCGACTTCCAGTGCGCCCGCCACTCCTCGATGCGCTCGCCGTCGGCGAGGCCGTCGTGCGACACAGCCAGTGAGGTCTTCTCGCCCTTCGGCGTCGCGGCCACCTCGACGCGGCCCGCCCCGTCGAGATCGAAGCGCAGGAAGCTGCGCTTGTCGGTGCGGGATCGCCGCGGCTCGCCAGCGGCGTGCCCCAGGTGCTCGGCGCGGTCGCCGTGCGCGTCGTCCCAGGCCTCGATCGCGGCGTCCCGGTCGAGGGGGAGCGTGCGACTGGCCCCCACCCGGAAGCCGCCCGACGACGACTGCCCGGGCACGCGCAGTCCGGCGTGCTGCTCGTAGGCGATGGCGGCGCCCTGCGCCCACCAGTCGGGGTTCTGCAGCTCGGCGGGCATCGCGGCCCGGGCGACGCCGACGATCCCGGCGTGCCCGAGGCCGCTCGCGCCCGCCGCCTCGAAGATGCGCAACCACTCGTGCCAGGGGCGGCCGGTCGCCCGTTCGAGGGCGGGCACATTGCCCGCCCGGGTGCGGTTGCCGGGCCGGTCTTCGGCTGCGGAGTCGGTGCGCGCTGCGGCGGTCATGGCATCAGGGTACCGCTGCTCGGCGCGACCGGGGGAGATCTCGGTCGAGAGCGGGCGCCCGTTCCGCGCAGCGACCGGCATCCCGTCGTGCGTCGGCGTTCCGTCGTACGCTCGGCGTGCGCTCGTGCGCTCGTGCGACGGGCGCCCCTCGATGGCGGCGCGGCGCACGGCGGATGCTTGAATGGGGTGCATGACTGAGGAGAGCAACCGCGAGGCGCGCCGGCACGTCGAGCACGTCTCGTCGCAGCACCGCTCGGCGGGCATCGACGACGGCTCCCGCGAGCACGCGGGGGCCCGGCCGGGGCGGGTGCCTGGGCGCCCGGGACGGGCCCCGCCGCCGGAACGCTCGAGGCCGTCGCAGCGGCGGGATCCGCGGCCCCCGCGAGGCCCGACAGCGAGAGCGACGTGCACGGGGTGCAGGGCGGCGATGCCGTCGCCGCCACCGACGCCGTGAGCCCCGAGCTGGCGGGCGCCCAGGAGTACCGCATCGATCTCGAGCGCATCCGCTTCTCCTCCTACTTCGCGCGCCTCTCCGACGTGACCCAGGTCGTGCCGCGATCCGGCGTGGGACCCGTCATGCACAACCGGCTCACGCACTCGCTCAAGGTGAGCGCGGTCGCGCGGGTCATCGCGGCGCAGCTCGCCGGGCACGAGGCCCGGCACCGCGCACACCTGAGCGGGGTGCGCGGCGAAGACGACGCGACGGGTGCGATCGTGGCTCGGCTCGGCGGCTGCGACACGGTGGTCGCGCAGGCCGCGGCGCACGCGCACGACCTCGGACACCCGCCCTTCGGGCACCTGGGGGAGCGGGTGCTGGATCGTGTGGCGCGCGAGCGGCTCGGCCTGCTCGAGGGCTTCGAGGGCAATGCGCAGAGCTTCCGCATCCTCACCCAGCTCGACACGCTCGGGCGCGACTTCCCGGGACTCAACCTCACCGCCGCCACCCGTGCGGCCACCCTCAAGTACCCGTGGACGCGGGCGTCGTGGATCGGTGTCACCGCAGCGCAACGCCCCGTCACCGAGCGACCGCGCGGGGTGGGGGCCGATGCGGTGCACGGCGCCGAGAAGTTCTCGGCCTACGCGCTCGACGCGGTCGAGATGGAGGGCGCGCTCGCCGCGTTCCCGCGGGTCTCCGAGGGGATGCAGACCGTGGAGTGCGCCGTCATGGACCTCGCCGACGACATCGCCTACGCTGTGCACGACCTCGACGACTTCACCCGCGCGGGGGTGCTGCAGCAGGCCGCGGTCGCGGGGGAGTTCCGGGCCTGGCTCGCCGACGTGGGCCGCTTCGCGCGCATGGCGCCGCAGGAGCTCGCCGGGTCGGGGGCGCTGCGCGTGCCCGGCCACGCGCTCGAGCAGCTGTGGCGGCGTCTCGCCCTGAAGGACGCATGGATCGCGGACCGCGAGGCGTTCACCGCCGCGGTGCACCGCGTGAGCGCCGAGGTGGGCGACGCGCTGCTCGGGGTGCCCTACGACGGCGGCATCGACAGCGAGCGCGCGGTCTCCGACTTCACACGGCGCTGGATCGAGCACCTGCGCACCTCGATCGTGGTCGAGGAGCGGCCGCATGTGCGCAGCGGCTACGTGCGGCTCGATCAGCAGGCGTGGCACGAGGTGATGGTGCTCAAGTTCGTGCACGCGCACTTCGTGCTCGAACGGCCCGAGCTGGGTCAGCCGCAGCGCGGGCAGGCCCGCGTGGTCGAGGATCTCGTGCTGGGCTTCGACGCGTGGCTCTCCGACCGGGTCGACGCGGGGCGGGCGCCGCGGCGTCTGCTGGAGTGGGCGGACGAGGCGGTCGCCGCGTACTTCGAGTTGCGCGGCGACCGGCCCGAGCTGCTGTCGGGCGACACGAGCGATCCGGGGCTGCGGCGTCAGGGGCGCACGCGGGCGATTCTCGACTACGTGGCGTCGTTGACCGATCAGCAGGCGATCTCGACGCATCGCGAGCTGACGGGCGCGGCCTGAGCAGAACGCGCCAGCGTTATGCCGGGGCGCGGCGCCGCACACGGCGCGGCCCACGGAGCGCAGCGCGGGGTCGGCCGGAGCGGTGCGCGGGAGGGGTACGGTTGGTGGCATGAGTGCGAAACGTGATCGGGACCGGCTGGTGCAGGAGCTGATCGAGGTGGGGCGCGATGCCTCGCGGCGCGGCCTCGTGCTGGCGAGCGCCGGGAACCTCTCGGCCCGCGTCGCCGACGACCGCTTCGTGGTGTCGGCGAGCGGCGCGTGGTTCGACCGTCTCACCCCGGACGACTTCGTCGAGCTCGGCCTCGACGACCTCGAGACGGGCGCCGCCGTGAACGGCGTGAAGCCCTCGAGCGAGTGGAAGCTGCACCATCGCGCCTACCGCGCTCGCCCCGACGTCGAGTGCGTGCTGCACCTGCATCCGCGCACGGCGATCGTGCTCGCGAGCCTGGGCCGTGAGATCCGGCGCCTCACCCTCGACCACGCCTACTACCTCGGTTCCATCGGGGTCACCCCGTTCTTCCACAACGGCACCGACGAGCTCGCCGACACGGCCGCCGAGCAGCTGCGGCATCACGACTGCGTCGTGATGCGCCATCACGGTTGCTCGGTCGTGGCGGGCACGGTCGAGATGGCCTATCGCCGGGCCCTCAATCTCGAGGACGCGGCCCAGGCCACGGCGCTCGCGCTGCAGCTGGGAGACACCGGCACGGTGTTCCCGGACGACGGCGCCCGCCACGCCTGAACGAGCCGGGCGCGGGGCGCGAGCGCTCGCGGCCGACGGCGCATTGCGGTGGGGCGCGGCCGGGCATCTGCCCGGGGGCGGGCTCAATCGAAGATGTCGTCGAGCAGGCCGCCCAGGATCACCCCGCCGATGACGGGTCCGAGGATCCCGGCGGCCCCGCCGCCCCCGCCCTGGTTCCTGCCGCGGTTGCCCCAGCCCCAGTCGTCGTTGTCGGGGCGGGAGGAGTCGATGTCGCGCTGCGCGAGCTGCACGGCCTCGTTCGCGAGGTGGGCGGTGCGGCGGGCGAGCTGCTGCACGTGCTCGCGGGTCTCCTCGGAGTCGGGCACGCCGCCGATCTCGGCGCGCAGCCGCTGGGCTTCCGCGAGCCGAGTGCGGGCGTCGGCGCCGATCCAGCCGCGGTGCCCGTTGATCAGGCCGGCGGCGACGCCGATCGAGCGGTCGGCGGTGTCGACGTCGTGCTGCACGTGCTGGCGCGACGGGATCGGTCGGGCGGCGCGCTCACGGGCGGCGTCGAGCGCGGCGTTCGCCTCTGAGACCAGGGCCAGGTCGGCGAAGGGGTCGCGGCGCGTTCCCGCGGCCACGCTCGCGAGTGCCGCCTCGAGACGGTTGACGGCGTCGTCGACGGCCCCGGTGCGCGACCCGCGGCGGGCCTCCGCGAGGTCGCCGCGCGAGTCGGCGATGACGTCGGAGAGCGTGGTCTGCGCGCGCAGCGCCTCGATCTCGAATCCGTCGACCTCGTCGATGATCGACTCGGCGCGGCGCACGGTCTCGGTGGCCGCCTCGAGCGCCAGGTTGGCGTCCTCGGGCTTGCCCGCGGCGCGCCGCCGCTCCGAGACGTCGGCCGAGTGCTGCGCGAAGTCGAGCAGCTGCTCGACCTCGCCGGTGGTCATGCGCAGCCGCTGCAGCGCTGCGGTGCTGTAGCGCTCGGCGAGCCGTTCGACGGTCGTGGCGGTCTCGGGCAGCCGTTCGCGCAGCCGAGCGACGTCGGCGCGCACCCGCTGCAGGATCTCGGGCGCCCGCCGCACGCGGGCGATGCGCTCCTGCAGCGCTGAGGTGCGCTCGTCGAGCACCCCCTCGGCCCAGTCGCACAGCTGCACGATACGGGCGTTGCGGGTGCGCAGCTCCTCGGGGGTGTCGGGCACCTCGTCGTGGTTGAGCTGGTGCAGCTGGAAGGCCTCGGTCAGGTGCGTGCGCACGGCTTCGAGGCCGGCGCGCAGGTCGGCGGTGGCCGCGTCGCCCAGTTCGGCGGCGGCGAAGGCGAGCTCGTCGCCGGTGGCGCGGATGCGCTCGTCGGCCGCGACGAACGCGGTGCGCGCGCGGCGCGAGAGCTCGGTGTCCGCCGTGTCCTGCTGCCCCTGCTCTTCGCGCGTCCTGCGCCCCCAGAAAGCCACGTTCTCTCCGATCCTCGAACGGGGTCGCCCCCGATGCTTCTCTGCTCCACACCGCAACGTCGGGATCGAGCCGCGATCCCGACCGGGCCCCGGGCACCGGTCGGGCAGCCCCCCGGTCCCGTCGCACCGCCCTCCGGAACGGCGGCGGGAGGGAGGCGCCGCGCGCCCGCCCTCCCGCCCCGGCCGGCTACTGCTCGATCGCCTGCGCGGTGCGTCCGCTCTTGAGCGCGGCGAGGCGCGCCTCCACCTCGGTGACGGCCTCGAAGTTCTCGAGCTCGTTGAACTGGGCGTCGAGGGTCGAGGCGGCGATCTCCTGCTTGCCGCGGGCGAGGGCCTCCTGGCGGCGGATCTTCTCCTCGAAGCGGCCGAGGTCGCTGGTGGGGTCGAGCACGTCGATCGACTTGACGGCGTCGGCGACGCGGTTCTGGGCCTCGGCGGTCTTGGCGCGGGCGACCAGCTCGGCGCGCTTCGAGTGGAGCTGCTTGAGCTTCTCCTTCATGCCGTTGAGGCCGTCCTTGAGCTTCGCCGTGACCTCCTGCTGGGCGGCGATGGTGGGCTCGGCGGTCTTCGCCTCGTTCTCGGCCGAGATCTGGCGCTGCAGCGCCACCTTGGCGAGGTTGTCGAACTTGTCGGCGTCGACGGTGTTGCCCGCGGTGCGCAGCTCGTCGGCCTTGCCGCTCGCCGCGATCGCCTTGCGGCCCCACTCCTCGGCGGTCTTGACGTCCTCGCGGTAGTCCTGCTCGAGCAGCCGCAGGTTGCCGATGGTCTCGGCGATCGCCGACTCGGCGTCGGCGATGTTGTTGGTGTAGTCGCGGATGAGCTGGTCGATCATCTTCTGCGGATCCTCGGCGGAGTCGAGGATCGAGTTGATGTTCGCGCGCACGAGGGTGGTGATGCGCCCGAAGATGGATTGTTTGGTCATGCTGGGTTCCTTTCGCCGGAGGGCCTTGGGGTGAGTCTAGGGATCGGTGCTCGGAGTTCGCAGAGATCGGATCGGGTGGGCGAGATCGGTGTCAGAAGCGGCCGCCTCCGCTGCTGCGGCGCGAACCGCCGCCGCTGCGGGAACTGCTGCGCCGGGATCCGCCGGAGCTGCTGCGCCTCGATCCGCTGCTGCGGGATCCGCTGCGGGAGCCGCCGCCCCAGGCGCCGCCGCCCCAGGAGCCGCCCGAGCCGCCGTAGCCGCCCCGGCCGCTGCCCAGGATGCCGCCGAGCACTGCGGCGAGATCGGAGCCGAGGTCGCCCGACGAGACGGTTCCCCGACCGCCGAGGCCGTCGTAGCCGTCGTAGCCGCTCACGTCGAGCTGCGCCGAGGTGAGCGCCTCGGCCGCGAGCCGGATCGCGCGCTGGGCCTCGTTCAGCGCTGCGCGCGCGTCGGCGCCCTGCGCCGACCGGGCTTGCGCGAGCGCTGCGCGTGCCTCGGAGACGCGCGTGCGCGCGACGGCCCCGACGGCTCCGCGGCGCGAGGCGATGTAGTGCTCGGCCTGGCGCACGTCGTCGTCGGCCTGCGTGAGCCGGGCTCCGAGCAATTGCCGCGCGCGCTGCTCGTCGCGAGCCGCCTGCAGTACGCCGTCGATGTGCGCGTTCGCCGCCTCGAGCGTCTGCAGGGCGCGGCTCGGACGGCGCGCCGCGCCGTCGAGGTCGGCCCGCGCGCTCGCGAGCTGCTGCTCGGTGGCGAGGGCGGCGGCGGTGATGCCGCCGCTCGTGTCGGTCATGCCGCGGGCCGCTGCCACGTCGCCCTCGAGGTCGGCGATCAGCTCGGCGCAGCGCTGCTCGACCGCGGCGATGGCCTCGCCGTGCGAGGCGACCGCCTGCCGCAGCTGATCGGCCTGCGCCGCTGCTGTCTCGGCCTCGCGGATGGCGACCGCCGCCTCGCCCGAGCGACCCGCGCCGATCGCTCGCTCGGCCGCCGCGGTGCGCTCTCTCGCGAATGCGAGCAGACCCGCGGCCTGCTCGTCGTGCCCGGCGACCGCGAGCATCTCGTCGGCCGCGTAGGTCGAGCCCAGCCGCACCAGCTCGGCTGCGATGGATCCGTCGTCGGCGGTCGCGAGTCGTCCCCTCGCCGCCTCGAGGGCGGCGGGGGCGTCGCGCTCGATGTCGCGCAGCTCGGCGAAGGCCCCGGCCTGCGCGTCGAGTGCGGCGTCGGCCGCCCCGCACAGTTCGATGATGTGGCCCAGCCATTCGCGCCGCTGGGCGTCGGTGTCGGGTACCTCGTCGTCGAGCTGCTGCCGCAGCGAGAAGGCCTCCATGAGCTGCGCCTGGCGCCGTCGAGCGCCGTCGCGAACTCGGCGACGGCCCCGTCCCCGAACTGCGCCCGCGCGAACTCGAGTTCCTGCTCGCTCGTCTTCACCGCGTCGTCGGCGGCCACGAGCGCGAGGCCCGAGGTCTGTTCGAGGTGCGCGAGCTGCTGCTGCGCCTCCTGTCTGGCGCGCTTGCCGCGGCGCATCTTCACGACGCCGAACGAGGCGCCCGCGATCCCTGCCGCGCCCACGACCGAGCCGACCACGATCGCCGCCGTCCGGCCGCCGGCGCCGTGCTCCGACTCCAGCCGGTCGGCCGCGGCCTCGACCGCGCCGAGCCAGTCGCTGTCGCGCAGCTCGGGCAGGATCTCCTCCTCGATCCGGCCGACCTGCGCGTCGCTGAGCGGCCCGCCGTCGAGGGCCGAGATGAAGTACTGCCGGCCCTCGGTCGACACCGCGAGCAGGTACTGCGACTCGCCGAGCCCGTTCAGGTCGGCGGTCTGGTTCGCCCACGCGATGCGGTCTGCGGGGTCGGTGAACTCGTCGACGAAGACCACGTAGAGGTCGCTGCCGGTCTGATCGAAGGCTTCGGCGAGGCGGGCGTTCGCGCGCTGCTCGTCCGAAGCGTCGAGCACGTCGGCGGTGTCGGTCACGTACGTGTCGCCGAGGGTCACGGGGGAGGTCGCCCACGCCGCGGCTCCCGAGAGCAGCCCCCATGTCGCACCGAGGGCCGCCCCGACCAGCCATCTTCGAGCTCGGATCCGCGCGCTGTCCACACTCGGAGTGTATTGCGGCTCGCCTGCGAGGTCCATGGGTCGGGGCAGGCGGCTCCGCCCTCACCCGTCCCCGACCTCGCCCACCCCCGCCCCCGCCGAGCTGACGCGTGCGGTCGCTCCCGCAGCGCGCGGCGACCACACGCGTCAGCTCGGCAGGGGTGGGGGTGCAGGTGGGGTGCGGGGTGCGGGGCAGGCGGGGTGCCGGGTAGGCGGGACAGGAGGCGGGCGCGCTCAGGGGTCGACGGCGAACACCTGTCGGGCGTCCCACGGCACGGCCCAGCCCAGCTCCTCGAAGAGCGCGGCGAGCAGGATCCCCGTGAAGCCCCACACGACGTGGCCGCCGAGGCGGTCGTGCAGCCGGAACGCGGGGCCCCGGTAGGTGGAGGCGCCCCGCCGCAGCACCGAGGTGCCGCGCGCCGCTGGGTCCAGCAGCTCCGCGACGGGCGCGCGGAATACGTCGACCGACTCCGTGCGATCGGCCGCGACGTCGCTCGGCAGCCGCCACCATCCGACCACCGGCGTCACGAGGTTGTTGCTCACGGGGATGTGCACCTGCTGCAGCGAGCCCAGCACCTCGACTCCTTCGGGCACGAGACCCGTCTCCTCGACGGCCTCGCGCAGGGCGGTGCGCGCGGGATCGCCGCGGTCGGCCGGCTCGGCGCCGCCGCCGGGAAAAGCGATCTCGCCGGCGTGGTGACGCATGCCGGTGGCGCGTCTGATGAGCAGCACGTCGAGCTCGGCGGGCATGCCGCTCGCCTCCGCGCCGGTGTGCGACGCGGGGGTGCGGTCGAGGGCGCCGAACAGGATGAGCACGGCCGAGCGGCGCAGCGGGCGGTCGGAGAGTGCGCCCTGGGGGTCGAAGGGGAACGAGAAGCCGCGGAGCATCAGCTCGCGCAGCTCGCGCTCCGCGTCGGCGACCGTCCTTCCCATGCCTGCCGCGCCCCTGTTCCGGTCAGCCCTCGAACAGCAGCTCGGCGATGCCCTCGGGCACCCGCTGGGAGCGCGACCACGGCTCGCGGTCCCGCCGTGCCACGCGCTTGCGCCGCTGGGTCTCCTCGCTGCGCACCCGCGTGAGCACCGCGATCACCGCGGCCCGCTCGTCGTCGCTCACCCGGCGGGTCGCGAAGCGGATGTCGTCGCCGTGCAGCGCGTCGTCGAGCTCTCCGAGCGCCTGGCGTCGGGCGGCGTCGCGCGCCGCGGCGTCGGGCGGCAGCAGGGGATCGTTCACGGTGGGTTCCTCTCGGTCGAGGGCGCGGCTGAGCGCGATCCCTCGAGAATACCTGGATGAGGCGCGGCGCGCTGCCGCGTGCGGCCCTACAGCGGGATGTTGCCGTGCTTCTTGGCCGGCAGCTCGTCGCGCTTGCCGCGCAGACCGCGCAGGGCCTTGATGACCGCGAGGCGGGTGCCGGCGGGTTCGAGCACGTTGTCGAGCTCGCCGCGCTCGGCCGCGAGGAACGGCGACGACACGTCGGCCGTGTACTTCGCGGTGAGCTCGGCGCGCAGCGCCTCGACGTCCTCGCCGCGCTCGGCGGCCGCGGCCAGCTCCTTGCGGTAGAGGATGTTCACGGCGCCCGCACCGCCCATGACGGCGATCTCGGCGGTGGGCCACGCGATGTTGAAGTCGGCGCCCATCTCCTTCGAGCCCATCACGATGTACGCGCCGCCGTAGGCCTTGCGCGTGATGATCGTGACGAGCGGCACCGTGGCCTCGGCGTAGGCGTAGAGCAGTTTCGCGCCGCGTCGGATGACGCCCTGGAACTCCTGATCGGTGCCGGGAAGGTAGCCGGGCACGTCGACGAGGGTGAGGATGGGGATCGAGAACGCGTCGCAGAAGCGCACGAAGCGGGCGGCCTTCTCGCTGGCGTCGATGTTGAGGGTGCCCGCCATCTGGTTGGGCTGGTTGGCGACGACGCCCACGGTGCGGCCCTCGACGCGGCCGAAGCCGATGAGGATGTTGGGCGCGAACAGCGGCTGCACCTCGAGGAAGTCGCCGCCGTCGAGGATCGCCTCGATGATCACCTTCATGTCGTACGGCTGGTTGGGGCTGTCCGGGATGATGGTGTTGAGCCTGCGGTCGGCGCTCGTGATCTCGAGCGCGGTGTCGCTGTCGTAGACCGGGGCCTCGGCGAGATTGTTGTCGGGCAGGTAGCTGATGAGCGTGCGCGCGTAGTCGAGCGCGTCGAGCTCGTCGCTGGCGAGGTAGTGGCTCACGCCGCTCGTCTTGTTGTGGGTGAGCGCGCCGCCGAGCTCCTCGAAGCCGACGTCCTCGCCGGTGACGGTCTTGATGACGTCGGGGCCGGTGACGAACATGTGGCTGGTCTTGTCGACCATGATGACGAAGTCGGTGAGGGCGGGGGAGTAGACCGCGCCGCCGGCCGACGGGCCCATCACGATGGAGATTTGCGGGATCACGCCCGAGCACGCGGTGTTGAGGCGGAAGATCTTCGCGTACTTGCTGAGCGCGACGACCCCCTCCTGGATGCGGGCGCCGCCCGAGTCGAGGATGCCGAGCAGCGGTGCGCCCGTCTTGAGGGCGAACTCCATCGCCTTCACGATCTTCTCGCCGGCGACCTCGCCGAGCGAGCCGCCGAAAGTGGTGAAGTCCTGCGAGAACACGACCACCTGGCGGCCGTGGATGGTGCCGGCTCCCGTGACGACCGAGTCGCCGAAGGGGCGGCTGTTCTCCATGCCGAAGCCCTGGGTGCGGTGCTTCACGTACTTGTCGAACTCGACGAAGGAGCCCGGGTCGAGCAGCGCCGAGATGCGCTCGCGCGCCGTCATCTTGCCGCGGGGGTGCTGCTTCGCGGCGGCGGCGGCGTCGCGGTCTCCCACGGCCTCCTGGTACTTGCGGCGGTGGTCTGCGATGCGGCCCGCGGTGGTCGCGAGCGAGTCTGCTCCCGGCGAGGCGGGCGCAGCTGCGGTGGCGTTCTCTTCGATCACGCCTGCCAGCCTAGCGCGGGCCTCTGACGGATGGTTCATGGACACCTCCAACTGAGCTGGAAATTCGTAGTCGATTCCATACGAAACGCGGCGGTGTTGGGCGGTGTTGCTTGCGGGGGAGCGGCTCGCGGGCGGGGGTGCGGGCCGGGCGGGGCGAGGGGGTAGCGTGGTGCGCATGGAACTGCGGCGCACGCGCGAACTTCTGCCCGAGGTGATCTGGCGGGAGAGCTCGCCCTCGACGAACGCCGAGCTGCGCGCGCTCGCGACCGGCGCCGGAGGCGGCGCGCTGCCCCACGGCACCCTGCTGGCGACCTCGGATCAGACGGCGGGCCGCGGTCGGCTCGACCGCGGCTGGGTGACACCGCCCGACACCGCGATCGCGGCCTCGCTGCTGATCCGGAGCTTCGAGGGGCTCGGGATCGGCTGGCTGCCGCTGATCACCGGGTCCGCCGCCACGGCGGCCCTGCAGCCGTTCTTCGGCGAGGGCCTGCGCGTCGGCGTGAAGTGGCCGAACGACGTGCACGTGCGCGACGAGGACGACGCGATCGCAGGCCGCCCGGGGAAGAAGCTCTGCGGGATCCTCTGCGAGATGCTGCCCGACGGGGCGGTGGTGGTGGGCACCGGCATCAACCTGCTCATCCCCGAGTGGGAGCTGCCTACGGAGCGGGCCACCTCGCTGCTGGCCGCGGGCGCCGATGTGACTGCGGGCGCCGATTTGAGCGCGGGCGCCGACGGGCGCGGCGGGGCGGGTGCGGATCCGACCCTCGCCGACGAGGTGGGCCGCGACCTCGCGGATCGTGTGCTGGCCGCCTACGCGGCCGAGCTGCTGCGGCTGATCGCGCTCGCCGCGAGCGACCCCGACACCGCCCGCGCCCGCGTGGCGCGGCACTCCCTGACGCTCGGCACCGAGGTGCGGGTGCATCTGCCCGGCGGCGAGGTGGTGGACGGCCGGGCGCGACGGCTCGCGGAGGACGGTTCGCTGGTGGTGGATCTGCCGACGGGCGGCGTGCTCACGGTCTCCGCGGGAGACGTCGAACACCTGCGCTGACCGCAGAGGGGCGGTCGCGGGGGAGAACCCCCGCGACCGCCCCTCTGGCCGGCGACGCGTCAGCGGCGCGGGTCGATCGGGTACTCCTCGCCGAGCTGGTCGATCTGCTCGGTGGTGGGGTCGTTCTCGGAGAAGTCCATCTTGGGCACGGGCCGCTTGAAGCCCCCGGTCACGATCGCGATGATGATGACGCCGACCACGAGCCAGATGCCGCCCACGAGCCAGGTGCCCGGCTCGAGCGAGGTCCACAGCCAGATGGTGAGGCCGAAGCCGATGAGGGGTGCGACGCCGTGCGTCAGGATCTCGCGCGCGGTGAGGGGCTGCTTGCGGCCGCCCTTCGGGAACAGGTAGGTGCGGATCACCGACAGGTTGACCATCGCGAACGCCGCGAGCGCGCCGAAGCTGATCATGAACGCCACGGTGTCGAGCGAGAGGAAGAGGCTCGACAGCGCGAACACCGACACGGTGACGGCGGCGACGATCGGGGTGCCGAAGCGGCGGTGCAGACGCGAGAGGGGCTTCGGCAGCATGCCGTCGCGGCCCATCGCGTAGAGGATGCGCGAGACCGACACCTGGCCGGTCATGCCCGAGCCGAACGCTCCCACCACGTAGACCGCGACGAAGAACGCGGTGAACGCCTCGCCGCCGATGTTGTTCATCACCGTGACGCCGGCGGCGTCGACCTCGCCCGCGGTGAGCGACTCCCAGTCCGGCTGGTAGGCCATGGCGCCGGCCCACGAGACGAGGATGAAGAAGAGGCCTCCCACCATCGTCGCGAGCACGATCGCGCGCGGGATGTCCTTGCGGGGCCGCTTGGCCTCCTCGGAGAGCGTGGAGACCGCGTCGAAGCCGAGGAACGAGAGCGCGAGGATCGCGGCGCCGGAGGCGACCGCGCCGATCCCGCCCTCTCCGAAGGTGAAAGGCTCGATGAGGCTGATCTCGGTGTTGCCGCCGAGCGAGTGCTTGAAGGCGAGCACCATGAACAGCACCACGAGCACCACGGAGAGCGCGATGATCACCATGTTGGCCCGGTTCACGAGCGTGATGCCGAGCACGTTGAAGAGGAGCACGATGAGCAGCGCCGCGAGGGTGAAGATCCACGCGGGGATCGCGGGGAACTGCGTGTTCAGGTAGATGCCGATGAGCATGAAGTTGATCATCGGGATGAACAGGTAGTCGAGCAGCATGACCCAGCCGGTGAGGAAGCCCGCGGCACCGCCGAACGACTGCTGCGAGTAGGTGTAGGCGGAGCCCGCCACGGGGTAGCGGCGCACCATCGCACCGTAGCTGGCGGCGGTGAAGAGCATCGTGACGACCGCGACGACGTAGGCCGCGGGGAGGTGGCCGTCGGTGACCTGGTTGACGATGCCGTAGGTCGTGAAGACCGTGATCACCGTCATGTAGGTCACGCCGAACAGCGTGAGGCCGGTGAGGCCGAGTGCCCGCTTGAGATGCGGCTGGGATGAATCGCTCACAGTGTCTCCTTTGAATCGAGTGAAGCGGTTGTGATGAAGATTACGCCCGATATGTTTCGTCGCCCGCGAGCCACGTGCCGTGCACGGCGAGGTCGGCGATCGCCTCGGGGGCGATCGAGAGCGGATCGGCGGAGAGCCACACGGCGTCGGCGATGCGGCCGGTCTCGAGGGTGCCGCGATCCGCGCCCGCAAGGGCCTGGCGGGCGATGCCGGAGGTGTACGCCGCGTAGGCGGTACCCGCGTCGACGCGCTCGGCGGGCAGCCAGGCGGGGGCGCCGGGCTCCGCGTGGCTGTGCCGCGTGATCGCGGTCGAGAGCGCGGGGCGCCAGTCGCGCGTGGTCACGGGCCAGTCGCTGCCGAACGACACGGTGGCGCCGCTGCGGTGCACCGAACCGATGAGGTACTGCCACTCGTCGCGGGGATGGCCGAGATGCGGAATCGTGAGGTCGCGCATCACGGCGTCGCACTGCGCCCAGTAGGGCTCGAAGTTGGCGATGACGCCGAGCTCGGCGAAGCGTGCGATGTCGGCGGGATCGAGCACGGCGACGTGCGCGACGACGTGGTGCCGTTCGCGGGCGGGATCGTCTCGGATCGCCGCCTCGAGCGCGTCGAGGGCGTCGCGGTTCGCGGCGTCGCCGATGGCGTGGATGTGGAGCTGGAACCCCTCGGCGTCGAACGCGGCGGCGGCCTCTGCGAGCTCCGAGGCCGTCCAGTTCGGCAGGCCGCGCTCGTCGGGACGGTCGGCGTAGGGGGCGATCATGGCGGCCGTGTGGCTCTCGATCACCCCATCGGCGAAGAACTTGACGGTCTCCGCGGTGAGGCGATCCGCGCCCAGCGCCCGCACCTCGGCGCGGGCCGCGACGAACTCCTCGACCTGCCGGCGCCAGCGGGCCGGGTCGGCGCGGAAGGCCAGATTGAGGCGCGTGTGCAGGCGGCCGGATTCGGCTGCGGCGACGTAGACGGGCAGGGTGTCGAGCTCGACCCACGCGTCCTGCACCCAGGTGGTGCCCTGGGCGGCGTACCCGAGGGTGGCCTGCTCGAGGGCGGCGACCCGCTGCGCGAGCGAGAACGGGGGCACGACGTCGGCGAGGAAGTCGTTCGCCGCGGCCTCCTGCAGGGTGCCGAGCGGCGCGCCGTCCTCGCGTCGCACGATGCGTCCGAGGGCGGGGTCCGGGGTCTCGGCGGTGATGCCGCCCGCCCGCAGCGCTGCGGAGTTGGCCCACGCGGTGTGGTAGTCCCAGGCGCGCAGGATCGTGGGGGTGTCGCCCGTCGCCTCGTCGAGCCATCGGGCGTCGAAGAGGCCGCCCTCGGCGAAGGTGGCGTCGTAGCTGCCGCCCACGATCCATTCGGTCTCGGGATGCTCGGCCTTCCACGCCGCCACGGCCTCGAGGATGCCCGCGAGATCGGAGGCGTCGCGCACGTTCGGCCCGAGCGCCTCGAGCCCGCCGAGCAGCGGGTGGGCGTGGCCGTCACCGGGCGCCGGCGCCAGCACGCCGCCCGCGAGGTCGACGCGCACCGCGCCCGGCTCCGAGGCCAGCGCCTCGGCCGCCGCGCCGTGGGCCGCGACTCGGTCCTCTCTGAACGCGATCGCGGTGGTCGTGACGGGGCCGTGCTCGCCCGCGGGGTCGACGATCACGGTGCCGCCGGTGAAGATCGTGAGGCTCATGGGTGCGTCCTTCTCTGCGTGGGGGCTGCGAAGGCGAGAGCGGCGCGCCGAGCGGCGGTGCCGGCGTCGGGGGCAGCGGCCACGGGATCTCCTTCGATGTGTGCTCGGCCTCGCGACGAATCGCTCTCGCCGCGACGCGGCACGCAAAATGAACGGGGTTCTTTTCGGGTGCCGCGTCGAGAATAGTACGGAACGGGGCGTTGCGCTAGCGTGAACCGGGACCGGTGCGCGGCAGCCGCGGGGCGCCGCGGCTCACCGCCGCGAACGGGCGGCTCGGAGCGGCGCCGGCGACGGAGGGGGAGTGCGATGGCAGCAGCAGCCGACGGGGCGGGATCCCCCCAACGGCCCGCTCCGGCGCGACGCAGGGCCGGACGGCCGAGCGTGCGCGTGCTCTCGCGACGCCTCATCATCGAGACCGGCCTGCGGCTCATCGACGAACGCGGTGCCGACGGCGCCGGCATGCGCGCGATCGCCGCCGAGCTCGGCGTGCGGCCCTCCGCGCTGTACAACCACGTCGCCGGCCGCGCCGAGCTCATCGCCGGGGTGCGGGAGCTGCTCAGCGACCGCATTCCCACCGGCGTGTTCGAGCACGAGCCGTGGGACGAGGCGCTCGAGGAATGGGCCCACCACTACCGCGTCGCCTTCGCCGCCCACCCCTCGACGGTCGCGCTGCTCGCGGTGCTGCCCCTCGCCGAGGAGTCGGCGACGACGCGCATGTACGAGGCCGTCATCGCCGCGATGCTGCGGGCCGGTTGGCCGCGGGATCGCGCGCTCACGGCGCTCGTCGCGCTCGAATCGTTCATACTCGGCTCGGCCCTCGATCTCGCCGCCGCCGACGACATGCTCGATCCCGGCCCCCGCACCGACGTGCCCGCGTTCGCCGTCGCCTACGAAGCGCGGCGTGCGGCGCTCGCGGCCGCCGGGCAGCGGCCCGCGGACGCGGCGTTTGAGCTGGGTCTCCGCGCGCTGCTCGCAGGTCTGCGGGCCGAACTCGCAGCCGTGCGCGAGGAGGCCGGATCCGGACCGGCGAGGCCGTCGGCGCCGAACGCGCCGCGACCCGCTACTGGAAGATGATGGTGCGGTCGCCGTCGGCCAGAATGCGGTTCTCGGCGAACCAGTTGACCGCGTGCCGCAGCACGCGCGCCTCGATGTCCTGCCCCAGCTGCACGAGCTCGCGCGGCGAATAGGAGTGGTCGACGCGGGTGGTGTCCTGCTCGATGATCGGGCCCTCGTCGAGGTCGGTGGTGACGAAGTGCGCGGTCGCGCCGATGAGTTTCACGCCGCGCTGATGCGCCTGCTTGTAGGGGTTGGCGCCCTTGAACCCGGGCAGGAACGAGTGGTGGATGTTGATCGCGCGCCCCTCGAGCGCCTCGCACAGCTCCGGCGACAGGATCTGCATGTAGCGGGCCAGCACCACGAGCTCGATGTCGAGTTCTTCGACGGCCTCGAGCACGCGACGCTCGAACGCGGCCTTGTCGTCGGCGCCCGCGATGGGGCGGTGCTCGAAGGGCACCCCGTAGAACTCGGCGATGTCGCGCATGGTCTCGTGGTTCGAGAGCACGAGGGGCACCTCGATCGGCAGCTGGCCCGCGCGGCGGCGGTAGAGCAGATCGTTGACGCAGTGGGTCGCGGTGGAGGCGAGGAGCAGCGTGCGCACGGGACGGCCCACCGTGTCGAGGCGCCAGGTCATGTGGTAGCGCTCGGTGACGGGCGCGAGGGCGCCCGTGAACCGCTGCTCGAAGGTCTCGGGCTGCGCCACCGCCTCGACCTGCAGGCGCATGAAGAACCGACCCGTGTCCGCCGAGGCGAACTGCTGGCTCTCGGCGATGTTGCCGCCGGCGGCGACGATTGCCCCGCTGATCGCGTGCACGATGCCCGGACCGTCGATGCACGAGAGGGTGAGCACCCACTGGGTGCTGTCGGTGGTCTCTGCGGGGGCGATCGTGTTGGTGCTCACGGAGTACAAGGGTAGTGGATCCGCGCTAAACTGATGGCTGTCGTGACTGGCGTGCAGATGGGACACCATCGGGGAACGACGTTTCGCATCAATTGGCCGCTCGCCTGGGTCGTATTTCTCTGGAATCTCCGTGTGCCACGGAGACGAAGACAGAAGGAGCACACAATGTCCACCCAGTCCGCATTCTTCAACGAGCCGCTCGAGGCGGTCGATCCCGAGATCGCCGAGGTGCTCAAGAACGAGCTCGGCCGCCAGCGCGGCACCCTCGAGATGATCGCCAGCGAGAACTTCGTGCCCCGCGCCGTGCTCGAGGCGCAGGGCTCCGTGCTCACCAACAAGTACGCCGAGGGCTACCCGGGCCGCCGCTACTACGGCGGCTGCGAGTTCGTCGACGTCGCCGAGGATCTGGCCCGCGAGCGCGCCAAGTCGCTGTTCGGCGCGAAGTACGCGAACGTGCAGCCCCACTCGGGCGCGAGCGCCAACGCCGCCGTGCTCAGCGCCATCGCCGAGCCCGGCGACACCATCCTGGGCCTCGAGCTCGCCCACGGCGGCCACCTCACCCACGGCATGAAGCTCAACTTCTCGGGCAAGCTCTACAACGTCGCGCACTACGGCGTCGACCCCGAGACCTTCCTCATCGACATGGACGTCGTGCGCGAGCAGGCGCTCGAGCACAAGCCGAAGGTGATCATCGCCGGCTGGTCGGCCTATCCCCGCACGCTCGACTTCGCGAAGTTCCGCGAGATCGCCGACGAGGTGGGCGCGACCCTGTGGGTCGACATGGCGCACTTCGCGGGCCTCGTCGCCGCGGGCCTCTACCCCAACCCGGTGCCGCACGCCCACGTCGTCTCGTCGACTGTGCACAAGACCATCGGCGGCCCCCGCTCGGGCTTCATCCTCACGAACGACCTCGAGATCTACAAGCGTCTCAACTCGAACGTGTTCCCCGGCCAGCAGGGCGGCCCGCTCATGCACGTGATCGCCGCCAAGGCGACCGCCTTCAAGCTCGCCGCCACCGACGAGTTCAAGGATCGCCAGGTGCGCACCCTCTCGGGCGCCAAGCTCGTGGCCGAGTCCCTGACGAGCGAGGCCTCGAAGAGCGCCGGCGTCGACGTGCTGACCGGCGGCACCGACGTGCACCTGGTGCTCGCCGACCTGCGCCACAGCGAGCTCGACGGCCAGCAGGCCGAGGACGCGCTGCACGCGGTGGGCATCACCGTCAACCGCAACGCCGTGCCCTTCGACCCGCGGCCCCCGATGGTCACGAGCGGCCTGCGCATCGGCACGCCCGCGCTCGCGACCCGCGGCTTCGGCGACGCCGAGTTCGCCGAGGTGGCCGACATCATCGCGCAGACCCTGCAGCAGTCCGGCGACATCGAGGCCCTCAAGGCCCGGGTCACCGCGCTCGCAGAGGCCTTCCCGCTGTACCCCGGCCTCGAGACCTGGTAAACCCGTTCGCCGGGCCCGTCGAAGCGGGCGGCGCTCGCCGCCCATCGACGGGCCCGGACACGGCTCACAAGAGGAGTCAGTCATGTCTGCAAACATCCTCGACGGCACGGCCGCGGCCGCCGCGATCAAGAGCGAGCTGACGCAGCGGGTGGCCGCGCTGCGCGAGCGCGGCATCGTGCCCGGTCTCGCCACCGTGCTCGTGGGCGAGGATCCCGGCTCGCAGTGGTACGTGGCGGGCAAGCACCGCGACTGCGCCGAGGTCGGCATCGCCTCGATCAAGCGCGAGCTGCCCGAGACGGTGACCCAGCAGGAGCTGGAGGCGGTGCTCGACGAGCTCAACGCCGATCCCGAGTGCACGGGCTACATCGTGCAGCTGCCGCTGCCGAAGCACATCGACACCGACCGCATCCTCGAGCGCATCGATCCCGGCAAGGACGCCGACGGTCTGCACCCGACGAACCTCGGGCGTCTCGTGCTCAACGCTAACACCGAGATCACGAGCCCCCTCCCCTGCACCCCGCGCGGCGTGATCGAGCTGGTCGAGCGCAACGGCCTGTCGTGGGCCGGTCAGCACGTGGTGGTCGTGGGTCGGGGCGTGACCGTCGGCCGGCCGATCGGCCCCCTGCTCACGCGCCGCGAGTACAACGCGACCGTCACGCTGACGCACACCGGCACGAAGGATCTCGCCGCCGAGCTGCGCCGCGCCGACGTGATCGTCGCCGCAGCCGGCGTCGAGGGCATCGTCGCCGCCGAGCACGTGAAGCCCGGCGCGATCGTGCTCGACGTGGGAGTCTCGCGCAAGACCGACCCCGAGACCGGCAAGAGCCGCGTGGTGGGCGATGTCGACCCGGGCGTCGCCAAGGTGGCGGGCTGGGTCTCGCCGAACCCCGGGGGGGTCGGCCCCATGACGCGCGCGCTGCTGCTGCAGAACGTGGTGGAGATGGCCGAGCGGGCCTGACCGCCGCGCGTCCGACGGAGGCCCCGGAGCGTACGCGATCCGGGGCCTCCGTCGGTTCGGCGGCGCGGGCGCTTCCGCATCGGGAGTGGTCGTACAGCAGCGGCGGGCATACTAGAAGGCGTCGTGCCCGCCTGATCCGATCGAAAGCAGAGCCCCACACGTGACTCTCACCTCCTCTTCGCTGAGCGCACTCGTCGTCCCCGCGCTGCTCGGCATCGACTGGCTCGACCCCGAGACGCTGCTGGAGGCGGGGGGCTGGGCCGCGCTCGTGCTCGCGTGCCTGTTCGTGTTCCTCGAGACCGGCGTGGTGGTGCTCGCCTTCCTGCCCGGCGACTCGCTGCTGTTCACCGTGGGGCTCTTCAGCGCGACCGGGCCGGGCGGCGTGCCGATCATCGACATCCCGATCTGGATCACCTGCACGGTGCTGTTCATCTGCGCGTTCCTGGGCGACCAGATGGGCTTCATGCTCGGCCGCAAGATCGGCCCGGCCATCTTCAACCGCCCGAAGAGTCGGCTCTTCAACCCCGAGAACGTGGCGCGCACGCACGCGTTCTTCGAGAAGCACGGCCCGAAGGCGATCATCATCGCGCGCTTCCTGCCGATCATCCGCGGGTTCGTGCCCGCCGCGGCGGGCGTCGGCAACATGACGTACCGCCGCTTCGTCGTCTACAACGCGGTCGGCGGGCTGCTCTGGGCGGTGGGGGTGACGCTGCTCGGCTACTTCCTCGGGCAGATCCCGTTCGTGCAGCAGTACAGCGAGGTCTTCATCATCGTGCTGGTGCTGATCCCGGGCATCCCGATCCTGGTCGAGATGTGGCGCGCGTTCTCGTCGTGGCGGGCGAAGCGCCGGGCGGCGAAGAGCGGAACCGCCCCCGAGTCCCCCCAGGCGCCGGCCGCCGAGTAGCGACGCGCCCGAACAGCCCCGCACGAGGCGGGTGCCGAGTTCGCTTGCGCAAGCGGGAGCCGCGGGGAGCCCGGGGTTGACCCGGGCGCCCGCGTGACTTAATATGCAACTAAATGGTTTCATATTGAGGAGGCGCTCATAAAGACCGCTCCCGACCGCCAGCCCACCGCCATCGGCGAACTCGACGACGCCGAGGTCGACCGCGTCTTCCGGGCGCTCGCCGACGCCACGCGCCGCGACATCGTGCGCCGCACGCTCGGCGCAGAGGCGTCGATCTCGCAACTCGCCGACCGCTACGAGATGTCGTTCGCGGCCGTGCAGAAGCACATCGCCGTGCTCGAGGCCGCCGACCTCGTCGAACGCATCCCCCGAGGAAGGGAGCGCATCATCCGAGGCAACCCCGACACCATCCGCCGCGCCCAGCAGCTGCTGGGCCGCTTCGAGCAGATCTGGCGCGGGCGCATCGAACGTCTCGACGCGCTCCTCGCCGAGGATCCGCCCGCCAGCTGACCCCGGGCCGGCGCAACGCGGCGCCGACCCCCACCCGCGTCCCGCACGGCGCACCACGAAAGGCCCGAATCATGCCCATCACCGCAGTCACCACCGATCCCGAAGCGCTCACCCTCACCGTGATCGCCGACTTCACCGTCCCCGTGCGCAGACTCTGGGACGCCTACACCGACCCGCGCCAGATCGAGCGCTTCTGGGGGCCGCCCGAGTATCCCGCCACCTTCCTGCGTCACGACGCCCACCCCGGCGGGCTCAGCCAGTACTACATGACCGGCCCCGAGGGCGACCGCAGCTGCGGCTACTGGGAGTGGGACGCCGTCGACGCGCCGCACTCGTTCGAGGTGCGCGACGGCTTCGCCCACGAGGACGGCACGCCCAACCCCGACCTGCCGAGCATGCGCATGGTGTTCGAGTTCGCCGAGACCGCGCTCGGCTCGCGACTCACCACGACCACGCACTTCGGCTCGCTCGACGAGCTCGAGCAGCTGCAGGGCATGGGCATGGTCGAGGGCATGAGCGCCGCGATGGGGCAGATCGACGCCGTGGTCGAGGATCTCGCGTCGTTCGCCGCCGGACGCGGCACCGAGCTGCAGCTGATCGGCGACCGCCAGGCCCGCGTCTCTCGGGTGATCCGAGGCACGGTCGAGCAGGTGTGGCGGGCGCACATGGACCCCGAACTGCTGCGGCGCTGGCAGCTCGGCCCCGACGGCTGGACCATGCCGATCTGCGAGGTCGCCGCCGAAGCCGGCGAGCGGTACCGCAGCGGCTGGGAGAACACGGCCGACGGCCAGCGGTTCGGGTTCACCGGCGTCGCCCGCGAGGTGTCGGCGCCGTACCGCTCGGTCACGACCGAGGCGATGTGGACGCCCGACGACCCCGATGCGGCGAACAGCGCCGAGACGATCAACGAGATGACGCTCACCCCCGTCGAGGGCGGCACCCTGCTGTCGCTGCTCATCACCTACCCCGACGAGGCGACCCGCGAGATGATCCTCGCCACCGGCATGGTCGACGGCATGGAGACGAGCTACGCGCGCCTCGAGGGCCAGGTGCTCGGGGTCTAGGCCGTGCGCGGAGAGCCCGCGCCTAGACGACCTTCACGAAGCGGGTGACGGCGTCGACCAGCACGTCGGCCAGCCCGGTCTCCTGCTGCATCTCGGCGCGCAGGGCGAGCACCCGGTCGGGGTGATCGGTGATGATGCCATCGGCGCTGCGCCGCAGCTGCTCTCGCATGCCGGCCTCGTCGTTCAGGGTCCACACCATGAAGCCGAGGCCCGACTCGGCAGCCGACCGCTGCAGCTGCTCGGTCGCGCTCCACTCCTCGGGCACGATGAAGTCGGCCGGGGTGTCGGGCGCCGCGACAGCGGCGAACGCCATCGTGTAGCCGACCGTGAGGTCGGGGCGCAGCTGCTTCAGGCGGGCCACGCTCGGGGCGTCGAGCGAGTGGTAGATGTTGCTCTCGAGCGCGTCGAGCGCCTCGAGCTCGGCCACCAGCCGTTCGACGTGGTCGGGGGTGTCGGCGCCGCCGAGCTTGATCTCGATGAGCAGCGGCATGCCGAGCTGCTGCGCACGCGTCACGTAGTCGGCGAAGCTCGGAATGAGATCCTCGTGCCCGTGCTGATCGTGCACGGTGATCGCGGTCAGCTCGGCGAGGGTGAGATCCTTCACGGCGTCGGGCCGCCCGGCGAGACGGCCGAGGGTCGCGTCGTGCATCGCGACGAACTCGCCGTCGGCCGTCTGCATGACGTCCATCTCGACGAGGTCGGCGCCCGCGGCGTGCGCGGCATCGAGCCCGCCGAGGGTGTTCTCCACGCCGCCGTCCGAGAAGCCGCGGTGCGCGAGCACGAGGGTCTCGGGGGCGTCGGAGAGCCGCTGCATGGTGTCGACGGCCACCGTGCCGAGACCGAGCGCGGTGACGAGGGCGATCGCGCCGGCGAGCAGCGCCGGGCGCCGCGATCGACGCGCGGGCCGGCCCTCGGGGGAGGGGGCGGGCCGCGTCCGATCCACGAGCGTTACGCCCGGCGCGAGCCGATCGGCTCGCCGCCGCACGCTCATGATCAGGATCGACGCGACGAACGCCGTCGCCAGGCCGCTGAGCAGGAAGCCGATCACCTGCGCCGCCCCGAGCGAGTAGGCCGCGACGAACGGTGAGGCGCCGGGTGCGAGCTCGTCGGTCAGCGCGGTCGGCACGACGGCGGCCACGGTCAGCGCGAGCGCCGCGAGCCCGGCGAGCAGCATCACGGCGGCGACCGCCAGCACGAGCGGCAGCCAGCTCCGAACGCCGCGGGTGAGGCGCCAACTGCACCGCGACGCCCGCCCGCCGTCGGTCAGCACGAAGACGGGCACGGTGAGCGAGAGGCGCACGTTGAGCACCGCGAGCACCAGCAGGAAGGCTCCGAGCGCGACCGCGCTCGACGCGCTCTTGAGCAGCTCGCCCGAGACGAACGAGGGGATCGCGATGCCCCGGGTGAAGGTCGAGGTGAAGCCGAAGCCTGTGAGGGGCAGCAGCAGGAACAGGTAGCAGAGCAGCGGGAGGGAGCTCGGTCGCAGCAGCTTGCGCGCGACCCGGCCGAGTTCGGCCGCGAAGCCCCGCCAGCCGATGCCGGGCCACTGCAGCAGCACCACGAGAGCGGTGAACTGCAGCGAGATCAGCCAGAACGCGAGGGCGATGATCACCGCGATCAGCCCGATCGTGAGCGGGAGCCCCCGGCCGGGCGCGAGGGCGCCCAGATCGAGGCCCGTCATGCCGCTCGCGCGCAGTGCCTCGCGGAACAGCCACCCGATCACGGGCAGCGCGATTCCCAGGATGACGAGCTGGGAGACGAGGATCAGCCCGAGCAGCCGCGTCCCGCCCGAGCGCACGAGACCCCACCCCAGGGCGAACAGCGTCGCGCTCTCGCGCCAGATGCCGGGTTTGGACGGTGTCTCGATTTGCATGGTCTCAGTGTATGGCGATGCGGGTGCGCGGGCCCGGCGCCCCGTGCGCGGACTGCGGCTGCGGCGCCGCCGTTCTCGCGGGGCTCACGGTCGTCGCGGGGCGATGCCGATAAGTCGACCAGGGGGGTGCGGGCCCGGAGCGGGGGATCAGCGCCGGCGCACCTTGCGATAGGGGTGGGTCTGCACGCGCTCGGCCACCTCGGAGATCAGGTCCTCGCTCGAGCGCCCCGCGCGGGCTGCGGCGGTGAGCCGCCGCGTCACGCGCGCGGCGGCGCGCAGGCTCATGGGGCGTCCCTCGACGCCGAACAGCAGCCGCGCCCAGTCGGGCAGCAGGGAGAGGATGCCGTCCTGGATGTTGACCGCGGCCCACACCTTGACCGGGTTTCCGCGGAGCGCGGGTGCGCGCAGCTCTCGGGAGAGCTCGGCGGCGGGCAGCGTGAGCGCCATCCACCCGCGGTTGTCGTCGATGTAGCGGTCGAGCTCGAAACGGCTGCCCGGCAGCAGCGATGCGTCGGTGATGCCGACGATGCGAGCCGCCTCGTGCTGCTCGACCACGAATCGATCCTGCTCGGCCACGGTGAGCGTCGGACCGAAGGCGTCGGAGGCGCGCAGCACGCCGTAGACGATCGCGTTGTGGGTCCAGGCGAGCCACTCCTGGGTGTCTGCGCGCAGCTCCTCGCCGGTGCGCGGGTCGGTCCAGACGCTCGCCGCGTGCAGCCGCTGCACCGCTTCGCCCGCCGCGTCGGCGTGGGCCCGATCGCCGAAGACGGTCGTGTCGATGTACCTGCCGGTGCGCTCGGCGCGGCCCTCCGCGTCCGAGGCGTACCCGCTCGTCCCGTCGAACACGCGCATCATCATCGGGTTGAGCGACTGGAGCAGCAGCGCGGCGACGCCGCCGAGCTTCGAACTGGGGTCGGAGAAGAGCCGCCAGCTGACGCTGCCCGGGCCGAAGTAGCCGTCGTCGGCGGGGGGAGTGCTCGCGGTGGCTCCCGCAGCGGCTCCGGAGGTGCTCGCCGCGCTCGTGCCGCCCGCGTGCGCGACGGGGCAGCCGCCGGGTCGTGGGCCGTCGGCCGTCGATTCGGCGGTGTCGATGCCGGTGCCGGTGATGCTCATGGTGCTCCCCTGTCGTGCGCGGGTCCGGGAGGTGATCTCCGGACAACTCTTGGATAGTGTCCAATGTTAACCATGATTCGATGTGCGGGGAAGCTGCGGATCGGCGGCGCTCGGACTCGATGCGGGGAACCGCCGCCGGGGTCGGTGGCCCGGACGCCGGCCGGTGCGTCTCGCCCCCGATGCTGCGAAGTCGCCGAGGCCGCTTGGGGGCGCGCTGCGGAGATGCCACACTGATGCCATGAGAACGAAGAACTGGGCCGCTCTCGGAGCCGCCGCCCTGCTGGCACTGACGCTCGCCGGCTGCGGCGGGAGCGCCGAGACCGCCGACGACTCGGGCGGCGGCACCGCCTCCGAGCCGATCGGCAAGGACACGATCGCGCCCGTCACGATGAGCGCGAACGACCTGCAGGGCGCGCGCGTCGAGCTCGTGGTCGGCCAGGTGCTCAACATCAACACCGACAGCCTCGCGGTCGACAGCTACGCGGGCGAGGTCGCCGATCCCGGGATCGCCGAGTTCACCCCCGGCCGCGTGGGCGACAGCGCCGAGTTCAATCCGGGCGTCACCGCGCTCTCGCCCGGTTCGACCGAGGTCACCATGACGAACGAGCAGGGCGGCATCCAGCCGCTCACCTTCACGGTCGAGGTGACGGAGCGCGACTGAGCCCGGCCGGTCGGGCGGGGGCCGGGGCCGGCGCCCGTGAGTTCCCAGGCACGCAGGGTACCCTGATGCACTGTGCTGAGTGAGCTGGAACACTACTCGACGATCGCGCTGTATTCCGCAATGATCGTGTACTCGATCGCGTTCGTCTTCTACGCGGTCGACCTCGCCAACCGCAGCGGCGACGCCTCGCAGCAGGCGGTGCGCGGCGATGCGCGGCAGGCGGCAGCGGGGGCCGGCGGCGTCGCGACGCTCACCCGCACCGCGTCCGCCGCCCGCACCGCGACGAAGCAGCCCCGCTCCCGCTCGCTGCGCATCGGCTTCTCGCTCACCGTGCTCGCCTTCCTGCTGCACCTCGGCGCCACCGTGCTGCGCGGCATCGCCGCCGAGCGCGTGCCGTGGGCCAACATGTACGAGTTCGCGCTGACGGCGACGTGCGCGATCGTGCTCGTCTTCCTGCTGGTGCAGTTCTTCGTCGACCTGCGCTTCCTCGGCACGCTCATCACGGGCATGACGGTGCTGTTCCTCGGCATCACCAAGATCAACTACTACGTCGAGATCGTGCCCCTGCAGCCCGCGCTCGACTCGTACTGGCTGGTGATCCACATCCTCGTCGCCGTGCTGGCCGTCGCGTTCCTCACGCTGTCGTTCGGGCTCTCGATCCTGCAGCTGCTGCAAACCCGTCGCGACAGCCGCGTCGCCGCGGGGGAGCCCGGCGGATTCGCCTTCATGGGCAGCCTGCCCGGGGCGGTGCGGCTCGAGGATCTGGCCTACCGCCTCGCGATCATCGGCTTCGTGTTCTGGACCTTCACGCTCATCGCGGGTGCGATCTGGGCCGAGCGCGCCTGGAGCCGCTACTGGGGCTGGGACACGAAGGAGGTCTGGACGTTCGTGATCTGGGTGCTCTACGCCGGCTTCATCCACGCGCGTGCGACGCGCGGCTGGCGCGGCACCCGCTCGGCGTGGCTGAACGTCATCGCCTACGCCGCGGTGATCTTCAACTTCACGATCGTGAACGTCTTCTTCAAGGGCCTGCACGCCTACTCGGGGTTGTGACCCCGTGTCGGGCGACGGCGCCGACGCACCGCCCCTGGCGGTGAGCGGCGCCGCCCCGCCCGCGACTCGATCCGCGGTCGCCCCGCGCCGGCCGGCGGTCACCGCCCGAGTGTGGGCCGGGATCCTCGGCCTGCTCGCCGGAGCGACGCTCGTGACGGCGGTCACACTGAACCCGGCTCCCGTCGATCGCGGCCACCGGGCGCTGGTGCGGGAGGCGCTCGCTCTGCTGCACGGCCTCGGCGTGCCCGAGAGGTTCGGCTACGCGGAGCTCGAGTTCACCGCGAACATCGTGATGTTCGTGCCGCTCGGATTCTTCGCGGCGCTGCTGCTGCCGCTCGGCCGCGCCTGGCTCGCCGCGCTGCTCGGCGCGGGGTTCTCGGCGGCGGTCGAGATCGCGCAGTTCGCACTGCTGCCCGAGCGGTTCGCCAGCGTGCTCGACGTGGTCGCGAACACGACCGGCGCCGGCGTCGGCGTGGGCCTCGCGGTGCTGCTGCGCGTCTGCGTCGCCGCCCGCGACAGGCGTCTGCTGCGCGAAGCGGGGATCCCCGAGGCCGCCCCGCCCCCGCCCAGCGCCCCCTCGCACTCGAACTGACGCGCGCGGTCGCTCCCGCCCGCGCGGAACGACCGCGCGCGTCAGCTCGTCGCGGGCTGTGTCGAGAAGAGCTGCGGCTCCGCCTCGCGCAGCGCCTCGAGCAGCGCCGGCTCGGTGGTGCGGGCGTAGGTGCTCGTCATGTGCCCGTCATCGCGGTAGACGAGCACGTTGCCGACGATCGGCTCGCAGACGGCCGGCCCGCACAGCGCGTCGGAGAGGTCGAGGATGCTGAGGTTCGCCGGCAGATCGGCCGCCAGCGTCTCGAAGAAGTCGGAGGCGAGCTTCTGCGACCGGGGCAGGGAGCAGGCCTCGGGATCGCCCCCGTGCTCGACGAGGCACTCGGGCACGTCGAAGGGGAACTTCGGGGTGCCCCGGATCCCCACCACCTCGATGCCGAGCTCGCCGAGCTTCTCGACCTGCTCGACCATGCCCGTCGGAATCTCCTCCGGGGTGTCCGCCTCGAAGGAGACGACGCTGCCGAGAGTGAAGACGAGGTCGGGATCATACGACGCGATCGTGCGGATGACGTCGCCGTTCCAGTCGCTGCAGGTGTCCCCGGTCTGCTCGGTGGTGAGCCGGCAGCCGTCCTTCTCGATGACGATCAGGCGCCAGTGGTGCTGCTCGGCGATGCTGCGCAGCGCGGGATACCACTGCACCGAGAACGACCCGCCGGTGAGCACCACCGTGCGCTCGGCGCCGAAGTCGTCGACGTCGCAGACCAGCACCTCGCCCGCCCCGGGCTCGTCGCGGTGCGACTGGATGCAGCCCTCGTGGTAGATCGGGGCGAGATCGATGAAGGCCGATGTGGGCGTGGGCAGGAAGCGCGCCTCGGGATCGACCCGCACCGCCGGGTGCGGGCCGGCGAGCGCGCCCGCCCCGACCTGCTCGGGCGAGAGCTGAGCGGCCGCCGCGAGATCCGCCTTGCGCTGCTGGTTCACGGCCTGCGCCCACCCCACGGTCACCGTCGAGAGCAGCATGAGGGGCACCAGGGGCACGGCGGCGGCCCGCGGCCACGACCACTCCTGCAGCGATCGTCGCGAGACCGACGAGACGAGCCGCTCGGTGAGGATCGAGAGCACGAACGACACGGCCGCCACGAAGATCGCGACGTCCCAGCCCACCGACGTCTCGTCCCGCGCGCGCATGGTGAAGACCAGCACGGGCCAGTGCCAGAGGTACAGCTGGTAGGTGATCCTGGCGAGGAACTTGACGGGGCCCACGCTGAGCGCCCGCGCGGCCCACCCGTCGGGGGCGCCGCGAGTCGCGCCGAAGAGCACGAGCAGCGACGCCCCCACCGGCCAGAGGGCCGGCACCCCCGGGAACTCGCGCGCGCCGTCGAAGATGAAGCCGCACACGAGGATCATGCCGAGCCCGACCCAGATGCCGCCCTCCCGCACCCACGACCGAGCGCAGAAGGCAGCGGGGATGAACGCGATCAGCGCCCCCGCACCCAGCTCCCAGAACCGGCTGAACGTGTTGAAGTAGGCGACGGTCTGATCGGCATCGACCAGGATGAGCGCCCAGACGAACGACACGACCGTCAGCACGACGGTCGTCGCGAGGAACACCGCTCGGAACGAGAAGCCGCCCGCACCCGCGGCACGGGCATCGCCGGCGCCGGCGCCCCTGCGGCGCCCGAAGGCCGCGTAGAGCGCGAGCGCCAGGAACGGCCAGACCAGGAAGAACTGCCCCTGCACGGCCAGCGACCAGAAATGCTGCACGGGGCTCGAATCGGGCCCCGCGGCGCCGTACGAGAGCTGCGACGAGATGAGCTCCCAGTTCTCGTAATACAGCGCCGAGGCGAACACCTCGCGGAAGGTCTGCAGGTACCGGGTCGCCGGAACCCACAGCCAGGTGCCGATCAGCACCGCGGAGAGCACGATGACCGAGCTCGGGATCAGCCGCGTCGAGACGCCGATGAAGTGCTTGCGCAGCCAGGCCGCAGGTCGCTTGCGCCCGCCGCCCGGCTCGGGCCGGTCGAAGTAGCCGAGCAGCTTGCGCGTGAGGAAGTAGGCCGACAGCACGAGGAAGACGTCGACCCCGCCCGAGACCCGGCCGTTGCCGAAGACGTGGAACAGCATGACGAGCGTGAGCGCGATGCCGCGCACACCGTCGATCTCGTGCATGTACCCGGCCTTGGCGCCGGGGCGCACGGCCGTCTGCTGCTGTACTGCGAATGCTCCCACACGCCAGATGGTAGGTCGCGTGCCCGGCGGGGGCGGACAAAAGCCGTGATTCCTACTCACCCCGCTCGGGGCGGAGCGCAGTCGCTACTGCAGCACCTCGACGATCTCGACGGTCTCGATGCGCCGACCCGTGTAGAACGGGGTCTCGAGGTGCACGTAGTTGCGGGCGTCCACGCCGCGCAGATCCCGCATCATGTCCACCAGCTCGGTGAGGTCGTCGGCCTCCATCGGCAGCAGCCACTCGTAGTCGCCGAGTGCGAAGGCCGACACCGTGTTCGACACGACGCCCGCGTGCTGCGCGCCCGCGCGGCCGTGCTCGGCGAGCATTGTGCGCCGATCCTCGGGAGGCAGCAGGTACCATTCAGGCGACCGCACGAACGGGTAGACGGCGAGCCACTGCTGAGCCGGCACGCCGCGCACGAAGCCCGGCAGATGGCCGCGGTTGAACTCGGCGTCGCGGTGCACGCCGACGGCGCTCCACGTGCGGATGAGCGGGCTGAGCAGCGTCGAGCGGCGCAGCTCGCGCAGGGCCCACTGCAGATCCTCGGCCGCAGTGCCGTGCAGCCAGACCATGAGGTCGGCGTCGGACCGCATGCCGCTGACGTCGTACCAGCCGCGCAGGGCGACGCCCTCCTCCTCGATGACCTCGACCACGCCCTCGAGCTCCTGCACCGCGTCCGGCACGTCGCGGCCGTCGATCGTGACGGGGTGCGACGAGCTGACGCGGAACACCGCGAAGAGGGTGAAGGCGGGGTCTTCGGCGCTGTTCTCGAAGTCGACGTCGATGGCGGTGCTGCGGTCGGGGACGGCGTGGAGCGGCGAGGAGTTCATGCTCTCATCGTGGTGCCTCGCCCGTGCGGATGCAAGGGCGTCAGGCGATCGGCGAGGCGAATTCGACGATCCGGCGCCACGCGTCGGCCCAGGTGGGCACCCGCTGGGGGGCCGCGTCGCCGCCGCGTTCGATCGCGGCGATCGCCGCCTCGGCGACCGATGCCGCGTCGTCGAGCGGCACGGTGTGCTGCGCGATCCCGTCGGGGAGCGCCAGCCCGAGGGTGAGCACCGGGCGACGGCTGGCGAGCGAGTTCCAGATCTTCGCCGGCACGAGGGTCTCCCTGCGGTCGCCCACGCGGTAGGGGAGCAGGATCGCGCTCCAGCGGTCGATGATCGGCGGCAGCTCGGCGACGGGCACCGGAGCGGCGAGAATCGCGCCGGCATCGCGCAGCACGGCCCGCGAGGCCTCGTCGACCTCGCCCACGACCTCGACGGGGTGCGCCCGCGCGACGGCGGCGACGGCGGGCAGGTCGATGATGCCCTCCTGCACCGTGCCGAAGTAGCCGATCGGGGCGTCGGCGCGCGGGCTCGACCAGGGGTGCCGGGTGAACTCGTCGTCGGCGGCGGGCAGCACGAGGATCGAGTCGAGGCCTCGCTCGGCCCACTTCCGTTGCATGGCGGCGGAGTCGGTGACGAGGCGCGCCTCGCGCTCGAGGGCGTTCTCGACCCGGCGCCAGCCGCGCGGCGGGAACCAGTTCGCGGGCACCCTCGACCAGTCGAGCACGCGGTCGTAGACGTGCCGGCCCCGGCCGAGCCGCCGGGCCAGCGCCAGACCTCGTCGCGAGGGCACGTACTGCAGCACCATCGTCTCGTCGGCCGCAGCGGAGCCCAGCAGCCGACGGATGCGGCGCAGGGTCGCGCCGGGCAGCAGGTCGACCGGCGACCAGCGCAGGATCCGCACGCCCTCGGGCACCTGCTGCGTCGGGGGAGCGGCACCGCTGCCGCGCCGCAGCCGGGCCACGACCTGCCGCGCGTCTCTGAGCTGCGGCTCGACGAACACGACCGCCGTGCCCGACGCCGCCGCCGCGCGAGCGAGCGAGTGGTGGCGCTGCCAGGCGAAGTTCCACTTCACGGAGCTGAGGATCACGAGGGCCGCGGGAGGCCGCGCGGAGCCCGCCGCGTGAGCGGGGCGGTGCGACGCCGCCTCGCGCGCGGCGGCGGAGCCGGCCTGCTCGGCGCTCGCGGCCCCCTCGCCGCTGTCTGCGTGCTGGGCCATGACTCTCCTTCGAATCGTGATGACCGGGCCCTCATCTTTGCATGTCCGCCCACCGTTGGCTGCGAAAGCATGACGCATTTATCACATAGTTAACAATTTCCCAAAACCCCCATTGACGTGTCGCGAGTTCCGGGCGGAGACTTACGTACGTGCGAAACACGTAATGTCGAGTGCAGGGTGAAAAAACTCGGCCTACTCTGAGGGGGCTTTCGGGCGGCAGTGGGGGCCGACTGGCTCCCCTGGGGGAGTCGAGTGATGGAACTATTCAATGCAGACGGGGTGGAGCGCGAATTCACGATCTCAGCTGAATCGCGCGCGACGGTCGAGGAGAGCAGCACTCCCGAACGTCTCGAGATGCTGCTGGAGGCCCTCGGGCCGCCCGGCAGCGTCGCACTGCTGATCGGCGAGGCCGGAACGGGCAAGAACCGGCTCGCCCAGGAGGCGGCGGGCGCCCTGGCGGGACGGCTCGGCGAGCCGGTCTCGGTGATCGCGCTGGAGCCGCCGCCGAGCCCGCTCACGGGTATCGCCACCCACTTCGGCTTCCACTTCCCCGAACTCTTCGGCGCCTCCGACGCGCTCGAGAACAGCGACCACTTCAACATCGAGGAGCCCGAGGTGCTGGCCGCCCGGCTCATCGAGGCGGTCGAGCGCGACAGCGAGAACGGCACGCCGCTGCTCATCGCGCAGGGCCTCGACCAGTACTCGCCGATGGCGTCCATGATGCTCGACCGGCTCGTGCGTTCGCATCGGATCCGCGTCGTCGGCACCACCCGCCAGCTCAGCGGCGCCGCGGGTCAGCTCGCCCGCGACCCCCAGGTGCGCAAGATCTCCGTGCCCCCGCTCTCGGTGGCCGAGGCGCAGCGCTTCATCGTGCAGCTGCTCGGGGCCGAGTACGTCGAACTGCAGACGCTGCGCCGCTGGTACCGGGTGACCGAGGGCAACTCGCTGTCGCTCACGCTGCTCGCGCTCACCCTCGACCGTCGCGGCCTCGTGGGCCGCAAGCGGGGAGTCGTCTACGAGCTGCCGGGCGCCGAGGCGGTGCCGACGGAGTTCCGCGAGTTCCTGCACAGCACGTGCACCGCAGCCGAACTGCGCACGCTCGAGCTGGTCGCGCACGTCGAGCCCATGTTCGAGAACGCCTTCATCCAGCTGCTCGACCCGGTGCACGTGGCGCACCTCACCGAGCAGGGACTGCTGGTCGCGGGCACCGGGCCGAGCGGCCGGCTGACGCTCAGCCTCAAGCACCAGCTGCTCACCAAGGCGGTGCGGGAGCAGATGACCCCCGCGCGTCTGGTCGAGGTGAGCAATCAGCTGTTCGACGCGCTGCACGACGAGCTGGGGTCCGAGGATCCGTACCGCTCGCCCCGCCTGCTGTTCCGCATGGTGGCGATGGGGCTCGACGCCGATCGCAGCGTGCCCCTCGGCTGGCTGTGGGAGGCGCTCGAGATCCTGCGCAGCGGGCACGAGCTGCAGCTGCGGCTGCGCGTCGCGCTCGCGGTCGCCGCGCACCCCGACGCGTCCACCCTGCAGCTGACCATCGGCGCACAGCAGGCGAGCCAGATCGCGCGCTTCATCGGGGATCGCGCCCGTCTCGCCGAGGCCCTCGACCACGTGCGCACCGCGGTCGAACGCACGCGACGCGTCTCGGGTGTGCCCGCGCTGCTGCGCGCGAAGCTGCGGCTCGCGCTCGTCGAGCACCTCACGCTCGACCGGGAGGACGCCGAGGGCGCCGAGGTGCTGCTCGACGAGCTCGAACGGGAGTTCGCCGAGGCCGACGCGCGCGTGGTGGAGATCGTGCGCAACGCCCGCGTGCTCTTCCTGGGACGCTCGGGACGCCTGCGCGAAGCGGCCGAGCTGGTGCCGGATCCCGGCCGCTTCGGCACGATGCCGATCGAGTGGGAGCGCACCTTCGGACGCGCGATCTCGTCGCTGATCCTCGCGCAGCGCGGGCGGCAGGAGGACGCGGTTCAGGTGGCGGAGTACGCCGAGTCGTTCGCGTCGCTCGGCGAGCAGCCGCAGATCGACAGCGCCGACCTGCTGCGCTTCTGCGGCTTCATCGGCGCGTGGGGCTGCGGCGCCCTCGAGTCGGCGCGGCAGATGCTCGGCGAGGCCGTGCGGCAGTCGTTCTCGGACGTGCACTACTCGGGGCTCGTCGACACCTGCGCGGTGCTGATGAGCCTCTCCGACGGCAAGTGGCGGCTGGCCGCGCAGCGGGCGGAGCGCCTGCGCGAGCGGCTCGCGGCGTACGATCGGCACGGCGTCGCGGCGCTCGTGAACGCCGCCCTCTCGCTGGCGCTCGCCGCCCTCGGCGAGCACGCGGCGAGCCGCCGGGCGATCCGCCTCGCCGAGAGCCGGCACTCCGGCATCTCTCAGGCCGTGACCGGGTACCTGCGGCTGCTGACCCTGCAGGCCCGCCAGTGGAACGGCGACGAGGAGAAGGCGGAGCTCGCGCTGCGACTCGCCTCGTGGGCGCGCACGCAGCAGCTCGAGGCGATCGAACTGCGCGCGCTGCGCCTGCTCGCGGTCGAGGATCGCGCCGAGGCGGCGCCCTACCGGGGGCGCATCGAGGCTCTCGCGGCCTCGATGGACCCCCCCGTTCGGCGAGGCCCTGCTCGCCCACTGCGAGGAGCTGCTGGACGGGCGGGACGGGTGGGACACCCCCGCGTCGAGACGGCTCACGGAATACGGCATCTGGATGCCGCTGCCCCTCACCGAGGAGCTGTCGTCGCGGGAGCGGGAGATCGCGCTCTTCGCCTCGCTGGGCTACTCGAGCCGATGGATCGCCGAGCAGTTCCACCTCTCGGTGCGCACGGTCGACACGCACCTGCGGCACGTGTTCACGAAGCTGCGGGTGAGCGGTCGCGACGAACTGCGGCAGTGGTTCCGACGCGAGCACGTCTCCCGGTAGGCGCGGGCCGGTCGCAGGGCCAGGCCGGGGGATTGCGTAGCTGGAGGAGGTTTCCGCGAGAGGCCCCGGGAACCGCGCCGAACCCCTCCGTAGGGCTTGCGTAACTTCCCCCCGCGACGGCCCCCGATCTTCTTAGCCTGACTCCACATTCACGATGGAGTGCAAGCTAGGGGAGTCGGCATGCTGGTGGAGAGCGGGCTGGATACGTTCACGGGAGCGGTGGCGCTGTCGCCGCGGCGCACGCCCACGCTGGAGCGCAGGCGGCGCTGGGAGCGGAACTTCCGGTGGTGCCTGCGCACGTCCGACACGCTGGTGATCCTCGCCTCGGTGGGGGCCTCGCTGCTGCTGCAGTCGCTGCTCGTGGGCACGAGCCGCTCGACCCCGATCGTGGCGGTCGCGCTCGTGACGCTCTGGATCCTCGCCCTCACCGGCATGCGCAGCCGCGACCTCGGCTGCCTCGGAGCGGGCGCGCTCGAGTACCGCCGGGTGGCGCACGGCACCGGCCTCGCCTTCGGCGCGGTCGCCATCGCCGCGCTCATCGCCGACTGGAGCGGCGACCGGGTGCTCATCTTCGCCGCGCTGCCGATCGGGCTCGTCGCGCTGCTCGTCTCGCGCTGGGAGTGGCGGCGCTGGCTGCGCGAGCAGCGCCGCATCGGCCACTACGCCTCGCGCACCCTCGTCGTGGGGGAGCGGGCCGACGTCGAGTACGTGATCCGCACGCTGCAGGCGGATCGCGGCAGCGGCTACCAGGTGGTCGCGGCCACGCTCTTCGGCGCCGACCGGGGCCCGCTCGTCGTGGGCGGCCGGCGCTACCAGGTGCGCGGCAGCGCCGACCAGGTGGCCGCGGTCGCCTCGCAGGCGGGGGCCGACACGATCATCGTCGCCAGTCAGCCGGAGAACGCGCCCTCCTTCGTGCGCGAGCTCAGCTGGCGGCTCGAGGGCACGGCGGCGAACCTCGTGCTCTCGAACCGGGTCACCGACGTGGTCGGCCCGCGCATCTCGTTCCGCCCGGTCGAGGGGCTGCCGATGCTGCAGATCAAGATCCCCTCCTACGAGGGCGGGCACCACCTGCTGAAGCGAGGCCTAGACGTGAGCGTCGCCGCGCTCGCGCTCGCCGCGATCGCGCTCATCACCCCCGTGCTGGCGCTGCTGATCAAGCTCGACTCGCCCGGCTCCGTGTTCTTCTCCCAGCAGCGGGTGGGGCGCGACGGGCGCGTGTTCACCATGTTCAAGTTCCGCACCATGGCGGTCGACGCCGAGCAGCGCCTCTCGGAGCTGCGGGAGCGGAACGAGGGATCCGGCCCGCTCTTCAAGATGAAGCAGGATCCGCGCGTCACCCGCGTGGGGCGGGTGCTGCGCAAGCTCTCGCTCGATGAGCTGCCCCAGTTCTGGAACGTGCTGCGCGGCGACATGAGCGTGGTCGGCCCGCGGCCGCCGCTGCCCGCCGAGGTCACCGCCTACGACGGCACCGTCGTGCGCCGGCTCTATGTGAAGCCGGGCATCACGGGCCTCTGGCAGGTGAGCGGTCGCAGCGACCTCTCGTGGGACGAGAGCGTGCGGCTCGACCTCAGCTACGTCGAGAACTGGTCGCTGATGAACGACCTGCAGATCATGTGGCGCACCGCGCGCGTCATGGTGCACCGCGAAGGAGCGTACTGATCATGTCGCACCTCAACGTGCACCCGCACGGCAGCGCCTCGGTCGAGGTGGCGGGCGTGGCGGTCGACTCGTTCACGGAGCGCTCGTTCGCCGAGACCGTCATCGAGTGGGCCGGCAAGCCGGGCGTCGATGTCGCCGTGGGCGTGAACGCCCACGTCTGCAACCTGGCCCGCAAGGACGCGCAACTGCGCGGCTTCCTGCAGCGGCACACCACGTACGCCGACGGGCAGTCGATCGTGTGGGGGGCGCGTCTGCTCGGCCGTCGCCTGCCCGAGCGCCTCGCGACCACCGACGTCGCGGAGCCCGTGCTGCGGGCCGCCGCCGACGCCGGCATCCCCGTCTACTTCCTCGGCGCGGCCGAAGGGGTGGCTGAGGCGGCGGCCGAACGGTTGCGCGCCCGCATCCCGGGCGCGCGGATCCGCACCCACCACGGCTACTTCGGCGAGCACGACGTGCCGCGCATCGCGGCCGACATCGCCGACCACGGCACGGGCATCCTCTTCGTCGGCATGGGCGACCCGGTGCAGGAGCGCTGGGTGCAGGAGCACGAGGAGCTGCTGCCGCCGGCCGTGCTCACCTGCGGCGGGCTGTTCGACTGGCTGAGCGGCTCGAACCGCCGCGCGCCTCGGTGGATGATCCGCGCCGGGCTCGAGTGGTTCTGGCGGCTGGGCCTCGAACCGAGGCGTCTGGCCAAGCGCTACCTGCTCGGCAACGTGCAGTTCATCGCCGCACTCGCGCGGCAGCGCCTGACTGCGAGCATCGCATGACCGCCGTCGCGGCCCCCCTGCGCGAGGAGCGGACCCTGGGCCGCCGCAGCATGCTCAGCTTCGCGGGCTCGGCGACGAGCGCCCTGCTCGGCTTCCTGCTGGTCGTGGTGCTCGCCCGCTTCCTCGGCGACGCCGACTCCGGGATCGTGCTGCAGGCCATCGCGGTCCTCATGATCGCGCTCGGCTTCGCGCGCTTCGGCATGGACTCGACCGCGGTGTGGCTGCTGCCGCGCCTCGCCGACGACCAGCCGCAGCAGGTGCGCGCCACCTCCTGGTTCCTCATCGCGGTCTCGGGAGTCGCGGGCACGGTCTGCGCCGCGGCGGTGTGGATCGGCGCCGCGCTCGCCGCCGAGGCGAACCCCTCGGACCCGCTGCCCGCCGCGATCCGGATCAGCGCCGTCCTCCTGCCCTTCGCGGCGATGCTGCTGACGTCGCTCGCCGTGAGCCGAGCGCTGGGACGCATCGCCGAGTACGTGCTGATCGGCAGCGTCGGGCTGCCCGCCGCCCGGCTGCTGGCGGTGCTCGCGGCGATGCTGCTCGGCCTCACGCTGAGCGGCGTCGTGCTGGCGTGGGCGCTGCCCGCGGCGGCCGCGCTCGCCATCGCACTCGCGGTCGTGGCGCGCCAGATGCGCGGCCTCGGCTACGGGCGGGGCGCGCGCTTCTTCGGCACCGCGCTGCCGGCCCGCACCCTCGGCTTCGCCGGCCCGCGCGTGATCTCGGCCGCGCTCGAGCAGATGCTGCTCTGGATCTCCGTGCTCGTCGTGGGCGCCGTCGCCGGTCCGGCCGCCGCCGGCGTCTACGGCGCCGCGAGCCGCTTCGTCGCCGCCGGCATGATCGTCGACTCGGCGATCCGCGTGGTCTTCGCCCCGATCTTCAGCCGCATGCAGCACCGCGGAGCCGAGCACGACGTGCGCGAGCTGCACCGCACCGCCACGAGCTGGCTCGTGCTCTTCAGCGCCCCCGTCTTCATACTGCTCGCCGTCTTCGCCCCCGTCGCCCTCGCGGTGCTCGGCCCCGACTTCGTCTCGGGCGCCTCGACGCTCGCCGTGATGTGCCTCGGCGCGCTGGTCGCCTTCCTGGCGGGCAACGTGCAGACGATCCTGCTCACCGCAGGACGCAGCGGCCTCGCCGCCATCAACAAGGCCGTGGTCGTCGCCATCAACGTGGCGCTGATCCCGCCGTTCGTCGCGGCCTGGGGCATCGTCGGAGCCGCGTGGGCCTGGACCATCGCGTGCGTCGTCGACGCGCTGCTCGCCTGGTGCGAGATCCGGTTCGTGCTGCGGCTGCGCATCGCCCCCGCCGCGGGGCTCTTCGCCTTCGTCGTCTGCCTGGGCAGCGTCGGCGCCCCCGCCCTGCTCGCCAGGCTGCTGCTCGGACCGGGCTTCGTCGGCCTCGTCGTCGCAGCGGGCGTCGGTCTCGCGCTCTTCGCCGCCTGCGGCCGCCTCGCCCGAGCCCGGCTCAGACTGCCGGGGGGCCCCAGAGCTCCGGAGTGAACCTCTCCGGAATCCACCGCCGGCGATCCGCTCGCCCGGCACCACCACACGCAGAGATCAGGGACACCATGAACCACGAACCAGCAGGCCCGGCAGGGCCCCCGCGCAGGCGGTGGGCACTGACCGCGACCATTGCGGCCGCACTCGCCGTCGCAGCCGGAGGCATCTGGCTGAGCACGGCAGGGGCAGAGCAGCCGGACGGATCCGCCTCACCCGTCGACGGGATCGAGCGCGAGACCGAGGGCACCGCCTCGCCCACCGAAGCCCCCGCATCCTCCGAGACGCCGAACTCCCCTGAAACTGCGGGCGGCTCGGGGGATGCGGGTTCAATCACCGAGGATACCGCGAGCGAGCTCATCGCGGCAGCCATCAGCGCACCTCTGACCCGCAGCGGGGACGACGGAGCCCTCGCCAAGCAGATCGAGGGGTTCGCGGCCGGCGCCTACGCCGCCGAACTCGAAGCGCAGTGGCAGGAGCTCGTGGTCAACGGCTGGAGCATCTCCGGCGCGCCCGAAATCGTCAAGACCTCGGTCGAGACCGCCGCCGACGAGCGCAGCGCCGTCGCCGTGAGCTGCGTCGACGCCACCGCGGTGCGCATGCTCGACTCGGCCGGAGTCCCCATCGGCGCAGACGCCGCGAGCACCAACCGCGCCCTGCACCGCTTCACCCTCACACGCGGAGACGACGACGTCTGGCGCGTGACGAACCACGACTTCCCCGACGATCCGGCCTGCTGAGCCGCAGCAAGGAAAGAGACACGACGATGTTCGACAACCGCACACCGCTGACAGGCTCAGCCCCGGGGCAGCGCCTGCTCCGCCACTCCGCGCACGGCCGCGGAGCCCCGCCGGTGAATCCGGCGGTTCCCCGGCCGGGCTGGAGGACGGGAAGGCTCACCGCAGCCCTCGCACTGGCCGGCGCGCTCGCCGCGAGCCTGCTCGCGGCCCCGACCGCCGCAGCAGCGGCCGACCCCACTCCGCCCGTCATCGACGGGCTGAGCGAGGCGACCGCCGCCGCGTCCTGCTGGGAGATCAAGCAGACCACACCCTCGGCTCCGAGCGGCGTCTACTGGCTCGCGACACCGGCCATGGGCGGAGCGCAGCAGTTCTACTGCGACCAGGAGCGGGCCGGCGGCGGCTGGGTGCTCGTCGGTCGCGGCAGGGACGGCTGGGGTGTGGCGAACGCCGGATCCGGCACCCCGGAGCAGGTGCGCAGCGCCGTCACCGGCACCGAGGCGTTCCTCCCCCGGCAGCTCTCGTCCGAGCTCATCGGACAGCTCGCGAACAACACCCCCATCAAGAACCTGCCCGACGGCATCCGCCTCGTGCGCGCCACCAACCAGCAGGGCACCTCGTGGCAGGAGCTCACCTTCACCTTCGCGAGCCCCCGCGCCGACTGGACCTGGCAGTTCAACAACAAGCAGCGCGTCGCCAGCTACAAGATCGGCAGCACGACCCGCACCGGCGGCGAGACGAGCAACTTCGGCAGTGACAACTCGTACAACCGGGTGCGCACCGTCACCGGCAGCAACGAGGGATGGAAGATGGGCTTCGGCTTCGGGTCCCAGATCCGCGGCAACCCGGCCGCCACGAGCTACCTCTGGTCGAAGGACACCTCCACCGGCTACGCGCGGCCCTTCACCCAGGTCTTCATCAGGCCCCAGCTCAAGAGCAGCGACATCTACCAGGCGATCCCCGACACCGGCACCCCCGCCGTCACCACCACGTCGGTCGCCGACAGCTTCGCGCTGCCGCAGCCGTGGAGCGTCGCCGGGATCGGCAACGGTCCCAGTTCGATCGAGGGCAACAACGAGGTGGCCGCCTTCACCGAGGACAACGGCAAGGTCTACGTCGGGGGCAACTTCACCACCGTGCAGAAGACCGCGGCCGGAGGCAGCGCCCAGCAGCAGTCCTACCTCGCCGCGTTCAACCGCGACACGGGCGAGTGGGATCCCGCGTTCAGGCCGACGTTCAACAACGCGATCCGGGCCCTCGCGACCCTGCCGGGCAACCGCATCGCCGTCGGCGGCTTCTTCACCGAGGTGAACGGCGAGCCCCGCGACGGCCTCGCGGTGCTCAACGGCACCACGGGCCAGCTCGACCCTCAGTTCACCGGGCGGCTCATCAACCACCTGAGCGGGGGCTTCCCGCTCGTGCGCGCCCTCGACGTGCAGGACGGCTGGCTGTACGTCGGCGGATCCTTCACCCACGGCACCGGCGGCTCCACCACCCAGGAGCGCTATATGCGGGCCGGCGGGCGCCTCTCGGTGACCGACGGCACCCCCGACCTCTGGAACCCCGAGTTCAACGGCACCGTGATGGCAGTCGACGCCTCCCCGAGGGGCGACCGCGCCTACTTCGCCGGCCACTTCAACAAGTCGCGCGGACGCGACTCCGACAAGGCCGCCGCGATCTCGGCCACGAGCACCGACCTCTTCACCTGGAACGTGCTCTTCTCGAACCGCAGCGGCGGCCGCACCGGCTACCAGCAGGCGGTCAAAGAGGTGGGCGACCGGGTGTGGCTCGGTGGCGCCGAGCACTCGCTCTTCAGCTACTCGCGCGACGACTTCTCGCTGCTGAGCACCACGATCGGCAACGCGGGCGGCGACTTCCAGGCCATCGCCGAGTACAACGGCGTCGTCTACGGCGGCTGCCACTGCTTCGAGACGCAGTACGAGGGCGAGACCCGGTGGCCCGAGATCGGCACCGGCTGGACCTCGGCCAACGCGGTCTGGGGCACGGGCGCGTGGAGCGCGAGCACGGGCGAGCGGATCCCCCAGTTCAACGGAACGTTCAGCACCTATCGCGGCGCCGGTTCCTGGGCGCTCATGGTCGACTCGAACGGCACCCTCTGGCAGGGCGGCGACTGGTCGTACTCGACGCGGGCCGGCTACGTGCGGCAGTGGACGAGCGGCTTCACGCGGCACGGTCAGCGAGACGTCACGCCGCCCGAGACACCCACGGCGCTCACCGCGACCGGCGACGTCACCGCGGTCTCCCTCAGCTGGCAGGCGGCGGCCGACAACACCGGCGTCACCGGCTACGAGGTGATGCGCGACGACCGGGTCGTCGCGACGGTCACCGGCACGAGCGCCGAGCTGCCGCCGTCGGCGTCGGGGGCGAAGTACTTCGTGCGAGCCGTCGACGCGGCGGGCAACAAGTCGGCCTCGACCGCGGCCGTGCTGGCGCAGGAGCCCCCCGAGACGCCGGACACCGTCAACTACATCAACTCCGGCGACGAGTGGGCCTACCTCTTCAACGCGGCGGGCCCGAGCGCGGGCTGGACGGGCATCTCGGCCGACACGACGGGCTGGTCGACGGGGCTCGCCCCGTTCGGCTGGGGGCACGCCGGCATCGCGACGCCGCTGTCGGCGCCGGCTCCGATGCCCTACGCCTCCTTCTACCGCAAGGCCTTCGAAGTCGAGGACGCGACGCGGGTCGAGTCGATGGAGATCACCACGCGCGCCGACGACGGCATCGTGGTCTACGTGAACGGCACCGAAGTGGGGCGGCAGAACGTCTCGGCGAACCCTGCGGGCGTGAACAACTACGCGACGAGCTCGCCGAACGCCGCGACCGCGCTGGCGAACCCGGTGACGATCACCGTTCCGGGCGAGCTGCTGGTCGCGGGCGCCAACGTGGTCTCGGTGTCGATGCACTCGGGCTACCGCACGACGCCGAGCCACAGCTTCGACCTGCAGGCGATCGGCACGCTGAGCACCGAGCCGGTGCGCAACGAGACGGTCTCGTACGTGGCGCCCGCCTCCGAGTGGGCGTACCTGTACAGCGCGGCCGGGCCGAGCGGCGACTGGGTGAGCGCCGGAGCCGACACGACGGGCTGGTCGACGGGACTCGCCCCGTTCGGCTGGGGGCACGCCGGCATCGCGACGCCGCTGTCGTCGCCGGCTCCGATGCCCTACGCCTCCTTCTACCGCAAGGCCTTCGAGGTGGCCGACGCGACCAGGGTGGAGTCCATGCAGGTCACCACCCGGGCCGACGACGGCATCGTGGTCTACGTGAACGGCACCGAAGTGGGGCGGCAGAACGTCACCGCGAACCCGGCCGGTGTGAACAACTACGCGACGAGCTCGCCGAACGCGGCGACCGCGCTGGCGAACCCGGTGACGATCACCGTTCCGGGCGAGCTGCTGGTCACCGGCACCAACGTGATCGCCGTGTCCGTGCACTCGGGCTACCGCACGACGCCGAGTCACAGTTTCGAGCTGCAGGCCATCGGCACCGTGAGCCCGACCCCGCTGCGGGCGGCCGTCGCGCCGCCCGCGCCGCTCGAGGTCCCGGCCGAGGCCCCGGTCGAGGCGCCCGCCGAGGTCGCGCCCGACGCGACGCAGGGCGGCGAACCCGCCCCCGTCGCGCCCCAGGCCGAAACCCCGACCACCCCGACCCCTCGGGTCCCCCAATCACCCGAGGAGACAGAGGATCCCGCCGCATCTTCCCCAGCCGTACCCCCGGTTGCCGGCGGACCCTCGCCCGAGGGCTGGGGGCGATTCCTGATCGCCCCCGCCCCCGCGGTTCCCGAAGAGGAGTGAGATGATGCTCGAACGCAGCCCGCTGAGGTACCGCGAGAGCGTCGCGACCCTGCGGAGCGCGCAGAAGAGCGGCGCCGGGGTGCCCGCCTACATGCGCTGGGTGAACCGCTGGCTCGGGCGCCGGATCGCGGCCGCCGCCGCGGTGATCGGCCTCACCCCCAACGGGGTGACGGCGGTCAGCGCGCTCTGCTCGCTGGCGGGGCTCGTGCTGCTCGTCGTCGCCGAGCCCGGCCTCGGGGTCGGCGTCGCGGTGGCGCTGCTGCTGGCGCTCGGCTTCGCCTGCGACTCGGCGGACGGGCAGCTCGCCCGACTGACGGGTGCGGGCGGACCGGCCGGGGAGTGGGTGGATCACGTCGTCGATGCGATCCGCACGCCGCTCACCCACGTCGCGGTGGCGGTCGCCATCGCGGCGCACCGGCCCGAACTGATCTGGCTGGCCGGCGTCGCCCTCGCCTACGCGGTGGTCTCGGCCGGACAGTTCATGAGTCAGATCCTCGCCGAGCAGCTGGTGCGCCAGCGCGGCGGCGAGGCCCCCGAGCCGTAGGGGGTGCGCAAGTCGATCGCCCTCATCCCGACCGACACCGGCACGCTCTGCTGGAGCTTCGCGCTGTGGGGCCTGCCCGCCGTGTTCGCAGCCGTCTACGCGGTGCTGTTCGCGGTGAACGCCGTGTACGCGGCCGTGTCGATGCGGCGCAAGTACCGCAAGCTGCGCGCGCTCTGAGGCCCGTCACCCGGGCCGGCACCGCGGCGAGGCCGCGTGATCCGGGACGCCGGATCGGGCGGCCTCGCCGCCGCGTCGGCTGCGCGGCGGCCGTCCCCGAGCCTCGGCTGCGCGGTCACGCCTCTGAGACGAAGCCGACCACCGGGGCGCCCGCGCGCTGCGCCTCCTGAGCGATCCAGCGCAGATCCTCGACCAGCGCGGTGCGATGCGAGCAGAGCACCAGCACGGCCGCCGCCTCCCGCAGCATCGCGAGGCCGTCGGCGCGACTCGCGCCCGCATCGATCCGCTCGAACTCGACCGCGCCGTCCGAGATCTGCCGCAGCTGCCGCAGCGCGCGCGACTCGTCCGAGGAGCGTCGCGCATCGAACACCATCACCGGGCCGCCGGACGAGTCGAGGCTGCGCAGCCGCTCGTAGATGACGCGCATCTGCTCGTGAGCGTCGTCGTCGGACACCTCGCCCTTGCGCGGCTCGAGGTCGGCGAGCAGGGGCGCCCCCAGCACCTCCGCGACGTCGGTCGAGGAACGCAGCCGCCGATCGAAGGGGTTGCGCGCGAAGGCCGCGACGATCCCGAGCACCAGCCCGCCCGCGAGCCCGGTCGCGAGCGCCATCCTGCTCGACGGGCTCCGCTCGAACTGGCTGTCGCGCGCGGAGGTGAGCACGATGCCCCCGGTCGTGTCGACACTGGTGAGGGCGTTGCGCTGCGAGAGCAGGCTGTCGAGCTCGACCTGGATCTGCTGCTGCTGCGAGACGGCCTGCGCGTAGTCGGTCGTGCCGGGTTCGGCCGACACGAGTTCGCGGTTGGCCTGCAGCAGGGCCTCGTTGAGCTTCTCGATGCGCGTGTTCATGCTGGTCAGCATCGTGTCGATGCGCTGCTCGGCCTGATCGCTGCGGAACTCGAGATAGGCCTGCGCGATCGCGTCGGCGCCGCGCACCGCCTCCTGCTCGGTCGGCGCCGTGAACGCGACGCGCACCACCGACGCGCCGCCCGAGGACGAGACCTGCGACGACTGCCGCACCTGTGAGGCCGTCAGCTCGCCGCCCAGCAGCTCGGCCGCCCCCTCGGCGACCGCGTGCGAGCTCGCGATGTCGGCCTCGGTCGGGGCGTCGAGCAGCCCCGAGGCGGGCCGCTGCTGGTTGAAGGGCTCGGTGGTGATCACGTTGAGGTTCACCGCCGTGGTCGCCGTGACCGTGTGCGGGGCGATCAGCAGGTAGAGGCAGGCCGCGAGCACCCCGAAGACGACGCCCGCGACGGCCACCCGGCGCTGCCGGCGCAGCACCGAGAGATACCGCGAGACCCCGAGGGTCTGCTCGTACGCTGCGCTGCCGCCCATTGACTCTCCGCCTCCTTCGGCAGGGGATCTCGGGGCAAACCGCCCGAGAACCCGATGGTGTGCTTATCCTAAGGGAAAGCAGCGGAATGGGAAGAGCATGCGATCAGGGGCCGTGAGCGGGGGCGGGGCGAGCGCCGACCGCGCTCTGCTGCCGAGATGGCCCCTCACCGCGATGATCGTCTGGTTCCCCCTCTGGTGGGTGCTCGGCATCGCCGAGATGGCGTGGATCCCGCTCGCCGCCTGCATGCTGCTGCTCATGATCCGGCGGGGCGGCATCCGGGCGCCGCGCGGGTTCGGGATCTGGCTGCTCTTCCTCGTGCTCATGCTCGTGTCGGTGATCGGCATCGACACGAGCGGGCGTCTGATCGGCTTCGTCTACCGGGCGATGCTCTACCTCGTGGTGACGCTGGTGTTCGTGTACGTCTACAACGCGCGCGAGCAGCTCACGAGGCGCTACGTGCTCGGCGTCTTCACCGCGTTCTGGATCTACACGTGGCTCGGCGGCTACGCCGGGGTGTTCTTCCCCGAGTTCTCCTTCAAGTCGCCGCTCGCCTACGTGCTGCCGCAGTCGCTGCTGCAGAACGAGCTGATCGACGAGATGGCCGTGCGGCGCACCGCCCAGTACAACCCCGACGGCTGGCTGGAGCTCGCGCCCCGACCCTCCGCCCCCTTCCTCTACACGAACGCGTGGGGCAACGTGTACTCCATCACGCTGCCGCTCGCGATCGCCTACCTCGACGAGGTGCGGCGCGGCTGGCGGTTCTGGTGCGTGCTCATCGCCGTGCCGGTGTCGCTCGTGCCCGCGATCCTCTCGCTCAACCGGGGCATGTTCATCGGCCTCGCCGTCGGGGGCGTCTACTGCTTCGTGCGCTTCGTGCTGGCCGGCCGCACGCGCGAGGTGCTGGCGCTCGGTGCGCTCGGCGTGCTCGGCATCGGCCTCGCGGTGGGCCTCGACCTGTTCTCCCGCCTCTCCGACAGGGTCGAGGTGAGCGCATCGACCACGACGCGCTCGATGATCTACGAGGAGACGTGGGTGCGCACGCTCGACTCGCCCCTCTTCGGCTACGGCGCCCCGCGCCCCTCCTTCACCTCGCCGCCGTCGGTGGGCACCCAGGGGCACGTGTGGATGGTGATGTTCTCGCACGGCCTCCCCGCGCTGCTCTGCTTCATGCTCGCGCTCACCTGGCTGGTCGTGGCGACCGCTCGATGGCGCGGCCCCGTGGTGCTCGTGCTGCACACCGTGCAGCTCGTGACCCTGGTCGAGAGCGCCTATTACGGTCTGCTGCCGAACGGGCTCATCGTCTCGTTCGCGGTGGCGGCGCTCGCGCTGCGGGAGCGGGACGACGAGGTCGACGGCGGAGGCGACGCCGCGAGGGAGGAGCCGTCGGCGGTGGCGCGCCTCGGCGGAGGCGCGCCCAGCGCCGCGATCGAGCCCAGCGCCGCGATCGAGCCCAGCGCCGCGATCGAGCCCCGCGCCGCGATCGAGTCCCGCGCCGCGATCGAGCCCCGCGCCGCGAACGAGCCCCGCGCCGCGGGCGGAGGTTACGTAGTTCCCGCCGATGCGGAACGGCCGTCGTCGAACCTACGCTGACGTGAAGCGCGCGGTACGCGACGGGGCGGCCGGCGCTCGGCGAAGGGGAGCACCATGACGCGCATCGGTTATGCAGCGGGAGCATTCGACCTGTTCCACATCGGCCACCTGAACCTGCTGCGGCACGCGAAGCAGCACTGCGACTACCTCGTCGCGGGAGTGGTGAGCGACGAGATGCTGCGCGAGGTGAAGGGCAGCGAGCCCGTGATCCCCACGGCCGAGCGCGAGGAGATCGTGCGCCACGTCGACTTCGTCGACGAGGTCTACGTCGAGCGGGTGCCCGACAAGCTCGAGGTGTGGCGCGAGGTGGGATTCACCCACTTCTTCAAGGGCGACGACTGGCGCGGCACCGAGCAGGGGCTGCAGCTCGAGTGCCGCTTCGCCCGGGTGGGCGTCGAGGTCGTCTACTTCCCCTACACCGCGCACACCTCGAGCACCGCGCTGCGTCGCGCCCTCGAACTGCTCGAGACGCCGGCGGCGCGCCTCGAACCGGCCCCGGTCGCCGTGCTGCAGGGATAGCGTTCGTCCGTCGGGACGGCCTCCTCGTGCCGAGTCGGCCTATTCGTGCCGAGAGGGCCTGCTTTTCGCGCGAATCATAGGCCGACTCGGTACGAAGGGGCCGACTGAACGAGCGCGGGGGAGTGCCGGTGAGGCGCCGCCTCAGCTCTGCGGCAGCTCGGACCCCGCCGCGCGCGTCGCCGCGTACTCGTCGAGGGTGCCGCTCTGGAACGCGGCCCGCACGTTCGCCATCTCGGCCCAATCGGGCAGCACGATCGACTGCCCGTCGGCCGAGGTGCCGGTGCCGAGTGTGGGACTCGTGAAGAACTCGATGTCGTCGCTGCGCAGATCGCGCATGTCGTAGCCGAGGGCGACGGCGGCGCCGAGGTCGAGGCCCTGATCGAGGATGAGGTGGGGCTTCAGCGCCTGGAAGGTGTCGACGAGCCGCCCGGGATTGCGCAGCGTCTCCGAACTCATCACCTTCTGCGTGAGCCCCTTGAGGTAGGCCTGCTGATTGCGGGCCCGCTGGTAGTCCCCGTCGGCGAACGCGTAGCGCTCCCGCACGAATCCGAGGGCCTGCTCGCCGTTCAGCTCGACGTCGCCCTGCTCGAACGCGAAGCCGCCGTGCCGCGAGGTGAACGCGACGTCGTTGCGCACGGTGACGCCGCCGACCGCGTCGGTGAGACCCTTGAACGACTCGAAGTCGATGAGCGCGACGTGGTCGATGCGCGCCCCGATGAAGTTCTCGACGGTGTTGACCGCGAGCGGCAGTCCGCCGTACGCGACCGCGGCGTTGATCTTCGCCTCGCCGTGGCCCTGGATCTCGACCCAGTTGTCGCGCATGATCGACATCACGGTGAGGTGCCGCCGATCGGGCGAGATCTGCGCGACCATGATGGCGTCGCTGCGGAAGCCCTGGAGATCCTCGGCCACCGCGTTCCGATCCGTGGTCTCGCGCGAGTCGGAGCCGAGCAGCAGGATGTTGATCGGCGCCTGCTCCCCGGCCGCGAGCTGCACCGCGGCCGGCCGTTCGAGCGACGGATCCTGCTCGATGCTGACGCGCTGCACCTCGTTGAAGGTGCTCGCGAGCAGGGCGTAGGCGACGCCCGCGGCGATGCCGAGCAGCACGACGAGCGTGCCGAGCGCGATGAGCGTGTTGCGCAGGCCGCGGCGCCTCCGCCGGGGAGCGGCTGTGCGCCGGCCGGATTGCGTTGACGATGCGGGGGTTCGATCATCGGTCATGTGGCCTGCTCCTCGGGTGCTAGCGGGCGCCGAGTGAGCGAGCTCGGCTACCTCGGCGAGCCCACCACCGGGAAGGTGCCGGTGGGAGTCTCACCCTCATCGTAAACCGTGGCGGGCGAGCCGATGATCTTGGAATCGGGATCGCCGACGAGCTTGAAATCCTTGTCGGGGTAGTCGAAGCGCGAGAGCACCCAGCGCATCGCCTCGAGACGGGCCCGCTTCTTGTCGTTCGACTTCACGACGGTCCAGGGCGCGTGCGGCGTATCGGTGTAGAAGAACATCGCCTCCTTCGCCTCGGTGTACGCGTCCCACTTGTCGAGCGAGGCGAGGTCGGTGGGCGACAGCTTCCACTGCTTCACCTCGTCGGAGGAGCGCGAGACGAAGCGATCGTGCTGCTCGGCCTTGCCGACCGAGAACCAGAACTTGATGAGGTGCACGCCCGAGTTCACGAGCATGCGCTCGAACTCGGGGGCCGAGCGGGTGAACTCGAGGTACTGCTGCGGCGTGCAGTACCCCATGACGCGCTCGACGCCGGCCCGGTTGTACCAGGAGCGGTCGAACATCACGATCTCGCCGGCCGCGGGCAGGTGCGCGACGTAGCGCTGGAAGTACCACTGGGTCTGCTCGCGCTCGGTGGGGATCTCGAGCGCCACGACCCGGGCGCCGCGGGGGTTCATGTGCTCGGTGAAGCGCTTGATCGCGCCGCCCTTGCCGGCGGCGTCGCGGCCCTCGAAGAGGATCACGATCTTCTGGCCCGTCTCTTTCACCCAGGCCTGCAGCTTGAGCAGCTCGATCTGCAGCTTGCGCTTCTCGCGCTCGTAGCTGCGCCGGGAGATCTTCGTGTCGTACGGGTAGCCCTGCCGCCACGGCGCCTCGGGGCCGTCGTCGGCTCTCGCCCCGCGGCCCGTGCGCCTGAGCTCCGCGATCTCGTCGATCTCGGGCGTGACGTCGACCTGGCCGGGCGCGGCCATCTCGAAGCTCTCGTCTGCGGGCGCGTGTTCGGGGCCGTTGACCATAGGGGTTCCTTCGGGTTGAGCGGATCAGCGCGGGCGCGCTTCCCAGTCTACGCCGCTCATGGCGACCTCACAGATGCCTCCGAAGATACCTCCAACGCGCACCCCTGCAGGGCCGCGCCGCTTGTAGGGGAGCCGCAGACGGATCAGCGCACGAGGCGCGCGATCGCCGCCGAGGCCTCGTGCAGCTTCTCGGCAGCCACCTCGCCGCCCTCCGCGGCGGCCGAGGCGACGCAGTGCGCCAGGTGGTCGTCGAGCAGCGCGAGGGCCACCCGCTCGAGCGCCTTCGTCGCCGCCGACACCTGCGTGAGGATGTCGATGCAGTACTCGTCGTTCTCGACCATGCGGTGCACGCCGCGCACCTGCCCCTCGGCGCGACGCAGCCGCTTCAGCAGATCGTCCTTGTGGTCGATGTAGCCGTGGGTCTCGTGCTCGCAGGAGGCGCCGGTCGCTTCGCTCATGCGAGAACCTTACACGCGATCTCGCGGGGGCTCCGAGGACCCCGATCCCCGGTTCGCTCTCAGCTGCGCGATCCCGCCCGTCACGAGCACGAGCACCGCCACCCAGATGGCGCCGTAGATGACGAGCTCCCCGGCCGCGATCCGCTCGCCGTTCAGCATCGACGCCACCATCAGCAGTGCCGGTTCGAGGTAGCTCAGCAGGCCGAACAGGCTCATCGTGAGCAGCCGCGACGCGGCGAGGTAGAACATGAGCGCCACCCCCGAGGCGACGGCGAACAGCGGGGCGGCCCACCACAGGGCGGGGTTCGCGGCCGTCGCGGAACCGTCGGCGATCTCGAGCCCCAGCAGCACGACCGCCACGGGCGCGAGGGCCAGGAACTCCCAGAACATGCCGCCCAGGTGGCCGATCCCGAGCGCGCGCCGCAGCACGAAGTAGAGAGGATAGCCGAGCGCCACGAGCAGCGTCTCCCACGAGACGCCGCCCACGCGGATCAGCTCGAAGCCGACGCCCACGGCCGCGCAGCCCGCGGCGAGCCACTGCCACCACGCCAGGCGATCCTTGTAGAGGAGACGGCCCACCACCACGAGCACGAGCGGCAGCAGGAAGTAACCGAGCGCGACCTGCATGCCGCGGCCGTGCAGCGGCGCCCAGCTGAACACCCACAGCTGCGCCGCGACGAGCACCCCGCAGACGAGGATCCCGAGCAGCAGCACCGGCTTGCGCCGGATGCGGCGACCCACCTCGGTGATGAGGTGCCATTGCCGGATCGCCAGCAGCGCGAGGGCGATCACCGGGATCGTGATGAGGTTGCGGATGCCCCAGATCGACTCGGCCGACGCCGGTGCGAGCATCGGCGTGACGAAGTAGATGCCGCCGAAGAGCACCGACGACGCGACCGACGTCAGAATGCCGCGCCCGCCCGAGCCGAGCGGGCCCGAGCGGAGCGGGCGGGTCAATCTGCGAGGTCGATTGCGCCGATGACCTCGCCGTACGGCGTCTCGCCGATCGGGCTGAAGCCCATGTGCAGGAAGAAGCCCTCGGGGCCGTCCTCGCCCGGCTCCCACAGCACGGTGAGGCGACCGACGCCGCGGCGTCGCGCCTCCTCGACGAGCGCGTTCACCGCGAAGGTGCCGACGCCCATGCCCTGCGCCTCGGCGTCGACGTTGATGCGCCAGAGCGCGGCCCGGAACTCCTCCTGCGGGGCGTCGGGATCGAAGTTGCCGTGGATGAAGCCGACCACGCGGTCGCCGTCGAGCACGACGCGCTGCCACGCGGTGTGCGCCGGGGTGACGGCGGCGGCTGCAGCGTAGGAGACGGGAGTGATGAACTGCTCCTGGCCGGGCTTCAGGCCGAGCGTGTTCACGGCCACGATGGTCGCAGCGGAAAGTTCTTCGAGTCTCAGAGCGCTCATGGTCCCAGGCTAGCGCCTCCGGCCTTCGCTGGCGAGTGCTGCCCCGACCGCGGCCGCCGAGGAGTCGGCGGCGAGCAGCTGCACCCGCCCGGAGAGCTCGAGCATGTCGATGAAGGGGGACTGGGTGGCCCACGAATCGAGTGCGGTGCGGATGCCGTCGAGCAGGCGCGGGCCCAGCAGACGCAGGCCGCCGCCCACGATCACGGTGTGCGGATCGAGCGTCAGGGCGAGCAGGCGCACGCAGCTCGCAGCCCCGCGCACGAGCTGTTCGAACGCGTGCTCGGCCTCGGCGTCTCCGGCGTCGATCGCGGCGAGCAGCAGGCGGCCGGGGTGGTCGCCGCCGGCCGGCCAGTACCGCTTCAGCGCCGAACCGCTCGCCACCGTCTCGAGACAGCCGCGCTGCCCGCACGGGCAGGGGCGCTCGAGCGGGTCGACCGGCAGGTGGCCGATCTCGCCCGTGACGCCGTGCGCCCCGCGGATCGGAGTGCCGTCGATCACGAGCCCCGCCGCGAGGCCGGTGCCGAGGTTCAGGTAGGCCACCACACCGTCGAGGCCCATGAGGTGCGCGGCGCCGATGGCGGCCGCCGTCACGTCGTTGTCGAGGGCCACGGGGAGCCCCGTGGCCTCGGCGAGCCGCCGCGCCAGAGGCAGCCGCTCCACGCCGATGTTGTAGGCGTTGTGCACCTCGCCCCGCTCGCGGTCGATGCGGCCCGGGATGCCGACGCCCACCGAGGCGAACTCGGCGGTGCGGCGGCCCGTCTGCTCGGCGAGGCGGGCGATCACGCGCTCGGCCGTGCTCACGACGCCGTCGGCCCCGGCCTCGGTCGGGATCCGCGCTCCGGCGACGACCCGCCCCTCGCGGTCGAGGGCCACTGCCTCGGTCTTCGTGCCGCCGATGTCCATGCCGATCCGCAGCGTCCCGTTCATGCGGCACCCCCGTCGGGGGTGTCGCCCGGTTCGCGGGCGTCGCCCGCTTCGCCGGGCTCGCTCTGCCGGAGCAGCTCGAGCAGCGCCGCGCCGGCGAGCGCCGACGAGCCGTAGCAGGCGACGTCGGCGTAGCGGCGGCGGTCGGCCTCGGGAGCCTCCGGCCAACCCGTCTCGACCAGCAGCACGGGGATCCCCGCCTCGCGCAGGGCGTCGACGCCGTCGCGCGCGAACTCGTGCCGGTGCAGCTCGCGCCCGATCACGATCAGGCCGTTCCACGCGTCGGAGCGCAGCGGCCACGGCATCGGCGACGACGCGTCGACCCGGGCGCTCACGCGCTCCGAGAAGGCGCGCGCAGCCGCCCGCTGATGGGGGAGCGGGTGCGCGGCGGCCGCGAACGGCCCCCAGGGCGCAAAGCCGACCGCCATGTTCGCCTCGGCGTCGACGCGCAGCACCGTCGACGCCGGGTGGGCGCGCAGCCAGTCGCGCGCCGCGGCGACGCCGTCGAAGGAGGCGACGATCCGGGCGACCTCCTCGGCGGACGGCTCGACGGGCGACTGCTCCGCCGAGGTCTCCCAGGATCCGGAGCCCGCGAGGCTCCGCACGCGCTCGGCGGCCTCGAGCACCCGCGCCTCCGCGAGCCGGCCCTCCCGAACCGCGGCGAGCACGTGCTCCTCGATCTCCCGCAGCTGCTCGAACGTGGTGTCAGTGCCGAGGCAGAGCAGGTCGCAGCCCGCGACGAGCGCCCGCACCGCCGATTCCGGCATGCCGATCCCGCCGCTCGCGCCGCGCATGTCGAGCGCATCGGAGACGATCGCGCCCTCGAAGCCGAGCCGCTCGCGCAGCAGCCCCTGCAGGATGGGGCGGCTGAACGTCGCCGGAGCCTCGGGGTCGAGCCGCGGCAGCAGGATGTGGGAGGTCATGATCGCCTCCGCGCCCGCGGCGACGGCCGCCGCGAACGGCGGCAGATCCCGCGCCTCGACGACTGCGGGCTCGGCGTCGACCACGGGCAGCGCCAGGTGCGAGTCCTGCGCCGTGTCGCCGTGGCCCGGGAAGTGCTTCGGGCAGGCGCGGGCGCCCGTGCCCCGCAGCCCGCGCACCCACGCCGCGACGTGCTGCGCGACGGTCGCCGGATCCTCGCCGAAGCTGCGCGTGCCGATCACGGGGTTGCTGGGATTGCTGTTCACATCGGCGTCGGGGGCGAGCGTCAGATTGAACCCCGAGGCGAGGATGTCGCCGCCCACGCGGCGCCCGATCTCCTCGGTGTACGAGAGATCCCCGATCCTGCCGAGGATCGCGGCGCCCGGATACGGCGCGCCCTCCAGGTAGTGCAGGCGGGTGACCTCGCCGCCCTCCTCGTCGATCGCGACCAGCGCCCCCGGCGCCGCAGCGCGCAGCTCGCCGCCGAGCGCCGACAGCTGCGCGCGATCCCGCACGTTGCCGCCGTACACGCAGACCGAGAGCAGGCCGTCGCGCAGAGCCCGCAGCACCCACTCGGGCGCCGAGTAGCCCGAGAAGCCCGGCATGAGCGTCGCGCGCACCTCGCGCGCGAGCCCGGCAAGCCCGCTCATCCCTTCACCGCCCCGCTCACGAGACCGCTCGTCATGCGGCCCTGCACGAAGAGGAAGAAGATGATCACCGGCACCGCGACGAGCGTCGAAGCCGCCATCACGTCGCCCCAGTCGATGGCGCGCGACGCCGACTGCTGGATGAAGCCCCGCAGCCAGAGCGGCAGCGTCTGCGACCCCGAGTCCTGCAGGATCACGAGCGCGACGGTGAACTCGTTCCAGGCCTGCAGGAAGGCGTACACGCCGCTCGCCACGAGCCCCGGGGCGAGCAGCGGGAACGTGATGCGCAGGAACGCCTGGGTGCGGCTGAGGCCGTCGACCATGGCCGCCTCCTCGAGGTCGGCCGGCACGCCCGCGACGAAGCCGCGCAGCATCCAGATCGTGAACGGCACGACCGCCGCGATGTAGATGATGCTCACGCCGATCACCGAGTTGAGCAGGTTGAGCGAGCCCATCAGCTTGTACTGCGCGATGAACATGCCCTCGGCTGGCAGCATCTGGATGAACAGCACCGCCAGCACGAAGCTGCGGCGCCCCTTGAACCGGAAGCGGCTGATCGACAGCGCCGCGAGGAACGCGAAGACGAGGCAGCACGAGACCGCGATCCCCGCCACCGCGAGGCTGATCCCGAGCGCACTGAAGAACGACCCGTCGGCGAGCACCGACTGGAAGTTCTTGAGGGAGCCCCCGAACGGCAGCAGCGTCGGCGTCGTCTTCTCGAGCACCGCGTTCGGCAGCAGCGACGAGTTGAGCATCCAGTAGACGGGGAACGCCCAGACGGCCGCCAGGATCAGGGCGAGCGCCCCGAACAGCGCCCTCGCGGCGCGCCCTCCCGGGCGGCCCCGGCCGCGCCGGCGCACGACCTCGACGGGAGCGGTCATCGACGCGGTTTCCGTACGAGTCATCGTTCCTCATCCTCCTGCAGCAGATTGCGCACGTAGGCCCAGCTCAGCGCGATCGTGAGCAGCAGCACGAAGATCGACATCGCACTCGCCATGGCGAAGTCGCTCGACCCCACGCCGAGCTGATAGATGTAGGTGCCCAGCACGTCGGTCTGGCTGGCGATGGAGCCGCGATCCTGCAGCAGCTTGATCTGCGCGAACACCCGCAGATCCCAGATGATCTGCAGCAGCATCACGATGCCGAGCACGGGTTTGATGATCGGGATGATGATGAAGCGCAGCCGCTGCCGACGGTTCGCGCCGTCCATCTGCGCCGCCTCGAGCACCTCGCCCGAGACCTGGGTGAGTCCCGCGTACACCGCGAACGCGACGAACGGCACGCTCATCCAGACCACGATGATGAGCGCCACCGCGAAGAAGCTCAGCGGGTGCTGCAGCCAGTTGTGGCCCTGCATCGGCAGGCCCATTCCCGAGAGCATCCAGTTCGCCAGGCCGCGACGCCAGTCGAAGATCCAGTTCCAGATCGTCATCGCCGCGACCACCGGGGTGGCCCACGCGAGTAGCAGTGAGATCTGCAGCGTGAGTCGGATCGGCGTCGCGACCGCCTGCATGAGCAGCGCCAGGCCGACCCCGGCCACCATCGTGACCGCGGCCGTGATGAGGCAGAACGCGACCGAGCGGATCACCACGAGCCACGTCGTCGAACTCGAGAAGAGCTCGACGTAGTTCGAGAACCACACCCACTCCGCCGGTTGCCCGAACTGCTGGGCGAGGCCGAACTGCTGCATCGACGTGACGAGCTGCCAGACGATCGGGTAGCCGAGCGCGAGCAGCACGATCAGCGTGGCGGGCAGCAGCAGCGCGTACGGGGTGAGGCGGATCCTGCGCCGTCTCGGAGTCTGCGGGGTGCCGGTGGTGGTCATCGCCGGCCTTTCTGATCGGGGTGGGCGGAGCGTCTCGTCGGTGCCGCGAGGGGCGAGTCGCAGGATCGGGCCGTCGGGAGGCGGATCCTGCGACTCGCGAGCCGCGCAGGGCGACGCGCGGGCCTACGCCCTCGGCATCACTTCTGGTTGAGCAGCGGATCGAGCTTGGCGTTCGTGTCCTCGGCCAGCTGCTCGAGGTCGTCGGCGTCGCGGATCTGCGCGAAGAACTCCTCCATGATGTTCTTCGACTCGATCGCGGCCCAGCCCGGGGCGGCGGGGGTGAGCTTCGAGTTCGACGCGGACTCGATGAGCGCCTCCGCGAACTGGTCGTCGCCGAGCGACGACGTGTACTGCTGGTTCGCGGGGCCGAGCCCGTTCTCGCCGAGCATCGTCTGGTACTCCTCGGAGAAGATGATGCGCATGAGCTCCTTCGCGAGTTCGGGCTCCTTCGACTTCGCCGAGACCGCGATGTTCGAGCCGCCGGCGAACACCGGTGCCGGCTTGCCGTCGTTGCCCGGCAGCACGAAGGTGCCGAACACGTCGTCGTTCCACTCGCGGGCGGGCTCGCCGTCCTCGCCCTCGACGAGGTCGCCGATCGACCAGTGCGCCCAGCCCGGGGCCATGATCGTGGCGGCGGCCAGTGAGAGATCATCGGTGACGTTGCCGTCCTCGTCCTTCACCTGGTCGGAGTCGTTCAGGAACTGGTACTGGTTCGCGTCCTTCGCGTCGTTCGGCGCATTGGAGGCGGCGCGGTAGATCTGCTGCAGCTGCTCGAGGCCCTTGAGCGACTCGGGCGAGTCGAGCGTCGCCTTCCACTCGCCGCCCTCGAACTCTGCGATGTCGCCGCCGTTGGCGAAGATCCACGAGATGCCGTCGCGCCAGTCCTGGCCGCCGAGGTAGAAGCCCGAGAACTTCTCGATCGACTTCGGGTTCTTCTCGGTGATGGTGGCGACCGCCGCGTTGAACTCGTCGAGGGTCTGGGGCACCTGCACGCCTGCGGCGTCCCAGACGTCCTTGCGGTAGAACATGTAGCGCGAGCCGAAGTAGTAGGGCAGCGCGTACTGCTTGCCCTCGACGCTGCCCGCCTCGACGAACGACTGCAGCAGGTCGCCGCCGCCCAGCTCGTCGTACATGTCGCTGAGGTCGAGGAAGGCGCCCACGTTCGTGAAGGTGGGCGACTGCGTGTTGCCGATCTCGGTGACGTCGGGGGTGTTGTTCTCGTCGGGCAGCGCGGTCGTGAGCTTCGTCACGAGGTCGCCCCAGCCCTGCTCCTCGATCTTGAGGGTCGCCCCGGTGCGCTCGGCGAACTCGTCCTTGAGGTACTCGCGCAGCTCGTCGGGGGTGTCGCCGCCCGCGAGCCACAGCGTGATCGACTTGCCGTCGCCGCCCTGCTCGCCCCCGCCGCCCTGGCTGCAGCCGGTGAACAGCAGAACCGAGGCCACGGCCGCCGCGGTGAGGCCGGTGAGCTTTCTCTTCATGGTGCTTTCCTTTCGGTGTGCTCCGCGGGCCTGCGGGCCCGAGGTGCGCGGGATGCGGTCCGGCTGCTGCCGGCTCGCGATCGATGTGGGGTTGTGGTTCGGGATGCGGATCGTGCGGCTCAGCTGACGCCGAGCCGATCCTTCAGCACGGTCGCCGTGGCGCCGCGCAGGATGAGGTCGTCGCCCTGGGTGCTCGTGCGCAGCACGAGGCCGTCGTGGGTGTCGGGCATGGTGCGGCGGCGCAGGATCTCGAGCGTCGCGTCGGCGAGCGTGCCCTCGATCAGCTCGGTCGGGCCGGCGAGCACGATCTCGGCGAGGTTGAGCGCGCCCACCACGGGTGCGAGCGCGACGCCGAGACGCTGTCCGGCCTCGCGCAGCACCCGGTCGCGGCCCTCGGGGCCGGCGGCCTCGAGCGAGCGGGTGAGGGGCGGCACCGAGAGCCAGTGCTCGAGCACCTGCTCGCGCGAGTAGGGGGCCTCGAGCCCGAGGTCGGTGCCGACCATGACCTGCCCGATCTCGCCGGAGGCGAAGCGGCTGCCCGCGACGGGCTGGCCGCCGATGATGAGGCCCGAGCCGACGCCGTGCCCGATCGTGATGAGGATGAAGTTGTCGCTCGAGTCGCCGAAGCTGTACTCGGCGAGGGCCGCGACGTTCGCGTCGTTGGCGACGACCGCGGGCAGCCCCGTGCGCTCCTCGAGGATGCGCAGCAGCGGGAAGTCCTGCCACCCGAGATTCGGCGCCGTGCGCACCGTGCCGGCGTCGTCGACGACGCCCGGCGTGCCGACTCCGAGGCCGAGCACGGGCACGGCGGCGCGGTCGCGCAGGTCGGTCGCGAGGCCGACGGCGAGTTCGCACGCCGCGTCGCCGGTGGCGTCGCCGAGTTCGATCTCGGCTCGCAGCACGATGTCGCCGTCGATGCTCATGAGGGCGCCGCGCAGCAGGCGGTGGTCGCTCAGGTCGAGCGCGACCACGACGAAGGCGTCGCGGGCGAGATCGACGAGGATCGCCGGTTTGCCCGGCCGCTGCGACTCCTGCGGGCCGAGCTCGTGCAGCAGCCCCTCGGCCATGAGCTCGGCCACGATGGCGGAGATCGTGACCTTCGTGAGGCCGGTCGTGCGGGCGATCTCGGCTCGGCTGAGCGGGCCGGAGACGTAGAGGGTCTGCAGGACGAGCGTGCGGTTGTGCTGCTTGGCGTCGCCCGGGGTGGCCTTGAGGCCGGTGCGCAGCGCGCGGGAGCCGAATGCCGCCGAGGTGTGGCCGCCGGTCGAGGCGCCGGGGGCGGGGCGGGGGGACGCGGGGGCGCCCTGCGTGCTGGAAGGCGGCTCGGGAGCGAACTCGGAGCGCGGCATTGCGACCGTCATGTGAGTTAGTAAAGCTAACGAACTAAATATTCGCAACCCCGGATCCCGCGGATTCGGCGCCCGTGACCGAACCGTGACCTGCGGTGGCGCCGTCGCGCGGCGTCAACCGCGCGCGGTGCTCGCGCGGAAGCGGAAGCGATCGCCGCGGAAGGCCGAGCGCGTGAACTCGGCCGGCGCGCCGTCGGCGCGCCTGGCCGTGCGGCGCACGACGAGCAGCGGCCGGCCCACGTCGATGCCGAGCAGGCCGGCCTCGGCGGGGCCGGCGAGCTCGGTGCCGATCTCGTCGTCGGCCGAGACGAGCTCGACGCCGTAGGCCTCCCGCAGCGTGCGGTAGAGCGATCCGCGCCGGGCGAGCTCCGCGGCGATGCCCGGGTAGGCCCCGGGCAGGTGCGCGGTCTCGCGCGCGAGGGCGACCCCGTCGCGGCGGCGCAGGCGGTCGATGCGGGTGATCCCGGCTCCCGCGGGCACCTCGAGGGCCCGCGCGACCTCGGCGTCTGCGGGCTGCGCGGCGATCCCGAGCACCTCGTCGTCGAGCCCGGCCTCGCCGAGATCCTCGCTGAACGAGGTGAGCTGACGCACGGTGATCGGCGGCGGGTGGCTGACGAAGGTGCCGCGGCCCTGGGTGCGCTCGATGCGGCCCTCGGCGACGAGCTCGGTGAGCGCCTGGCGGATCGTGGTGCGCGAGGTGCGGAAGTGCTCGGCGAGTTCGCGTTCGGCGGGCAGCGGATCACCGGGCTGCGCTCCCTCGATGAGGTCGAGGATGCGCAGCTTCTGCGTGTAGTACTTCGGCGTGTTGGTCATCTGCTTGACACCTCGATTGGTCTACGCCTATCTTAGGCCTCATAGATTGGTCTAGTCCTTTTCTCGCGCGCCGCGTCCGAGCCCGGTCAGCGTCGGCTTCGCCGCTGAGATCCACCCTCCCGAGCCCTCCAGGAGCCGCCGTGCAGATCACCATCGTTCCCGACGCGCACGCCGTCGCGGAGTGCGCCGCCGATCGGATCGCCGATGCGATCCGATCCAGCGCCGCGCGCGGCCGCCCGGCGGTGCTGGGCGTCGCCACCGGATCCTCGCCCCTCGGCACCTACGCCGCACTCGCCGCGCGGGTGCGCGCGGGCGAACTCGACGTCTCGGGCGTGGCCGCCTTCGCACTCGACGAGTACGTCGGCCTCGACCCGCACCACCCCGAGAGCTACCACTCCGTGATCCGCCGCACCGTGACCGAACCGCTCGGCCTCGACCCCGAGCGCGTGCACGTGCCGGACGGGGCCGCGGCCGACCTCGAAGTAGCCTGCGCTGACTACGAGCGGATGATCGAGGAGGCCGGCGGCGTCGACCTCCAGCTGCTCGGCATCGGCGCCAACGGGCACATCGGGTTCAACGAACCCACCTCGTCGTTCGCCTCGCGCACCCGCGTCAAGACGCTCGCGCCGCAGACCCGCGCCGACAACGCCCGCTTCTTCGACGCGCCCGACCGGGTGCCGGTGCACTGCGTGACGCAGGGGCTCGGCACGATCCTCGACGCTCGGCGGCTGCTGCTCGTAGCGCAGGGGGAGGGCAAGGCCGACGCCGTGGCGCGGATGGTCGAGGGCCCGCTCGCGAGCGTCTGCCCCGCGAGCGCTCTGCAGCTGCACCGGCGCGCGGACGTGGTGATCGACCGCGCCGCCGCGTCGCAGCTGCGGCTCTCCGACTACTACGAGTACGTGCAGGAGCATCTGCCGGGCGGTGCGGCGTGATCGCGCTTCCCGACACCGGAACCGTGGCGGCCGACCGCGTCGTGACCGCCGCGGCCGTGCACGCGCCGGGCTGGGTGTCGTTCGAGCGCGGCGCGATCACCGGGGTCGGCGGCGGGCGGCCCGCCGTGCGGCCCGACCGCGAGCTGGCCGGGGCGACGCTCGTTCCCGGCTTCGTCGACGTGCACGTGCACGGGGGCGGCCGGGCCGGGTACACGGAGGGGTCGGAGACGCTCGCGCGCCGGGCGCGCGCCGCGCACCTCGCCCACGGCACGACGACCAGCATGGCGAGCCTCGTGACCGACACCCCTGCGGGGCTGCTCGCGGGCGTCGAGACGCTCGCGGCGCTCGTCGCCGCCGGCGAGATCAGGGGGATCCACCTGGAGGGGCCGTGGCTGAGCCCGGCGCGGGCGGGCGCTCACGACCCCGGGCTGCTGCGCCACCCGGACCCCGCCGAGATCGAGGCGCTGCTGCGCGCGGGGTCGCTCCCGGCCGCAGAGCAGACGAACGCGGCAGGCGGACGGGCCGGGGCGGCCCCGGACGGCGGATCGAGCGCGACCCCGAACGCGATCGCGATGGTGACGATCGCACCCGAGCTGCCCGGCGCCCTCGAAGCCATCGAGCGGTTCGCGCGCGCGGGCGTCGTGGTGGCGATCGGGCACACCGACGCCGACTACGAGCGCGTCGTGCGCGCGATCGACGCCGGCGCCACGGTCGCCACGCACCTCTTCAACGCGATGCGCCCGCTGCACCACCGCGAGCCGGGACCGGTGCTCGCGCTGCTCGAGGATCCGCGGGTCGCGATCGAGCTGATCGCCGACGGCACCCACCTGCACCCGGCGCTCGCCCGATGGGCCGCGGGTCGAGCGGGCGAGGGGCGGGCGCTGCTCGTGACCGACGCGATGGGGGCCGCCGGCTGCGGCGACGGCGCCTACCGCCTGGGCGCGCTCGACGTCGAGGTCGCGGGGGGCGTCGCGCGCGTGGCCGGCACCGACACGATCGCGGGCAGCACCGCCACCATGGACGGGCTGTTCCGCCGATGGGCCGGCGACTGCGCGGGCGACGCCGAGCTGATCGACGCGGTGCGGCTGACCGCCGCGAACCCGGCGCGCGCGATGGGCTGGCACGACGTGGGCGACCTCGCCGTCGGCAGGCGCATGCACGCCGTCGCGCTGGATGCCGATCTGCGCGTCGCCGAGGTGCTGCGCGCTGGGTGAGCCCCGATTTATCTCGATGTCGAGAGATCCCAGCCGCTCTCGGGTAGGATGGACGGCGGCTTCATACATACGAATACGAGAGTGGGAGAAGCGTTGGCGAAGATCAAGGTTGAAGGTACGGTCGTCGAACTCGACGGCGACGAGATGACGCGCATCATCTGGCAGTTCATCAAGGACTGCCTGATCCACCCCTACCTCGACGTCACGCTCGACTACTACGACCTCGGCATGGAGAACCGCGACGCGACCGACGACCAGGTCACGATCGACGCCGCCCACGCCATCCAGAAGCACGGCGTCGGCGTCAAGTGCGCGACGATCACCCCCGACGAGGCCCGCGTCGAGGAGTTCGGCCTCAAGAAGATGTGGCGCAGCCCGAACGGCACGATCCGCAACATCCTCGGCGGCGTCATCTTCCGCGAGCCCATCATCATCTCCAACATTCCGCGCCTCGTGCCCGGCTGGAACAAGCCGATCATCATCGGCCGCCACGCCTTCGGCGACCAGTACCGCGCCACCGACTTCCGCTTCCAGGGCGAGGGCACGCTGACCGTCGAGTTCACCCCGAAGGACGGCGGCGAGCCGCAGAAGTTCGAGGTCTTCCAGTCGCCGGGCGACGGCATCGCCCAGGTGCAGTACAACCTCGACGCCTCGATCCGCGACTTCGCGCGCGCCTCGCTCAACTACGGCCTCTCGCGCAACTATCCGGTGTACCTCTCCACGAAGAACACCATCCTCAAGGCCTACGACGGCCGCTTCAAAGACATCTTCCAGGACATCTACGACACCGAGTTCAAGGAGCAGTTCGAGGCCGCGGGCCTCACCTACGAGCACCGCCTCATCGACGACATGGTCGCCTCGGCCATGAAGTGGGAGGGCGGCTACGTCTGGGCCTGCAAGAACTACGACGGCGATGTGCAGTCGGACACCGTGGCGCAGGGCTTCGGCTCGCTCGGCCTCATGACCTCGGTGCTCGCGACGCCCGACGGCAAGGTCGTCGAGGCCGAGGCCGCCCACGGCACCGTGACCCGGCACTACCGCCAGCACCAGCAGGGCAAGCCCACCTCGACCAACCCGATCGCCTCGATCTTCGCCTGGACGCGCGGCCTCGCGCACCGCGGCAAGCTCGACGGGAACCAGGATCTGATCGACTTCGCGAACACCCTCGAGGACGTGGTCATCAAGACCGTCGAGTCGGGCAAGATGACGAAGGACCTCGCGCTGCTGGTCGGCCCGGATCAGGGCTTCCTCACCACCGAGGAGTTCCTCGCCGCGATCGACGAGAACCTGCAGGCCCGCTTGGCCTGAGCCTCCGCGCTCCGCGATTCGCAGAGGGGGTCGGCGCTTCGGCGCCGGCCCCCTCTGCGCGTTCGATGCTGCTTCCGCGCGGGTGCTGCTTCCGCGCGGGTGCTGCTTCCGCGCGGGCGCTGCTTCCGCATCGATCGACGTTTACGCACCCGTTGGGCGGAGAACGCGGTGCTCGAACGTCGATCGGTGCGTTAGCGATGCCGGGTGGCTACCGCGCGCGGCCAGGCGGCTATCGCGCGCGGCCGGGTGCGCGGGTGGTCGACTCGCGGATGTCGAGCCGCGCGGTCGGGGTGGCGAGCGGCTCCTGCACCGGGCGGCCCTCGGCGAGCGCGACCGCCACCTCGACCGCGAGCTGCGCGGTCTCCTCGGGGCGCAGGTCGAGGGTGGTGACGGTGGGACTCGAGGTGCGGTTCTGCATGGCCCCGGAGCCGGCGGCGACGAGCAGGTCCTCGGGCACGCGGATGCCCCGCCGGATCGCCGCCTCGGTCACGCCGGCGGCGTGGCGGCCGGTGAGGCAGAAGACGGCGTCGGGGCGCTCGGCCGGGTCGCCCGAGAAGAAGTGGTCGATGACCCGCTCGCCGACCTGCTCGCCCTCCGCCTCGGGCAGGGCCAGCACGAGCGGCTGCTGCCCGCGCGCCTCGCACCAGTCGACGAGGGCCTGCCGCGAGCCGAGGTTCCAGTCGTTGCGGTCGGTGCCCGTGACGAGGGCGATGCGATGCGCTCCGGCCTGCGAGAGGTGGTCGATCATGGTCATGGCCTGCTGCCCGGCGGCCTCGTCGATGGAGGGGAAGAGGTCGCGTCGCGCGGGGTCGGCGCCCACCGTGACGAACGGGATGCGCTGCTCGGAGAGCATAGTGAGCACGGGGTCGTTCTCGAAGGGCTCGGTCACGATGTAGGCGTCGGCGGCGAGTGCGCTGAACGGCACCCCCGGGCGGGTGGGGTCGTCGATGAGCATCATGCTGTACCCGCGCTCCATGGCGCTGAGCGATGCAGCGCCCGCGATGCGGAGGAAGTAGTCGACGCCCTCGGGCAGGAACGTGTCGAGACTGTGGAAGGGGCGGATCACGAGCGCGAGGAGCCCGAGCCGCGAGTTCTGCAGGCCGCGGGCGATGGCGCTCGGGCGGTAGCCGATCTCGGCGGCGATGCGCTCGATGCGTTCGACGGTCTCGCGGCGCACGACGCCCTTGCCGTTGAGGGCGTGCGAGACGGTGGTGGGGGAGACGCCTGCGGCCCTCGCCACGTCTTTGATCGTCGGTCTGCCGCTGTGCTGCACTCCGTCAGGATAGCCCGGCCCTGGCCCGGCACCCGCCCCGAAAGCCCCGCGAAGGCCCCGGACCGTTACCGAAAAGTTGCACCCAAACCGTTTTTCACAAATCGTTTTGGGTGCTAGCATCCTCGGTGGGTCTTCGTCCAGCGCTGTGCCGGACCAAGGGGATTCAAAGATGAAACTTCGAATGGAGAACAACGTGAAACTCGCAAAGACACGGGCATCGATCGCCCTGCTTGCCATCACGGGTCTGGCCCTCGCGGGCTGCGCGTCGGGAAGCCGGGGCGGCGGCGAGAGCGGCGGCGCCGACCTCGAGCTGCTGCAGACCACGCCCGCCGCCACGAGCGAGGCCGACAAGGTCACCTGGAACTCGACCTACGGCGAGCTCGCGAGCCTCGACCCCGCCAAGGCGTTCAACTACTCCGAGAACACGGTCGTCACGAACCTCTGCGAGCCGCTCTTCCAGATGCAGCCCGACTTCTCGATCGAGCCCAACCTCGCGACGGGGGCCGAGACCGAGGACGGCCTCACCTGGAGGATCGGCATCCGCGACGACGTCACCTTCTGGGACGGCACGCCGATGACCGTCGAGGACGTCGTCTACTCGCTCGAGCGCCACAACGATCCCGCCGAGGGCAGCTACTGGACCGGCGGCGTCACCGCGAACATCGCCGACGTCGTCAAGAGCGGCGACTCGGAGGTCACCGTCACGCTGAACACCCCCGACCAGCTGCTGCCCTCCTCGTTCTCGACCGTGCTCGGCGTGGTCGTGCAGGAGCAGCAGCGCAAGGCTGCCGGCGAGAACTACGGCAACCCCGACACCGGCGTGATGTGCACCGGCCCCTTCCAGTACACCCCCGGCAACTGGAAGCAGGGGCAGTCGATCACCCTCGACCGCTACGACGGCTACTGGAACGCCGAGAAGCAGGCCAAGGCCAAGCAGGTCGAGATCGGCTTCGTGGTCGACCCCACCGCGATCTCCACGGCGCTGGCCGCCGGTGAGATCCAGGGCTCCTACGACGTGCCGCTCCCCGCGCTGAGCGAGCTCTCGAACAGCACCTCGGGCAGCCTCTACTTCGGTGAGGGCATGCAGATCATGGCGATCATCTCGACCGGCAACGGCATCTTCGGCGATCCCGACGTGCGCCGCGCCATCACCCGCGCCACCGATCGCCAGGCCATCGCCGACACCGTCTTCGAGGGCACCGGCACGCCGTCGCGCTCGGTGGTGCCGCAGGCGCCCTGGGACGCGATCGACGGCGTCGCCGAGCTGCGCGACGAGGAGCTGCCCGACCTGGGCTACGACCTCGAGGCCGCCAAGGCCGAGCTCGAGAAGAGCGACGCGGATCTCTCGCAGCCCATCAAGATCGCGTACCCGAGCGAGCGCAGCTTCTACGCCGACATCCTCAACGAGATGGCGAACGGCGCCAAGGAGCTCGGCATCACCCTCGAGCCCGTCGGCGTGCCGAGCGCGCAGTTCGGCGTCTTCTTCTCGGACCCCGCCGCCCGCGAGGGCTACGACGGCTTCGTCACGACGAACTACCTGAGCGCTCCCGACCCGCTGCTGCACCTCATCAGCGTGGCCAAGACCGGCAGCGACCAGAACTACTCCGAGTTCTCCGACCCCGCGGTCGACGCGGCCCTCGACGCGGCGCTCGCCGAGAGCGACCCGCAGAAGCGCGCCGAGCTCACGGTCGAGGCCGAGGCGCTGATCATGGATCAGCAGCCGTGGGTGCCCGTCACCGATCTCGCGGTGCGCATGTACATGGACGACAGCATCACCGGCGCCCCCGCCTCGTTCGTGTACCTCTACTACCCGTGGGCCGCTGACCTCGGCTCCGCCGAGTAGTCGGTGACTCCGGCAGGAAGGGATCGTCCATGATCTACGTGCTGAAACGGATCGGAGCGCTCATCGCGGTGCTCGTCGTGTCCAGCTTCATCGTGTTCGCCGGCATGTACCTCGCTCCGGGCAGCCCGGAGCAGTTCCTGGTGCAGGGCCGCACGGTGAGCCCCGAGGTGCTCGCCACGATCCGCGCCCAGTACGGTCTGGACGATCCCTTCCTGCTGCGCTACTGGCACTGGCTCGTCGAGGTGGTGCAGGGCGACCTCGGCCGCTCCCTGCTCACCCAGCAGGACGTGTCGACCCTCGTCATGTCGCGCCAGCCGACCACGCTGTTCCTCGCGGCCTTCGCCGCGATCCTCATCATCGTCTTCGGAGTGGGCCTCGGGGTGCTCGCCGCCACCCGCTCGGGCGTCTTCGAGAAGCTCGTGGTCTTCGGCTCGAACCTCGGCTTCGCGGTTCCCACCTTCTTCGCCGCGCTCATCCTGATGGCGATCTTCGGTTCGAACCTCGGCTGGTTCCCGGTGTCGGGGTCCGGCGAGGGCTTCGCCGACAGGCTCTGGCACCTCACCCTCCCCGCGCTCGCGCTCGCCTTCCCCGGCATCTCCGTCGTGGCGCGCATCACGCGCACCGCCGTGCGAGAGGAGCAGGGATCCGAGCACGTCATCATGGCCATCGCCCGGGGCGTGCCGAAGCAGTTCGTACTCTGGCGACATACGATCCGCAACTCCATGCTGCCCGTCTCGACGGTGCTCGGCACCCAGATCGCGGGCCTGCTCGCGAGCGCCTTCGTCATCGAGTACGCCTTCACCCTCGACGGCATCGGCTCGCTGCTCGTCAACTCGGTGCAGAAGAAGGACTTCGCGGTGGTGCAGGCGATCGCGCTCATCATGGTGCTGGCCTTCGGCCTCATCAACCTCATCGTCGACCTGCTCTACGCGGTGATCGACCCCCGGGTCCGGCTGAGCAAGGGAGCGGCACGATGACGCAGCAGAAGTTCACGCGCAAACCGTCCACCAACACCACGTCGCAGGACACCGTCGCGGTGCAGCTGCTGCGCAAGCAACGGGGCGACGTGCCGGTCACGGGCTGGCGCGTCGTCGCGAAGCGGCTCGGCCCCATCGGCATCGTCTGCCTCGGCGTGATCCTGGTCGTCGTGCTGATGGCGGCGCTCGCACCCGTCATCGCCCCCTACGACCCGTACGAGGGCAGCGTCACCGCGCGCCACGAGGCCTGGAGCCTCGCGCACCTCATGGGCACCGACCAGTCGGGGCGCGACATCCTCTCGCGCATCATCTGGGGCGCCCGCACGAGCCTCATCGGGCCGCTGCTCGTGATCGTGATCACCGCCGTGCTGGCCACGGTGCTCGCGCTCACCGCCGTCTGGTTCGGCGGCCGGGTCGACGCGTTCATCAGCCGGATCCTCGACATCCTCTTCGCGTTCCCCAACATGCTGCTCGCGATCCTCGCGGTCGCCATCTTCGGCCCCTCGCTGCTCACCGCCTCGATCGCGCTGGCGATCGGCTTCACGCCCTACTCGGCGCGCGTCATCCGCTCGGTCGCCCTGCGGGAGCGCAACCTGCCCTACGTCTCCTCCGCGCAGCTGCAGGGCATCTCGGGCTTCATCATCACGGCGCGGCACATCCTGCCGAACGTGCGCACCCAGATCCTCACCGGTATGACGATCAACTTCGGCTACGCGATGATCGAGCTGGCGGCGCTGTCGTTCCTCGGGCTCGGCGTGCAGCCGCCGACGGCCGACTGGGGACTCATGGTCTCGAACGGCCAGGCATCGCTGCAGCAGGGCTACTGGGAGCAGAGCATCTTCGCGGGTCTCGCCATCGTGATCACCGTGGCCGCATTCGGCTACGTCGGCGAACAGCTCGGCGGTCGCCGGGCGGCAGGGAGGACCCGCTGATGCTGAACATCGAGAACCTCGTGCTCACGGTGTCCGACCCCGAGACCGGGGCCGAGACCGAGATCCTGCACGGCAACTCGTTCGCGCTCGCGCAGGGCGAGGCCCTCGGCCTCGTCGGCGAGTCGGGATCGGGCAAGTCGATGACGCTGAAGTGCATCCTCGGCATCGAACCCTCCGGCGCGCGCGTCGACGGCCGGATCGAGCTCGACGGCACCGATCTGCTCGCCTCGAGCGGCGAGCAGCTGCGGCGGATCCGCGCGAACGATCTCGCGCTCATCGCCCAGAACCCGCACGGCGCGCTCAACCCCGTGCTGCCGGTCAGCCGCTTCCTCGTCGAGGGCATGAGCGACGCCCGCACCATGAGCCGGGCCGACGCCGAGGCGAAGGCCGCGGAACTGCTGCACCAGGTCGGCATCACCGACACCGAACGCGTGCTGCGCTCCTACCCGCACCAGCTCTCCGGCGGCATGCTGCAGCGCGTGGTGATCGCGGGCGCGATCTCGGGCAGCCCGAAGCTGCTGCTCGCCGACGAGCCGACCACCGCGCTCGACGTCACCACCCAGGCCGAGGTCGTCGCGATCCTCGACGAGATGCGGCGCGAGCACGGCCTCTCGATGATCTTCGTCACCCACGACCTCGACCTCGCCGCCGCGGTGTGCGATCGGCTGGCCGTGATGAAGGACGGCGAGATCCTCGAGATCGGCACACCCGAGCAGATCCGGGATCACCCCGAGACCGAGTACACCCGGGCGCTCATGGCCGCCCGGCCCATGCTCTACCCCGCGGGGCACCCCGCGCAGGAGGAGGGCGCGCACGCCGCGGGCGCTGCGGGCCGCCCGGGCTCCGGGGACGCGAACGACGAGGAGGCAGGCGCATGAGCGAGCAGCCGATCATCGAGGTCGAGCACCTCAAGCGCACGTTCCATCTCGGCCGCAGGGCCAGCGTCGCCGCGCTCGACGACGTCTCCTGCGAGCTGCGCGCGGGCACCTGCCTCGCGGTCGTCGGGGAGTCGGGGTCTGGCAAGTCGACGCTCGCACGCGTCATCGTCGGGCTCGAGTCGGCCGACTCGGGCACCGTGCGCATCGCCGGTACCGACGTGAAGCCGACCACGGCGCGGCGGGCGCTGCGCGAGCGGGCGAAGCTCGTGCAGATGGTGTTCCAGGATCCGCAGGGCTCGCTCAACCGATCCCTGCCAGTGTCGGCCACGATCGACGAGATGCTGCGCGCGCACCGCCCCGACCTCGACAAGGCCGGGCGCCGGGCGCGCGTGCTCGAACTCTTCACCGAGGTCGGGCTCACCGAGCGGCACGCCGACGCGAAACCGGCCGCGCTCTCCGGCGGCCAGAAGCAGCGCGTCGCCATCGCCCGCGCCCTCGCGGCCGAGCCCCAGATCATCGTGCTCGACGAGGCCGTCTCGGCCCTCGACGTGTCGGTGCAGGCCCAGGTGCTCGACCTGCTCAAGAGGCTGCGCGCCGAGCACGGCCTCTCGTACCTCTTCATCACCCACGACCTCTCGGTGGTGCGCGACATCGCCGACGACGTGGTGGTGATGCGGAAGGGCCGCATCATCGAGCGCGGCACCGTGAGCGCCGTGCTCGACGCGCCCGAGCAGCCGTACACGCGTCTCCTCATCGCCTCGGCGCCCCGGCCGGGCTGGCGCCCCCGGCGCGGCCTGCGCGAGGCGCTGCTCGCCGGCGAGGGCTGAGCGCCCCCCCCGCGGCGGCGGGGCCGCACCCGGTCTCGCCGCCGGCACGGTGACCGGCCCCGCCGCCGGCCCCGGGCGCTCGAACGCCCCGATCCCGGTTCGCCGGCACCCGCAGCACCCGACTCCGCACCCACTCAGAAGGAACCCCCATGACGACCACACCCGAACGCCTCCACCTCGACGTCTCGGGCGCCACCCCGCGCGAGCTGGGGCTCAGCCGCGGCACCGCGCTGCGGGCCACGCTGCCGGCCGCCTACGCGAAGTACGCCGAGCTGTTCCGGGTGCTCGGCGTGAGCGAGGCGCACGAGCGGGAGGGCGTCGAGCGCGTCATCGCGGCGCTCGAAGGCTGGCGCCCGCAGCTGGTCGAGCAGCTCGCCGGCGTCGCCGAGGGCGCCGGGATCGAGCTCGCGCAGGTGGTCGCGCTCAACGCCCGCACCGAGATCATCGCCCTCGGCGGCCGCGGCTCGAGCGAGTGCTCGACGCTCACCGCGCAGATCGGGGGGCACCGCGTCGGTGTGCAGACCTGGGACTGGCACATCGAGCTCGACCCCTTCTGGCACACGCACACCGTCACCGGCCCCGGGCTGCGCTACGCCGGGCTCACCGAGCAGGGCATCCTCTCGAAGATCGGCGTCAACGAGGCCGGCCTCGCCCTGCACTTCAACATCCTCGGCCATCGCGGCGACGGCCCAGACGGGGTGCCCATGCATCTGCTCTCGAGCGTGGTGCTCTCGGAGTGCCGCTCCGTCGACGAGGCGATCGAGCTGATCCGAGAGGCGCCCGTCGCGTCGTCGTCGGCGTTCACCATGCTCGACGCGCAGCGCGCCGTCTCGGTCGAGATGAGCCCCGCCGGAGTCTTCCCCATCGAGGAGGTGGACGGATCCGTGCAGCGCACCAACCACTTCCAGCACGGCACGCCGCTCGCCGAGCAGAAGTCGGAGATCTACGAGCCCGACTCCTCGGAGCGGCTCGCGCTCGTGCGCGAGCGGCTCGCCGAGGGCGCGCCGGCCGCTGCCGACGAGCTGGTGCGGGTGCTGCTGAGCGGCGAGGGGGAGCCGCCCCTCACCTGCCGCGCCGACATGTCGAAGACGTACGGCGAGCGGTGGGCGACGCTCGCCACGATCATCACCGACCCCGACGCGCGCACGATCCGCATCCTCGACGGCATGCCCACCGATGCCGAGACCGGGGCGTGGCGCACGCTTGTCGCGTAGACGCTGAGCGCGGGCCGTCCGCGGTTCGGCACCGATCGACGTTCGAGCACCTGTTTCTCGCGAAACGGGGTGCTCGAACGTCGATCGGTGCGTGTGCGTGGCTGGGTGGGGCGGGGCGGGCGCCGGGTCGCGCGAGAGATCGGGGCGGCGCCGCGACGGTCCCGCCCCGCGGCCCGAGAGCAGACCCTGCACCGCGGTCCGCGAGCAGACCCTGCACCGCGGTCCGCGAGCAGATCACGCCCCGCGGCTCAGTCCGCGAGCAGCTGCCGCACCCGCGGGATCACCTTGCGCCCGTAGAGTTCGATGCTCGCGCACAGCAGCTCGTGCGGCATGGTGCCGTTGGCGTACTTGAGGTCGAATCGGTCGGCGGCGAGCAGTCGCACCGTGCGCGCGATGCGCTGCGCCACGGTCTCGGGCGAACCGACGTACAGCGACCCCTCATCGGCCTCGCGCTCGAATTCCGCCCGCGTCGTGCGCGGCCAGCCCCGCTCGGCGCCGATGCGGTTGCGATTCGCCTCGAAGTGCGGCCACAGCTGATCGCGGGCCTCGGCATCGGTCTCGGCGATGTGGCCGGGGGAGTGCACGCCGAGCGGCATCGCATCCCGGCCCAGCTCGTCCTGGGCCTGCCGGTAGAGATTCGCGAACGGCAGGAAGCGCGAGGGATCCCCGCCGATGATCGCGAGCATCATGGGGATGCCCACCTGCACCGTGCGCAGCACGGAGTGCGGGCTTCCGCCGACGCCGATCCACGCGCGCACCCCGTCGGGCTGCTCGGTCTTCGGGAAGACCTCCTGCTCCACGAGCCGGCTGCGGTGGCTGCCCGACCAGGTCACCGCGCCCTCGCCGCGCAGCCGGGAGAAGAGGTCGAGCTTCTCGCTGAAGAGCGCGTCGTGGTCCTCGAGTCGGAAGCCGAAGAGCGGGAACGACTCCGTGAAGGAGCCGCGGCCCAGGATCACCTCGGCCCGGCCGCTGCTCACGGCGTCGAGCGTCGCGAACCGCTCGTACACCCGCACCGGGTCGTCGCTCGACAGCACCGTCACCCCGGTGCCGAGCAGGATGCGCTCGGTGCGGCCGGCGATGGCGGCGAGCGCGATCTCGGGGCTGCTCAGCGCGAAGTCGTCCCGGTGATGCTCGCCGAGGGTGATCGCGTCGACCCCGGAGCGTTCGGCGAGCGCGGCCTGCTCGACCACGTCGCGGATCACCTGCGCGTGGTGCACGGGCGCGCCGTCGGCGGTGCGGGTGACATCGCCGAAGGTGTCGAGGCCGAGGATGAGCTGGTGCGCGTCGGCTCCGGCGACCGCCCGCAGCGGGGTCGGAGCGGAGCGCGGCGCGGGCGTGGTGTGGGGCATGCGCCTCTCAACCGAGAACGATCGGGCGGTATTCCTCGGCCGCGCCGGTCACCGCGCCATCGGCGGCATCGGGATCGCGGCTGACCGAGCAGGCGCTGGATCTCGCGGATGCTCTCGCCCCGCAACGCAAGATCCGGGATCGCGGGTCCCGCCGGATCGGAGTCGACAGGTTCTCCGCCCGACGGAGCCGTCTCGACCTCCCGATCCGGCTGTCCCCGCCTGGAGCGGGAGCGCGGCGAGTCGGGTGCGCTGCGGTCCGGTCGCCGCCGCTTGTGCGAGGGAGGACCGGCGCGATAGTGAGACTGAATAATTATTCAGTATATCTGCAATGCGCCCGGCGATTCTGTGTGAGGGCTGCCGTGTGATCCGTATGATTTCGCGGATGCGCCATCTTTCTTGAGATATAACTGAATCGTCACTGTATAAAACTTAACCAGTCATGTAGTCTCGTGGTGTTCGTGAGATCGAGTTTCTGCAGTGAGGCAATGCACGTGAGCAATGAAGACATCGGGCCGGTGCTCCGGCGCATGCGTCGCGGCGCCGCGATGACGTTGCAGCAGATGTCCGCCGCCACCGGTCTCTCGCAGAGCTTCCTCAGCCAGTTCGAGCGCGGTCGCACCCAGGCCAGCATCAGTTCGCTCCGGCTCATCACCGACGCGCTCGGCATGAACATCCACGATGTCTTCGGCGCCGTCGGCAACGACGGCTACTCCGCGGTCGTGCGCGCGGCCGAACGACCGCTCCTCCCCTTCGGCGACCGGGCGATCAAATCCATCGTCGGCTCGCGCGGCCTCAGCCGTTTCGAAATGCTCGAGGTCGTGTTCGAGGCCGGCGGCTCCACCGGTCACGGGCAGTACGCGCACGGGCACCACGAAGAGATGATCGTGGTGCTCAGCGGCTGCGTCGGCGTCGAACTGGGCGAGGACCGTCACCTCCTCGACTCCGGGGACTCGCTCTCGTTCCACTCGGAGACTCCGCACCGCGTGGTCAACGCGGGCGGGGAGAGCGCTCGGGTGCTCTGGGTCGTGAGCCCTCCGGGGGCGCACGGGCCCGCATCGCTCGACACCGACGACGGAACTCGTCGGCAAGAACTTTCACCCCTCCCGTAGCAAAAAGATCAAGAAAGGCGTGAAGCGTAATGAAATCAAAGAAGATTCAACGTCGGCTGGGGCTCGGCGGAGTGGTCGCACTCGGCCTGGCCGCATCCCTCGGTCTCGTGTCCTGCTCCAGCGGGGGCGGAACCTCCGACGGCGGAGCCGATAACGGAGAGAATCCGTCACTCGTCATCGCGAGCTGGGGCGACCCCTTCACCTCTGCCACGCAGGAGTTCCTCGTGGACCCGTTCGTGGAGGAGACCGGCTACGATGTGCAGATCGTCGATGCTCCGGGCAAGTACGTCGCCAGCCTGGAAGCGCAGCAGCAGGCGAACAACATCGAGTGGGATCTGCTCGACTCGACTTCGGCGCCCGACGCGTACATCGCGTACGACAAGGGTCTCATCGAGAAGATGCCGGACGACGTGAGGGAACGCATCTCCGAGGTGCTGCCGGAGGACGCCGTCACCGACTTCGGCATCACCTGGTCGATCCTCGGATACATCACCGCCTGCAACGCGGCTGCCGCGCAGGTCTGCCCGCAGAACACCACGGAGATGTTCGATACCGAGCAGTTCCCGGGATCCCGCACCAGCATCTCAACCTCGCCGCTGGTGAATCTGAGCCTCGCTGAGGTCGCCTCCGGCGTGGATGTGGCCGATCTCGCCACTCACGAGATCGATATGGAGCGCGCGTTCGCGAAGCTGGAGGAATTCAAAGCCGCCGGCGGCACCTGGTGGAACAGCGGCGACCAGTTCATGCAGGTGCTCTCGACCAACGAGGTCGACATGGGCTTCGGCTACAGCGGTCGCTCGTACGCCGTGGCGGAGGACATGGAGAACCTCGAGATCAACTGGGAGGGCGGGCTCTACAACCCCGGCTTCTGGAACGTCGTCGAGGGCTCTGAGGACTCGGAGGCCGCGTGGGAGTTCGTCGAGTGGATCGCAACGCACCCCGAGGCCGCTGCGAATTGGGGGCAGGCGCTCGGCTACTCGGTGCCGAACCCCGATTCGTTCGACTACATCGAGCCCGAGGTCGCCGAGACGCTCGCCGACTTCCCGGCCAACCGCGAGTTGCTGGGCGGCATGAACTTCAACTGGTACGTCGAGAACTACCAGGAAGTGAACGACCGCTGGCAGGAGTTCCTCCGCGGCTGATCCGGGCGCGCGAAGGAGAGGAGAACGAGTATGTCCAACCCCAGCAGCACTCAGCTTCTGGCCACCGTGAGCGGAGGTCGGAAGAGGAGACCGTGGTCGGCGAGCCTGCCGAGACCGACGGCGATCCTGATGGTGATTCCGCTCGTCATCCTCGTTCTCCTCTTCGTGGTGTACCCCCTGGTGAAACTGACCGTCGACGCCTTCACCCAGGGCGAGGGGGGATTCTCCAACTTCGCCGCGGTGTTCCTCTCCGGTGCGATCCGCAACTCGATGGTCAACACCCTGGTGATGTCGGTCATCGTGACGGCGCTATGCCTGGTGATCGGCGGTACGCTCGCCTGGATCCTCGCCACTCCGCAGCGCGCGTGGGTGAAGGGCCTCGTGTGGGCTGCGATTCTGCTGCCGTTCTGGATGGGGGTGATCGTCAAGACCTACGCCTGGGCGGTACTGCTGGCCAAGAACGGCGTGATCAACTCGCTCCTGATCTCGATCGGCGTGATAGATCAACCGCTGTCGCTGCTCTACACGCCTTTCGCCGTGGTGCTCGGCATGACCTACACGATGCTGCCCTACGCGGTGCTCGCGATGTATCCCACGATCTCCGGCTTCAATCGGGAGCTCCTCAATTCATCGAGGATCCTCGGTTCTTCGCGCACCGGCGCGATGCTGAAGATCTGGCTGCCCAATGTGATGCCGGGTCTCGCCGCCGCCGCAGCCATCGTGTTCGCGATCAGCATCGGCTTCTACATCACCCCGGTGCTGCTGGGCGGCGCGCAGGTGCCGTTCATGGCCTCGGTGATCGGCGACGACATCTTCAGCTTCTTCAACTACCCGCGAGCCGCCGCGTCGTCCGTCGTGCTGCTCGTGACCGCGCTCGTCGTGCTGCTCGTGACGCTGCGCGCGGTCGGCGCCCGAGCGCTGAAGGGAGGACTCGGAGGATGAGCGCTGCAACCACACGTCACAGCCTGCGTCGCGCTCCGCGCGTCATCGACCAGATCAGCAGGTGGCTCGGCAGGGTCGTCGCGCTCATCGGCCTGGTGTTCCTGCTCGCCCCGGCGCTCGCGATCGTCGTGATGTCGTTCGCCAACGACGCGAGGATCTCGTTCCCGCCGAAGCGGTGGGGGTTCGAACGGTACGTCGAGGTCTTCACCTCAGGCACCTGGGGCCGGCCGACGATGCTCTCGATCGAGATCGGCCTCTGGGCCGGTGCGCTCGCACTGCTCGTCGCGCTACCGCTCGTCTTCGCACTCAAGCGCAGTACGCTCCCGGGCAAGGGCCTGTTCGAGGGCTCCGCGATCGCGCCCCTCGTGATTCCGGTCGCCGCCTACGCCGTCGGCCTGTACGGCGTGTTCGCGCAGCTCGGGCTGCTCGGAGAGAAGGTCGGCGTGATCCTCGCCCACTCGGTATATGCGCTGCCGCTCGTGGTGATCGTGCTCTCGACGTCACTCGAACAGATCGCACCGGATCTCGAGCTCGCCGCGATGACGATGGGCGCCTCCCGGCTCAAGGCCTGGCTCACGATCACGCTCCGGTTGCTGATGCCCTCGCTGCTCGCCGGCTTCCTGATGGGGTTCATCACCAGCTTCGATGAAGCGGTGCTCATCACCTTCCTCGGCGGAGTCGGGCTCGTGACGCTGCCCAAGTACATCTTCGATTCGGTGCAGTACGCCGTCGACCCCGCGATCACCGCGATCGCCACTCTGCTCATGTTCGTGACGACCGCGCTGATGCTGCTCGCCACCACGCTTCGAAAGGGAAAGAAATGACTGCTGCGCGCGGAACGATCGCTGACCAGGCGGTGGACGTGAAGCTGCACATCCGCAGGCTGGTCAAGAACTTCGGTGATACCGAGGTGCTGAAAGCACTGGACCTCGACGTCAGCGACGGTGAGTTCCTCACCCTGCTCGGCCCTTCCGGCTCGGGCAAGACAACGCTGCTGCGGATCATCGCCGGTTTCGAGAACGTGACGAGCGGCGAGATGCGCATCGGAGACACCGATCTGCGGAGCCTCACGCCATCGGAGCGCCAGCTCGGCATGGTGTTCCAGAACTACGCGCTCTTCCCGCACATGACCGTCGCCGACAACGTCGCTTACGGATTGAACGTGCGCAAGGTGCGCGGCCCCAAGCGTGATCGCCGTGTGGCCGAGATGCTCGAGATCGTGGGCCTCGAGCATCTGCGCGATCGCAAGCCTGCGCAGCTCTCGGGCGGGCAGCAGCAGCGCGTCGCCCTTGCCAGAGCGCTCGCGTACGAACCCGAGATCCTGCTCATGGACGAGCCGCTCGGCGCGCTCGACCGCAGTCTGCGGCTGCAGATGGAAACCGAGATCAAGCGCGTGCACCGCCAGATCGGCACGACTGTGATCTACGTGACCCACGATCAGGAGGAGGCGCTCGTGCTCTCCGACCGGGTCGCGATCATGAGCCAGGGGAACTTCGCCGGCCTCGACACCCCGATGCAGCTGTTCAGGAATCCGCCCAACTCCTTCGTCGCCAAGTTCTTCTCGGACTCGAACATCTTCGAGGGCGAACTCTCGGGCGGCGTGCTCCGGGCCTTCTCGCAGGCCGCGCAGGTGGAGTCGGCCCTGAGCGGAGAGGTGAAGCTGGCCGCGCGTCCGGCATTGACGAGGATCGGGGAGCTTCCGAAGGGCACCCCCGGTTTCCAGTTGCAGGGCACGGTCGAGGAGGTCAACCTGCTCGGCGAGAACGAGCAACTCGAGTTGGCGATTCCCGGTACCGGAGGAGTCGTCGTGCGGCGCGCGCTGGGGAGCGGCAGCAGCGTGAGTCTCGGTGAGACGGTGCCTGTGCACCTGGCGGTGGCCGACATCACCGTCATGGCCGACTGAGGAGACCGGTTTCCCGGTTCGAGCCACCACGACACCCCGGATTCGCCGGGGTTCAGAAGACCATTCAGAGGAGAGAGAAGACAATGACGAAACACATCGCCGTCGCGGGCGGCGGCATCGCAGGGCTTGCAGCCGCCGCCTCGTTCGCGAAGTTCGGCTTCGACGTCGATGTCTACGAGCAGGGAGACAACCTGCGCGAGATCGGTGCGGGCATCTACATCAAGGAGAACATATTCGACGTGCTCGACGAGCTCGAGCTCAGCGAGCGCATCCAGCAGGTAGGCGTGCGCATCGACGCCGCCCGCATCGTCGATCAGGATCGGGCGATCGTCACCAGCCGCGACGTGAGCGGCGAGCGCCTCGTCGTCGCGCTCCGCTCCGAACTGCACAACGCGCTGCGCGATAAGGCCCTCGAGCTGGGCGCCAAGGTGCATACCGGGCGCCGCGTGGTGGGAGCGGATCCCAAGGGTGCGCTGCTCTTCGCCGACGGCGAACGCGTCGAGGCCGACCTCGTGATCGGCGCCGACGGCCTCCACTCGCGCGTGCGCGACTCGCTGCAGCTCGCACGCCTCAAGGTGGGTCTCGGTGACGGCGCCACTCGCGTGCTCGTTCCCAAGCACCCCAACGAGGGCGCCTACAGCACCGAGCACTGGTCGGGCCAGCTGCGGGTGGGCATCGCCCCCTGTTCCGACGAGTACACCTACATGTTCATCATCGGTCCCGAGAAGGATCGCCGCGCCACCCGCGTACCCCTGGACAAGGCGTACTGGAAGCGGCACTTCCCGCACCTCGCCCAGTACTTCGACGCGGTCACCCCCGAGATGTCGGTCCATCACCGCCACGAGGTCGTCTACTGCGACAGGTGGGTGAAAGGCAACGTCGCCATCATCGGCGACGCGGCGCACGCGCAACCGCCGAACTTCGGTCAAGGCGCCGGCGTGGCGATCTGCGCCGCATGGGAGCTGGCAGAGTGCCTGGCCGCCGAAGACGATGTGCGCGACGCGCTGCACGACTGGGAGATGTCGACGCGCCCGCGCATCAACATGGTGCAGGGGCTGACCACCGCCTATGACATCCTCAACTACAAGTGGCCGCGACCCCTCACGCCGCTCCGCTCGAAGCTCTTCTCGGCGATCTCCCACTCGAAGACGCTCAGCAAGCCGTGGGAGTTCTACTGGCGCGGCGGCCGCGTCGAGCCGCGCGAACTCGGCAACCACGCCATCGGGGATCCGCGGCCATGACCGCCGGCACCGATGCGTACATCCTGCGGAACTGCCGCGTCATCACCATGGACGAGGAGCGTCCCCGTGCCGAGGCGATCGCCGTCTCAGCCGGGGAGATCCTCGCGGTGGGCAGCCTCGCCGAGGTGCGTGCGGCTGCGGCGGATGCGCCCGAACACGATCTCGGGGGAGCCTCGGTGCTCCCCGGCTTCATCGACGCGCACACGCACGTCGAGATGATCGCGCTCTCACGGCACTTCTGGATCGACGTGCGGGACCTCACCGCTCCCGCCGCGATCGTGGCACGCCTCGTGGAACGCTCGGCGGGCCTCTCCGCCGAGGACTGGGTGATCGGCCAGGGCACCTTCGGCCAGAACCTGCCGAGCAAGGAGCAGTTGGACGCCGCGTTCCCGGATCGCCCGGCCGCGGTGCGATGGACGATGCACAAGTATGTGGTCAATCAGGCCGCGCTCGACGCGAGCGGAATCGATGCGGGCACCGCCGTCGGGCCGGGCGTGCGCATTCAACGCGATGCCGAGGGGCGCCTCAACGGTGTGCTCGAGGAGGCGTGGGATCTGCTCGCGATCCCCGCGTACTCGCGAGATCGCCTCGCCCCGGCGATCCGCGAGTCGCTGCGTGAGCTGTTCTTGAAGAACGGCGTCACCACAGTGCACGAGATCGGCTGCACCGCGGACGGTTTGCGCGCCATGCAGGAGCTTGCGAATGAGCGCGAGATCCCGCGCCTCGGCGTGCTGCTCACCGCGAAGCCGGGTCACCAGCCGCTCGTCGAGACCTCGCAGCGCGTGATGCAGGTGCTCGGCGGGCAGCTGGGCGACGACCGCTACTGGGTGCAGGGCATCAAGATCTTCATGGACGGCGGCCGTGACGGCGCCTTCCGCACCGACGATCTCTCCGGGCCGGCCGACGGGTGGGGGCTGCTCACGCGGCTCTACCCGACTCTCGTCGACGAGCTCGTCACCGCGGTGCGGGCCGGCATGCAGGTGTGCACGCACGCGATAGGCGACCTCGCGCAGGAGATCGCGGTATCCGCGGTGGAGCGAGTGCACCAGGTGTTCCCGGATCTCGACCATCGTCTGCGCATCGAGCACTTCTTCAACGAGAGCTTCGGCACCGTCAACCTCGAGCGTCTTGTCGCGGCGGGGGGACTCGCAGTGCCGAACCCGGGATTCGTATTCGCCGAGCCCGACGATCCGGCCCGACGACAGCCGTCCGGGGCCGCGAAGTACGCGCTGCGGACGCTCGAGCGGATTCAGGGTCGCATCCCGGGCAATTCCGATACCGCCGGAGCTCAGCCGTTCACCACGAATCCGTGGTTCACCATGCGGTGCATGCTGCAGCTGCAGAACAAGAACGGGGTCGAGGTCAATCCCGCAGAGACCGTGGACGTGGAGACGGCGCTGCGCGCATTCACGGTCGACGCCGCCTACGCGACCAAGCAGGAGACGCGGAAGGGCCGCATCGCACCGGGGCTCCTCGCCGACCTGGCGATCATCGATCGAGATCCGTTCGCGATCGACCCCGAGAAGTTCGACCAGGTCGCGACCCTTGCCACCGTGGTCGGTGGCGACGTGCTGCACGGCTCGTTCGCCGTCGGCACCCCGACACCGATTCCGGCCCAGTGAGGACGATACTCGATGCTCCGTAGCGAATCCCCGGTCGACACCGTCACCCTTGCCGATGCGATCGCCCGCCGGCTCACGCAGTACGGCGTGGAACACGTGTTCGGCATCCCCGGTACGCACAACCTCGAGCTCTTCCGCTCGCTCGGCACGGCCGGCATCGAGGTGATATCCGCCCATCACGAGCAGGGGCTCGGTTACGCGGCCGACGCCTACTCCCGGGTCAGCAGCAGACCCGCTGTGGTGGTCACGACGACGGGACCCGGAATCACGAACCTCATCACCGCCCTCGCCACGTCGCTCGCAGCGTCGGTGCCGGTGCTGGCGATCGCCCCCGGGATCCCGGAGGGCGGCGCGGACGGAAGAGCGGGCTGGCTGCACGATCTGCCGTCGCAGCTGGGGCTCATGAGCCGGCTCGTGCGCAGCCGCCGGGCGCAGAGTGGAGCCGCAGCCGTCTCGTTCATCGACGAAGTCGCGCGATCCTGGCAGACAGAGCGCCCCCTGCCGGCCTACCTCGAGGTGCCCTTCGATCGTTTCACCGCGGAGGAGGAACTGATCTCCGGCGAGCTTCCGGCGTTCGACACGGGGAGCGGCTGGCCCGCCCAGGCGGAGATCAATCGAGCAGCGCAGCGGCTCGTCGAAGCCGAACGCCCCGTGATCGTCGCGGGGCGAGGCGGCGCCAATCCTGAAGCAGCGGGCTCGGTGCGCCAGATCGCGGAAGCGCTGGGGGCGCCCGTGGTGACGACCGCGAACGCGAAGGGGGTGCTCGACGAGACGCACCCGCTGTCGCTCGGGGTGTCGCTTCGCGTGAACGCGGCGAAGCAGATGCTCGAGCGATCCGACGCGGTGCTCGTCGTCGGGTCCGATCTCGGGAGCTCCGAGTTCTGGGGGCCCTGCCCCGCGCTGGGCGAGACGATGATCCGGGTGGATGTCGACGCGCAGATGATGCACGCGAACGCCCGGGCCCCGTTTCCGCTGCTCGGACGCTCGGAACTCGTCATGCCGAGACTTGCCGCTGCGGTAGCGGAACGGCGGGGTGCGGGATCCGCTTCGAATGCGTGGGATGCCGCGGACCTGGAGGCTGTCGCCGCCGACCTCGCCGCCTATGGGGATGGCTACCGAAGATTTCACGAGCATGTGCAGGACCTCACCGATCCCCTCGACGTCGCGATCGCGGGCGACTCGTCGCAGGTGACCTACTTCGGTACGGCGACTTATTGGAAGGCTCAGAGGCCCAACCGCTTCCTCTACCCCGCGGGCTACGGCACGCTCGGGTACGCGATCCCCGCGGCGATCGGGGCCGTTCTCACCGGAGAGGTGGATCGGGTCGTGGCGATCACCGGTGAGGGCGGGATGCTCTTCAGCGTGCAGGAACTCGCGACCGCTGCGGAGCTCGGCCTGCCCGTCGTCACCATCGTGTTCACGAATGGCGGATACCAGGAGATCCGTGACGGCATGGACAGTGCTGGCATCGCGCCCGTGGGGGTCAGTTTCACCGCTCCTGATTTCGTGTCGCTCGCCCGCGGGTTCCGCATCGAAGCACGATCCGTCGTCGCCGACGGCATGAACGAGATCGGCTTCCGCGAGGCGCTCGAGTGGGCGCTCGCGAAGAACGAACCGACACTCATCGAGGTCGATGTCACCGGCACCATGCGCCGGTGATGGATCAGATGTCGCTTCGGGCGGGGGAGATGATCCACATCACTACGGCGCTGCGGTCGGTGATGTTGGCGAAGGAGTGCCCGACCTTCGGATCGATGAGGATCGCGTCGCCCGAGTGCAGGTCGTAGGTCGTGCCGTTCCACTGAAACTGGAGCGAGCCCTCCAGCACGTGGACGCACTCCTCTTCGCCCTCGTGGGTGTAGGGCTCGGGGCCCGAGGTCCGACCCGGCGCGACGACGTTGTGGTGGATCTCCAGATGTCGGGCGAGCGGCGGCGTGAGGAGGTAGTCGGCGCTGCCGTCGGGTCTGAATATCCTGCGACGGTCTGCGACTCGCACGAGCCGGTCGTCGGCTTCGCTCGAATCGAACTCCTCTGCGAAGAGCGCCCCCATGTTCTCTCCGAGCGCCAGGCAGATGCGGCGGAGCGACGCGATCGACGGGCTCGTGAGACCGCGTTCGACCTGGGAGAGGAAACTCTCGGAGACCTGGGCATCCGCGGCGATGCTCTTGAGCGACCGCTGCTTGCTCTTTCGCAGTTTGCGCAGTCGGATCCCCAGCGAGCGCTGCTCGTCTGAAGCGGCAGCGGCACCCTCCTGGTGCGGACCATGATCTGCCACGTTCGGCGACTCCCAACAGCATCGATAGAGCGGGCTGCTGTGCGGCTGCAGCCAGTTCGTAACCTATCGCATAGCCCCTGCCGCTGCCAAGGTTGTCGCGCGAGGGCGCCGCGTCTAGCCGCGGCGGTTCGAGGCGAGGTAGCCCACCACCGCGCCGGCCACGCCGTAGATCGCCGGTGCGACCCAGAAGACGCCCAGCGCGAGCAGCGCCGCGACGGCGGCCGCGAGCAGCAGCAGCTCGAAGAGGGCCTGCGCGAAGCGGTCGGTGCGCAGCACGGGGCGCGGCGAGAGGAACAGCGCCCACAGCAGCACCGAGAGCGCGAGGAACCCAAAGCCGGTGAGTAGACCCGGCAGCGGCAGCGGCCAGGCGACGAAGCCCCACACGGTCACCGATGCGACGGCGACGAGGTGGAAGAGTCCGCGCACGAGCTGCAGGGTTGCGGCGGCGGGGGTGGGCTGAACGTCGGAGGTGCTGGTCACCGCACCATTCTATTCGACCCCGCACGCGCGCTCGGCCGCGGGCGCCCAGGGTCCACGCGGGAACGCGGCTGCGCGGCTGCGCTGCTGCGCGGCTTCGCGTGAACGCTGCTGCGCGGCAGCCGAGCCTCCCCCGAATCGGGAGTGCTAGATTGCTGCTGCGATCGCGGGCGGTGGCGATTCGCCGTCTCGGATCGGCGGCGCAGCCCGTGCGAGCGCCGTTCGTGAGCGGCGCGAGCGTGCTGCGGGTGTGGTGCGATGGCAACGGGATGGAGTGAGCGTGAGCAGTGGGACGGTGCCATCCGCGAGCGGCGGCGACGCGGTGCGCGGGATCCGGATCCTCGATGAGCGCGGCGGCTTCACCGCGCCGTGCCGCGTCTCGTGGGGCGCCGGCGTCTTCTCGCTCGGGGGACGCGAGCGCGAGACCGATCTCGCCCCGACGAGCTGGGGCGCCGACGAGCTCTGGCTGATCCCGGGCCTCGTCGACGCCCACCTGCACGCCGCGTGGCACGCCTTCGACGCCGACGACCGCGCTCGTCTGAGCGAGGCGCAGACGCTCGCCGCCACGGAGCGGGCCCTCGCTCTGACGCTCGCGGCGGGGTTCACGAGCGCGCGCGACGCCGGAGGTCTCGCGGCCGACGCGCTGCGCACGATCCCGCCTTCCGCGCGGCCCCGGACCCAACTCTCGGTCCGCATCATCGACCGGCGGGCCGCAGACGAAGCGGGCGGCCTCGACCGCGCCGTCGAAGCCGTGCTCGAGGCGGGCGCGCGCTGGGTGAAGCTCTACGGCACGGCGGGCATCGGATCGCCGCCCGGCGCGGGGCTCGATCCCGTGTTCACCGCGACCGAGGTGCGCGATGCCGCGGTGCGGGCCGAGCGAGCGGGCGCCGGCGTGATGGTGCACGCGTGGGGCGGCCGGGCGATCGACGACGCGATCGAGGCCGGGGCGCTGAGCATCGAGCACGGGATCTTCCTCAGCGACCAGCAGGCCGCGCGGGCCGCGGAGCGCGACATGACGCTCGTGCCGACGCTGCGCATCTACAGGCTCGTGCAGCGCATGATCGATGCCGGCTCGCTGCCCGCGGCGCTCCGGGCGCGGGTCGACGAGGCGGTCGGCGCGCACCCGCGCGCCGTGCTGCGCGCCCGCGATGCGGGGCTGCGGGTCGCGCTCGGCACCGACTACGGCACCCCGCAGCAGCACGGCGCCAACGCCCGCGAGTTCGACGCGCTCGTCGGTGCGGGGCTCACGCCGGGGGAGGCGCTGCTGGCGGCCACGCGCTCGGGTGCGCAACTGCTCGCGCGGGTCGCGCCGCCGGATCCCGCTGCGGTTCGGGAGCGCACTGGTGCGCCGGATCCCGCTGCGCTCGCCGGGCGGATCGTCGAGGGCGCCGTCGCCGACGGTGTGATCCTGCGCCGAGACCCCTCGCAGCCCGGCGCGCTGAGCGATCCCGAGTCCATCGCCGCGGTGCTGCTCGGCGGCAGTGCGATCGACCCCGCTGCGCTGCGCGCGCGGCTGATCGGCCCCGCTGCGCCCAGCGCGGTCTGATCGCCCGCCCGGCTCCCGCACGGCTCCCGCCCCGCCGCAACCGCCCGGCTCGGAGGGCTGCTCCTCAGTGTGCGCTGTCGATGCCTTCGCCCCGTCGGAATCGGGTCCCTTCCGGCCCCGTGCCGGGGAGACACACGGTCGAGAGTCACCCCGTCGTGATTGGAAGCGCGCGAGGGCGGGGAGGCTCGGGGCGAGGGTGGTTCTGCGACGTCGCGCAGAAGTGGTCCATTGATAAGCGCTCGGTTAGCGTATTGAGATAGACCACGATGCGGCGCGCCAGCGCCCGATCCCGAATCGCACCCCGAGGAGCCCCCGTGCCCAGACAGCCCCACACCGAGACGCGCCGACGCCTCGCGCTCGCGACCGCCTCGCTCGCCGCCGCGGCCCTGCTGCTCAGCGCCTGCGCCGGAGGCGCGAGCCCGCAGGGCGAGGGCGACTCCGCCACCCCGGTCACAGGCGGCACCCTCACCTTCGGCCGGGTCGCCTCGGTGAACGACCTCGATCTCAACCAGCAGATCACCGCGAACAACGCCTTCGCGATCGACAAGATCTTCGAGCCGCTCGTCGCGTTCGACGAGCACGGCGAGATCGGCCCCTGGCTGGCCGAGTACGACGAGAGCGACGACGGCCTCGTCTACACCTTCACGCTGCGCGAGGGCCTCGCCTTCTCGAACGGCGACGACGTCACCCCCGACGACGTCGTGTTCTCGCTGAACCGCCACCTCGAGGTGGGCGGCCCGCTGCCGCTGACCGCGCCCATCGCGAGCATCGAGGCCACCGGCGAGCGCGAGGTGACGATCACGCTCGAGACGCCGTACACGCCGTTCCTGTCGGAGCTGTCGGGCTTCTCGAACGGCATCCTCCCCGCCGACTTCGGCGGCGCGACCGAGGAGGAGTTCTTCCAGAATCCGGTCGGCACCGGCCCCTTCGCGGTCGACGAGTGGGATCCCAACGGCGACATCTCGTTTGTGAAGAACGAGCACTACTGGCAGGAGGGCAAGCCCTACCTCGACGGGCTCGTCTACAAGTTCATCGCCGACGACACGCAGCTGCGGCAGCAGCTGGCCGCCGGCCAGATCGACGCGATCGACACCGTCCCGGCCGCGAACGCCGCCGAGGTCGACGCGGCAGCCGACACGGTGCTCTCGCAGACCGACGGCTGGTCGACTGAGCAGATCTTCTTCAACACACAGCGCGAGCAGTTCGCCGATCCCCATGTGCGCCGCGCCATCGCGCACGCGCTCGACCGCGAGGGCATCACCTCGGCGACCACCTTCGGCACCGCCGAGGTCGCGAACGCGCTGCTGCCGCCCACCATCACCTACTCGGCGAACGACACGGTCGAGGCGCTCGACTTCGACGTCGACGCCGCGAAGGCCGAGCTCGCCCAGTCGGCCTATCCCGACGGGTTCGAGACGACGCTGCTCATCGCGAGCGGCAACTCGCAGCGCGCCCAGATCGCGCAGATCGTGCAGGAGTCACTGGCGCAGATCGGCATCGACGTCGAGATCGAGCAGCTCGACATCGCGGTCTTCCGCGAGCGCTTCTTCGCCTACGACTACGACTTCATGATCAACAGCGGCCAGTCGGACGCCCCGGACCCCAACGGCTTCATCACCTTCCAGGCCGATCCCGAGGGCTTCAGCAAGTCGTACTGGACGCACTACACGGACGACCGGGTCACCGAGCTGATGCACGAGGGCCGCACGATGCCCGCCGGCGACGAGCGGGAGGCCGTGTACCGCGAGATCCAGCAGATCCTCGCCGACGACGCGCCCTACATTCCGCTGTTTTTCCCCGCCAACCTGAAGGCCACGACCGGCGACGTGCACGGCTTCACCGTGCTGCCGAACTCGAGCGTGCGCTTCGAGGACGTCTGGCTGACCGGCGGCGGGCAGTAGGGCGCCTCTGGCGCCCGAGGCGCGAGCCGCGAGGCCCCGTCTCGTGCGAGGCGGGGCATCGCGGCTCCGCTGCGGTCTTCGGGCGCGCCGCTGCGGGGCGGAGCCCGCGGGCGGGCCGCGTCGGCAGGCCGAGTCGATGTCGGAGGTCGCAAGTAGGGTGAGACCGTGAAGAACCAGCGGGCGCGACGGGTGCTGCGAGCGGCGGGCAGGATCGCCGCTCGCATCGTGCCGGTCGTGCTCGGGGTGGTGGTCGCGGTCTTCTTCCTGCTGCGCATGGTGCCGGGCGATCCCGCGGCCATGATCCTCGGCGAGCGGGCCACCCCCGAGTCGGTCGCGCAGCTGCGCGCGCAGCTCGGGCTCGATCAGCCGCTGTGGCGGCAGTTCACCGACTTCGCGGTGCAGGTGGCCACCCGCTTCGACACCGGCGACTCGCTCGTCACCGGGGTTCCGACGCGCGACCTGATCCTCGCCAAGGCGCCGGTGAGCCTCGGCATCGTGGTGCTCGCCGTCGCGCTCGCGGTGCTCATCGCGGTGCCGCTCGCGCTCGCGGCCGCGCTGCGCCGCGACAGCTGGGTGGACCACGCGGTGCGCGTGCTGCCCGCCGTCGGCATGGGCATGCCCCTCTTCTGGATCGGCCTGCTGCTCATCATCGTGTTCGGGGTGCAGCTGCGGTGGTTCCCGGTGGGCGGCGTCGGATCCGGCCCCGGCGAGCCGCTGCGCAGCCTCTTCCTGCCCGCGCTCGCCGTCGCCCTCGGCATGGCCCCGCCGCTCATCCGCTCGCTGCGAGCCCAGCTGCTCGAGGTGCTGGGCGCCGACTTCGTGACGACGCTGCGCGCGGCGCGCGTGCCCGAGCGCCGCATCCTCTGGCGGCACGTGGTGCGCGGGGCGGCGCTGCCCACGCTCACGCTGCTGAGCGTCAACACGGCGTACCTCATCGGCGGCACCCTGGTGGTCGAGAAGGTGTTCGGCATCGACGGGCTCGGCACGCTGCTGTTCCAGTCGATCGGCAGCCGCGACTTCCCGGTGGTGCAGGGCGTGGCACTCACCTGCGCCGTGCTGGTGGTGCTGGTCACCACGTTGGCGGGGGTGCTCGCGGCGCTGCTCGATCCGCGCCTGCGCGTGGGCGAGCAGCCCGAGGCGACGCGGTCGGCCGCCGAGGGGGCCGCGCGATGAACGCCCTGCGCCGCCTGCGACGGTCACCCGCATTCGTGGCGGGGGCGACGCTGTTCGCGCTGATCCTGCTCGCCGCGCTGCTCGCCCCCGCGCTGGCGCCGTACCCTCCGAACGCGCAGAACCTCACCGGAGGTCTACTGCCGCCCTCGCCCGAGCACTGGTTCGGCACCGACCAGCTGGGCCGCGACGTGCTCTCGCGCATGCTCTTCGCCGCGCAGACCGACCTGCGCGTGGCGGTGCTCGCCGCGCTCGCGCCGTTCGCGATCGGGGTGACGGTCGGCCTCGTCACCGGCTACTTCGGCGGCGCGGTCGACTGGGTCGGCTCCCGCGTCATCGACACCGTGATCGCCTTCCCCTTCTACGTGATCGTCATCGCGATCGTCTTCGCGGTGGGCGCCGGCGAGGGCGGCATCATCGTCGCCTTCGCTCTGGTGGGGTGGGTGGGATACGCCCGGGTGCTGCGCGCGATGACCGCGTCGCTGCGCGAGGCGGGCTGGGTGCAGGCGGCGCGCGGCGGCGGGCTGTCTCACGCGCGCGTGCTGCTGCGGCACCTGCTGCCGAACGTGCTGCCGCAGGCGATCGTGCTGCTCGCCACCGAGATCGTGCTCATCATGGTGGCGATCGTCACCCTCGGCTACCTCGGCCTCGGCATCCAACCGCCCACGCCCGACTGGGGCACCATGATCTCCGACGGGCAGGCCTTCATCACCACCCACTGGTGGTTGTCGGCGCTGCCCGGCCTCGCGGTCGTGCTGACGGGGGTGGCCCTCTCGCTGCTCGGCGACGGGGTCGGCGACGCGCTGCGCATCGGCGACGAGGGCGTCGCCCGCCGCGGCGAGCGGGGCGACGGGCGCGGCGGTCTCCCGCTCGGCGGGCAGCGGCTCGCGACCCGTCTTCGAAGGTCGGGGCCGTCGGCCCCGCACGGTGCGGGACGGCTCGAGCCGGGCGAGGTGCGCGTGCGCGGCCTCCGGGTGGAGGCGGTCGGGCACGGCGCGCGCGACTCGGGGGGCCGCAGGCCCGCGCTCGTCGACGGCGTCTCGTTCGAGGTGCGGCCCGGCGAGGCGCTCGGCATCGTCGGCGAGTCGGGATCGGGCAAGAGCCTCACCCTCCGCGCCCTGCTCGGCATGCTGCCCGCCGGCACGCGCGTCGCGGAGGGCGCGGCCGCCGCCGGCGGGCCGGTGCGCATGGTCTTCCAGGACCCGCTCACGGCCCTCGACCCCCTGACGCGCGTCGGCGTGCAACTGCGCGAGGCGGTCGAGGCCTCGGACGGCGGGCCCCGCGGGGCGGCACGCAGGCGCGTGCTCGAACTGCTCGAGCAGGTGCGCCTGCCCGACCCGCAGCGCATCGCGCGCGCCTACCCGCATCAGCTCTCGGGCGGTCAGCGGCAGCGGGTGGTGATCGCCATGGCCCTCGCCGGAGACCCGGCGGTGCTGCTCTGCGACGAGCCCACCACCGCACTCGACGTGACCGTGCAGCGCCGGGTGCTCGATCTGCTCGACGAGCTGCGCCGCACCCGCGGCATCACGCTCGTGTTCGTGAGCCACGACCTCGCCGTCGTCGCCTCGATGTGCGAGCGGATCGTCGTGATGCGCGGCGGGCGCGCCGTCGAGACGGGTGCGACGCAGCAGGTGGTGCGAAGCCCCCGCGACCCCTATACCCGCAGCCTGCTCGAGGCCGTGCCGACGCTGCCCGATCCCGCCCCCGATCCCGCGGATGCGGCCGAGCCCCTGGAGGCGGAACCCGCGGGGCGCGAAGACGGGCAGCGGTCGCAGCCCGCGCTCGAGGTGCGCGGCGCGCAGGTGAGGTACGGTCGGTCGGTCGCCGTCGACGGCGTCTCGCTGGCGGTCGCGCGAGGCGGCGCGCTCGGCATCGTGGGGGAGTCGGGGTCGGGCAAGACGACGCTCGCCCGCGCCATCGTCGGGCAGCTGCCGCTGACCGAGGGCGAGATCCTGCTCGACGGCCGCCCCCAGCCGCCTCGGCGGAGCCGCGCGGAGCTGCGGGCGGTGCAGCTCGTGCCGCAGGACCCATACTCGTCCCTCGACCCGCGCATGACCGTGGCGCAGACGCTGGAGGAGCTGCTGCGCGTGCACGGGCTCGTCCGCCGCGCCGCGCCGCGCCGCGCCCGCATCGCCGAACTGCTCGAGTCGGTGCGCCTCGATCCCGCGCTCGCGCATGCGTACCCGCACGAGCTCTCCGGCGGTCAGCGCCAGCGGGTCGCGCTCGCCCGCGCGCTCGCGGTGCAGCCGCGGGTGATCGTCGCCGACGAGCCGACGAGCGCGCTCGACGTGTCGGTGCAGGCGAGTGTGGTCGCGCTGCTGCAGGAGCTGCGGCGCGAGCCCGGGGTGACGCTCGTGCTCGTCTCGCACGACCTCGCCGTCGTGCACGAGCTGTGCGAGGCGGTGCTGGTGATGCGCGGGGGCGAGGCCGTCGAGAGCGGCGGATCCGCCTTCTTCACCGCCCCCCCGCACCGCGTACGGTCGCGAACTGATCGGCGCGGTGCCGCGGTTGCACGGCGCCGCGCGACACCCGTCCGTGACGCCCCGCCGGGCGCCTTGATACGCTGCCAGTACCGGACCGCATGAGAGGAGGCCCTCGATGGACGGCATCATGAACTGGTTCGAGCGACTGCTCGACGGCTCGTTGGTCACGGGCGGCATCTTCTTCATCATCGGCATCGTCGGCGGCGTGCTGCTGCTCGTGTCCCTGCTGCTCGACGGCATCTTCGACGCCTTCGACTTCGGCGACGGCCCCCTCAGCCTCACCACCATCGCCGCGTTCACCGCGATCTTCGGCTTCACCTCGTTCGCGAGCGTGGGCGCCGGCATGGCGACGCCGATGGCCGCGATCGTCGGCTCCCTGGCGGGCGTGGTCGGAGGCGCGGCCGCCTGGTGGCTGTCGCGCATGATCCGCGGAGCCGAGTCGAGCACAGCCGTGAGCGGCGTCGACCTGGTGGGATCCGAGGGCGCGGTCGTGCTCGCGATCCCCGAGGGCGGGCTCGGCGAGGTCGCGATCACGCGCCACGGCGAGCGCATCTCGCTGGCCGCATCTGCCGACACCGCGATCCCGCGCGGGGCGGCGGTGCGCGTCACCCAGACCGTCACCTCCACATCGGTGCGCGTCGAGCCGCTCGTGCCGCCCGCCGCTCCGGAGCAGGCGCCCGGCCCGTCCGGCCCCGATCCCGCAGCAGACCCCCCTCAATGAACGGAGAATGAATGTTGCTCGCAAGCCCGGCGATCATCGGTATCTTCGGCGCGGTCATCGCGCTGGTACTGGTGGCACTCGTCATCATCAAGCGGTACCGCATCGCCAAACCGGATGAGGCGATCATCGTCACCGGAGGCAAGGGCAAGGAGGTCGTCGACGCCGCAGGGCACAAGTCGCGCGACCTGTCGGGGCAGAAGGTCGTCACGGGCGGCGGCGTGTTCGTCGTGCCGTTCGTGCAGAAGTCGTTCACCATCTCGCTGCGCTCGCGCCGCCTCTCCATCACCACTGAGGCGCAGACCACCGACGGCATCACCATCCAGGCGCAGGCCGTCGCCGTCGTGAAGGTGGGCGGCACGCAGGAGATGATCCGCGCCGCCGCCCAGCGATTCCTCTCGAACTCCGACGAGATCGACGAGTCGACGCAGGAGGTGCTGTCGGGCTCGCTGCGCTCGATCATCGGCGGGCTGACGGTGCTGCAGATCATTCGCGACCGCGCGGTTGTGGCCCAGAGCGTGCTCGAGGCCGCCGAGGAAGCGCTCACCAAGCAGGGCCTCGTGGTCGACACCCTGCAGATCCAGGAGATCCGCGACGCCGCCGACTACATCGCGAACATCGGTCGTCCCGAGGCGGCGAAGGTGCGCCAGGCGGCCGACATCGCCGAGACCAACGCCTACCAGGCCTCGCAGGAGGCGAAGATCTCGGCCGAGAAGGTGCTGCTCGACCGCAATCGCGAGCTGAAGCTGCGCCAGGCCGAGATCCAGGCCGAGACCGACAAGGCGACGGCGCAGGCCTCGGCGGCCGAGCCCCTCGAGCAGGCCATCCAGCAGCAGGCCATCGTCGAGCAGCAGCAGATCACCGCGCAGAAGGAGGTGGCGCTGCGCACCGAGAAGCTGAACGCCGACGTGCGCGCCGTCGCCGAGGCCGAGGCCTACCGGGTCGAGGCGCTCGCGAAGGCCGAGGCCACCGCCTCGGTGTCCGCGGCGGAGGGCCGCGCCAAGGCGATCGAGCGCGAGGGTCTCGCGAACCGGGCCGCCCGTATCGCGGCGTCCGAGGCGCTCGAGGCGGAAGGTCGCGCCGAGGCCGCGGCGCTCGAGGCGAAGGGCACGGCCGAGGCCGCGGCCATCGACGCCCGCGCCCGCGCGCTCGAGACGCAGTCGCAGGCGGTGCTCGCGCAGGAGCTCATCCACCTGCTGCCCGAGATCGCCGGCGAGTACGCGCAGGCGATCGGCGCGATCGACAACATGACCGTGGTCTCGGCCGACGGCTCGTCGAAGGTGACCGGCGACGCCATGGGCAACATCAAGGGCATGCTCGAGATGGCGCGCGAGACCGTGGGCATCGATCTCGTCGGCATGCTCAACGGCGTGGTCGCGGGCGGCGCCGCGGGCGCCGCCGCCGGGCGCGCCTCCCAGGCGAAGCCGCAGGCCGACCGGGCCGAGTCGGATCCCGCGCAGCGGGAGGAGGCCGTCTCCGGTCGCGGCTCGGGCAGCGACCCCCGCACTGCCGAGCGCCTGGCCGACGCGGCTCAGGATCTCGCGGCTACGGCATCCCGCACCGCGTCGGAGGCCGCCGACGCCGCGGGCTCCGTCGCCGAAGCCGCGGGCGGCGCCGCGCAGCGCGCGGGGGGCACCGCGGTGAACGGCCTCGACGGCCTCGGCGCCGCGCCTCAGCAGAACCCGGCAGAATAGGGGTATGCCCTCCCGCAGCCCACGATCGATGACGGCGGAGGTCGAGTCGGTGCTCGGCCCCGCTCCGGCGAGCTACTCGCAGCCGGAGGTCGTGGTGCTGCGGTTCCGGCGGCACGGGCGGCGTCTCGTGTGGCCGGTGCTCGCGCTGCTCGCGATCGCCGGCGCCGCCGGCTTCTGGGTGGGTGCGCTCCCCGCCGCGTGGATGAACCTCGCGGCCGCCGCGGGCGGGATCCTGCTCGCCCTGCTGCTCGGGGTGCTGCCCGTCTTCTCCTGGCTCGCCCACCGCACCACGGTGACCACGCGGCGCGTGATCCGGCGTCAGGGCCTCTTCTCGCGGCAGCGCAGCGAGGTGTCGCTCGGTCGGGTGCGCGAGGTGCGCTCGCGCCGCGGGCTGGGCCAGCGCGTGTGGGGCGCGGGCGACATCGAGCTGCTGCACGGGGCCGAGAGCCTCACGCTCGTGGACGTGCCGGGCGGCGAGCGAGTCGCCGACGCCCTGCAAGAGCTGATGGAGCGCAACTACGAGCACTCGGCGCGGGTCGAGCAGCGGCTCGCGAACCTGCCGGGCGCTGCGGCGGCCCCCGCGGCCGCGATCCCGCAGGATCAGGCCGGGCCGGTCTCGTTCTGGTGAGCCGCGCCCGTCGATGAGCTGCGCGGCCCGGCCTCTCGGGGATCAGCGGTTCGCGAGGCGACCGCGGGGCGTCCGCGATCTCAGGTCGTGCGGGTGATGAGCACGTCGATCAGTTGGCCGGCGAGATTCACGAGCCGCTCGATCTCGCTCTCGTCGCGATCCACCCAGCGGCACTCCGGATCGCCGACGGGCACGAAGTTCTCGTGCCGCTCCCACACCACGAGTGTGCGCTCGGCGCCGAGCACGTACTGCTGCCACCAGACCTGACGCAGATAGTTGCGGGGGATCGAGCGCCACTCCTTGTTGGTGGTCTTGATCTCGGCGAGCTCGACGGCGCCGCGGTCCCGATGGGCGAGCCCGTCCGGGGTGGCGAGGTGCCGCAGATCGGTCTCGGCGTGGAAGAGGGCCTGGCTCGGCGAGATCTCGTGCTCCCGTAGCACCCACGCGGCGATCTCGGGTTCGCGCGCCTTGCCGTGCGCCGTGTAGGCGTTGCCGGTGAAGCGGCTGCCGTGCAGCTTCTCGTGGGCGGCGGCCTCGATCGAGCGCCGGCTGGTCAGCTTCGCCACATCGGTCGCGGTGATGCCGCGAGCGCGAGCGCGCATCCAGGCCATGCGATCCGTGCCGTCGGTCACCATCCGGTGCAGGTAGGCGGGGAGCAGATCGGTCACCGCACCAGTCTTCCATGTCTCGCCCGAGACGACGATCCAGGCTCGCCCGAGAGCCCTGAAAACCCCCTACTGTCGCGCAAAAGCCCTGAACAGGCCGGATTACCTGCTGCGAATCGGAAAGTTCGCTGACAATACAGCGAGAGAGCTGGATGCTCATCAGCTGTTGGGTGCAAGTGGGGAAAGGAAAGCACTAGGCTCGTGAAGACAAGTTCCCCGAGTGCACACATGAATTCGGGTCTCGGGGGGAAATATCGATCTGGTGCGCTTCGGCGTTGACTTCTTCTCAGCGCGATTCGTGCCAGATGAGAAGGGCACTCAGAACATGGAATCTCAGGCATTGAAGCGCGCCGATGGTGGGAAAGTGCGCGCTCTCGTCGTCGATGACGAGGAATCGATCACGCAGCTCGTCGCAATGGCGCTGCGGTACGAGGGGTGGGATGTCGAGACCGCCGTGAACGGCGAGGAAGCGCTCCAGAAGATCCGCTCCTTCGAGCCCGATGTCGCTGTGTTCGACATTCTGCTGCCCGACTTCGACGGGATGCAACTGCTGTCCCGGGTGCGCTCGGACGGGCGCATGTTCCCGGTGCTGTTCCTCACGGCGCTCGACTCGGTCGAGGATCGCGTGAACGGACTCACCGCAGGCGGAGACGACTACGTGGTGAAGCCGTTCAGCCTCGAGGAGCTCATCGCCCGCCTGCGCGGTCTGGTGCGCCGTTCTCAGGTGGCGCTTGCGCAGGAACCCGATCCGGTGCTGCGCGTGGGCGATCTCACCCTCAACGAGGACAGCTATGAGGTGGAGCGCGCAGGCGAGCCGATCACGGTCACGAACACCGAGTTCGAGCTGCTGCGCTACCTGATGCGCAACCCGAACCGCGTGCTGTCGAAGGCGCAGATCCTCGACCGCGTGTGGGCCTACGACTTCAACGGCAAGTCGACGGTGGTCGAGCTCTACATCTCCTATCTGCGCAAGAAGGTGGATGCGGGTCGCGACCCGATGGTGCACACGGTGCGGGGTGCGGGCTACATGCTGAAGCCGGCGAACTGATCTCTCGGGGATCGGGGTGCGGGAGCCGAGGATCGCCCGGGTGTTCGCCCTGGTTCCGGTCCCGCGCCCCGAATCGCCGATCGTCGGTTCGTGTGATAGAGTTACCGACGGCCAAAGACCGTCGGTAGGGTCCGTGAGGATCCCGGAACGTTCGCGAGAGCGAAGACCTGCGCAGGTACGAACTCCTTGAGAGTGGGATCGGATCCCGTTCTTCACAGAAGCTCCGTGCGTGCGCGCCGGAGCTTTTCCCGTTTCAGGGGAGCATCCGAGCGGCACGGCCCCCGAGCGGCAGCCGCCGCACGGGTACGACAAGCTAGGGAGCGCCATGGCTACGAAGGACGCTACGGTTGCCGATCTTCAGCAGAAGTTTGAAGAGTCGACCGCCGTTCTGCTGACTGAGTACCGCGGTCTCACGGTTGCCGAGTTGCGGAATCTCCGCAACAGCATCCGCGAGCACGCGACGTACGCTGTGGCGAAGAACACGCTGACCAAGATTGCGGCCAACAACGCCGGGATCACCGCTTTCGATGACGAGCTCGCCGGTCCTTCGGCGCTCGCCTTCGTGCACGGTGACACCGTCTCGGTCGCCAAGGCTCTGCGTGACTTCGCCAAGGCAAACCCTCTTTTGGTGGTGAAGGCGGGCTACTTCGATGGCAACGCCCTGACCGCCGCTGAGGTAGGCAAGCTTGCCGATCTCGAGAGCCGCGAGGTGCTGCTGGCCAAGGCCGCCGGCGCCATGCAGGCTGCTCTGGTCGGTGCGGCACAGCTGTTCAACGCTCTGCCCGCCAAGGCCGCACGCGGCTTCGGCGCGCTGCAGGAGAAGCAGGACGCGTAAGGATTCGGCGCACGCCGGTTCGATACACATACACCCGCCTCTCGCGCACCGCGTGAGGGCAAACATCAAGGAGATACACAATGGCTAAGCTTTCGACTGAAGAGCTGCTCGAGCAGTTCAAGGAGCTCACCCTCATCGAGCTCTCGGAGTTCGTGAAGGCGTTCGAGGAGACCTTCGACGTTTCGGCTGCCGCCCCGGTCGCCGTCGCCGCTGCTCCGGCCGCCGGTGGCGCTGCCGAGGCCGTCGAGGAGAAGGACGAGTTCGACGTCGTCCTCGAGTCGGCTGGCGACAAGAAGATCCAGGTCATCAAGGTCGTGCGCGAGCTGACCGGCCTGGGCCTGGGCGAGGCGAAGGCCCTCGTCGAGGAGGCTCCCAAGAACGTGCTCGAGGGCGCGAAGAAGGAGGACGCCGAGGCGGCCAAGGCCAAGCTCGAGGAGGCCGGCGCGGGCGTCAAGCTCGCCTAAGTCTTCCGAGACTGCCGCTCTTCGCAACGCGAAGCAACGCAGGGGCGGGATCACCTTCGGGTGATCCCGCCCCTGCTGCGTGTCGGGGGAGGGAGCGGATCCGGCGTCCGGTCGGGGTGCGGTGCCCGGGTCTCGATTCGGTTTCAGACCTTGAAGAAAATTGGATCCCGTCTACTATGGCTTGCGGGGGCGCCGCGGGCGGTATCGACGATGCCCTCGTTCGAACGCAGACCTGGGGGACTGAACCACATGAAACTGAAGCGCGCACTGTCCGCGGTGACCGCCATCGGACTCACCGTCTCGGCGCTCGCGCTCGGGGGCGCCGCAGCGACGGCCGTTCCGAGCAGCGACGTCTACTTGCCGGCGGCGGAGATCGTCACGACCACCGATGCAGCGACCGAGTCCCAGTTCTACAATCAGTGGCACTTCGATCCCGAGCCGGGCAGCAACGGGGTAGCCGCGCAGCACCCGAACGGCTTCACGGTCGGGGCGGGCAGCGTCGTGCACGCGATCAAGGGCAACTATAACGACCTCGTCGGGCCGGGCGAGGCGCTCGCGGATCCCGCCTCCATCGCCGAGCTGGCGGCGAGCCTCTCGCTCTCCATCTCGGACCCGTCGCGCACGACCTACCAGATCCCGGTGTTCTACGGCCACGACGGCGCCGCCTGGAAGTTCACCATGCTGCGCAAGAACGTCGCGCACGACGACAACCGGTGGATCTCGTCCGCCACGATCCCGGCCGAGGGGTCCGCCTCCGAGATCAGGGCGGAGTACGAGTACCCGCTCGCGCAGATCATCGCCGCGCTCGAGGCGAACGGCGATCCGCGGGCGATCGGCGCGGGCTTCTTCGTCGACCGGCCGACGAGCGAGCTCATCGTCTCGTCGTTCACCGCGGGCGGCGTCACCACCCGCTTCTACGCCGCACCGCCGGCGAGCGCCGATCCGCGCGGAACCGACACCGGCTTCGTGCACGCCGACAGCATCTACGTGCGCGCCGAGCTGAGCGAGGACGCCTACGCCGGCTGGCACGAAGAGGTCGAGGATGCCGCGGCGCGCGGAACCTTCGAGTCGGTCGTCGCGCCGAGCGGCGATCACGTCAGCGGTCTGCGGGTCACCGGCAAGTCGCAGCTGATCAACGGCTACGCCGACGATGCCCGCCCCCGCAACTCGCTGCCGCAGATCCTCGACGAGGGCTTCGTCATCGACGGCGCCGCCGAGGCGGGCGCCCGGGGCTTCGAAGCCCAGATCCCCGTCTTCTTCCGGCAGGAGGGACGGATCGGCCAGCAGTTCACCACGCTGCGCGCCGCGGTGCCGGCCGACGGCCGGCTGACCTCGGGCTTGCCGTGGGCCTCATCGCGCGACCTCGGCGCCGTGCCGGCGAACACCTACACCGATCTGAACGCGATCATCGCCGCGCTCGGCGACTACGAGATCATCGGTCACGGGTTCACCGTCGAAGCGGGGGCGGCGCTCGTGAAGAACGTCTCGTTCAACGGGCACGCGACCACCTTCGCCACCGCGCCGGCCCCGATCGTGCCGGCTCCGAATCCGTCCGATCTGACCCCCGAGACCGAGGGGCTCATCAGCGCCGCGCCGACCGCCGCTCCGGGCGCCACGATCACGATCGAGGTCGGCACCGAGTGGGCGGGCCAGACCGTCGACGTCTACATCTTCTCCGAGCCCCGACATCTCGGCGCGCACCTCGTGAGCGCGGCCGGCACGGTCGAGGTCGTGCTGCCGGCCGACATGAGCGGGGTGCACAGCCTCGCGGTCTACGCCGCGGACGGGACGCTCATCGGGTGGCAGACCATCACGCTCGCATCGGGCGGCGGGGCCGGGGGCGCGAAGCTCGCCCGCACCGGCGCCGAGGAGACCGCGGTGCTCGGGACCGGGATCGCGGCGCTCGCGGCGATCGTGCTGGGCGGCGCGGCGATCGGCTCGCAGGCACTGCGCCGCCGCTCGCTCTAGCGGCGCCCGCTGCCGTTCGGGGGAGGGGCGGGATCACCTTCGGGTGATCCCGCCCCCTCCCGTCTTCGGACGCCCGGTGCCCGGGTAGTGCCGGGCGTCCGGGTGGCGCCCGCGGCTCGAAGCTGGTACAGTTGCCCGGCTGTTCTGATCCGATCCGGGATCCCCTCCGCCGCGCTCCGGATCCTCTCGCCGCCTCCGGGCGACCGCGAATGTCGGTGGTGCGCATCAGAATGGCACACGACGAAAGGATCCTCGTGGCCCTCATCTCCCTCACGCTTCGGCACGCGAAGAAGTATTGGCCGTTCATCGCGGCCGTGCTCGTGCTGCAGCTGCTCTCCACCATCGCCGCGCTGTGGCTGCCCAGCCTCAACGCGCAGATCATCGACCGCGGCATCGCCCAGGGCGATACCGACTTCATCTGGCGCACGGGCGGCTTCATGCTGATCGTGTCGCTCGGGCAGCTCTTCACGGCGGCGGCCGCCGTCTACTTCGGTGCACGCACCTCGATGGGCGTGGGCCGCGATCTGCGCCGCGAGGTCTATCGCAAGGTCGACTCGCTCAGCACGCTCGAGGCGACGAAGTTCGGCGCGGGCACGCTCATCACACGCGGCACCAACGACGTGCAGCAGGTGCAGATGCTCGTGCTGATGACCCTCAACTTCATGGTCTCGGCGCCGATCATGGCGATCGGTGGCATCATCATGGCGCTGCGCGAAGACGCCGGGTCTGTCCGATAAACGGTGTGTGGGATCCGGCGGTTTTCATTCGTGAGTGGTTTTCTCGAACCGTCCGGCGAAGGTGATCGCGAACGCGTTCAGCGCGGGCTTCCACCTCATCACCCAGCGTGCCCTTCCGCCGCCAGTCGGGTCAAGCGACCGCGTCACGAGGTAGAGACATTTCAGCGCGGCGGCCTCGTTGGGAAAGTGCCCCCGAGCTCTCACGGCGCGCCGATAGCGAGCGTTGATTGACTCGATCGCGTTGGTCGTGCAGATCACCCGCCGGATCTCGACGTCATACTCGAGGAACGGCACGAACTCCGCCCAGCTGTTCTTCCAGAGCTGCACGATCGCCGGATACCGTCCGCCCCACTCGGCGGCGAACTCCTCGAACCGATCCTTCGCCGCCTGCTCCGACGGGGCCGTGTAGACGGGTTTGAGGGAACGGACGATCGCGTCGCGGTGTTGCCGCCCGGCGTAGCGGAAGCTGTTGCGGATCAGATGGACGATGCACTGCTGGACGACCGTTTGCTCCCAAGTGGTGTTGATCGCCTCCGGGAGACCCTTCAGCCCGTCGCAGACCGCGATGAGCACGTCCTCGACACCCCGGTTCTTCAGCTCGGTGAACACCTGCAGCCAGAACCTCGCACCCTCCTGACCGTCACCGGCCCAGATGCCGAGGATGTCGCGTTCCCCGTTCACGGTGACGCCCATCACGACATAGAACGGGGTGTTCCTCACCTGCCCGTCACGGACCTTCACCACGATCGCGTCGACGAAGATCACCGGGTAGAGCGCATCCAACGGCCTGCTCGACCATTCGGCGAGTTCCCCGGCGACCTTCTCGGTGATCCGGCTGATCGTGTCCTTGGAGACCTTCGCCCCATAGACCTCGTCGAAATGCGCAGCGATCTCACCGGTCGTCAACCCCCGAGCGGAAAGGGACAGAACGATCTGATCGATGCCGTCCAGTCGGCGTTTCCGCTTGGGGACGATCACCGGCTCGAACGACCCGTCTCGATCTCGCGGGACTTCGATCTCGACGGGGCCGATCTCTGTCAGCACCGTCTTGACCCGCGTCCCGTTACGCATGTTCTCGCCGATTGGGGTCCCGCCGTGCTCGTGGCCGAGGTGCTCGGTCAACTCGGCATTCAGCGCGGTCTCGAGGACGTTCTTCGTGAGCTGGCTGAGCAGGCCGCCCGGCCCCGTCAGGCTCACGCCCTGCTCCTTCGCCTGCGCGAGCAAGCGTTCTGCGAGTTCTTTCTGATCGATGATCTCCCCGGTCACGGGATCAATCATCTCGTCGTCAACAACGACAGTGGTCGTGTCAGCCACGGCCATCTCCTTTCGGATCAGGCCGGACCCTCACACACCATTATTCAGACAGTCCCAAGACGCCGGCCTGTCGTGGCTCGTATGGGTCTCGGTGGCGGTGCTCGCGGTCATCGTGAGCTTCCTGGTGTGGCTGCTGCTGCCCCTGTTCCGCACGATGCAGGATCGCGTCGACGCGATCAACGGCGTGCTCCGCGAGCAGATCATGGGCATCAGGGTCGTGCGCGCCTTCGTGCGCGAGAACTTCGAGGCCGATCGATACGAGGTAGCCAACCGCAACATCACCGACGTCTCGGTCAAGGTGGGCAACATCTTCGTGCTCATGTTCCCCGTCATCATGATGGTGCTGCACTGCGCCACGGCCGCCGTGCTGTGGTTCGGCGGGCACCGGGTCGATCAGGGCCTCGTCGAGGTCGGTTCGCTCACCGCGTTCCTGCAGTACCTGCTGCAGATCCTCATGGCGGTGATGATGGGCGTCTTCATGACGATGATGATCCCGCGAGCCGTGGTCTGCGCCGAGCGCATCCGCGAGCTCCTCGACACCGAGTCGACGCTCTCCTTCCCGACCGCCGAGACGATGCCGACGCCCGCCAGGGGTCGCGTCGAGTTCGATCACGTCACCTTCGGCTTCCCCGGCGCCGAGAAGCCGGTCATCAAGAACGTGAGCTTCGTCGCCGAGTCGGGCCAGACCACGGCGATCATCGGCTCCACCGGCGCGGGCAAGACGATTCTGCTCAATCTGATGCTGCGCCTCTACGATCCGCAGCAGGGATCCATCACGGTCGACGGCGCTCCCATCTCGGCGCTCACGCGCGCGCAGCTCGCCGAGGCACTGAGCCTCGTGCCGCAGCGACCCTACCTGTTCTCCGGCACGATCGCCTCCAATCTGCGCTTCGGCCGGTCCGATGCCAGCGACGACGAGCTGTGGGAGGCGCTCCGCGTCGCCCAGGGCGATGACTTCGTGCGCGCCAAAGAGCTGCAGCTCGAAGAGCCCGTCTCGCAGGGCGGCACAAGCGTCTCGGGCGGCCAGCGCCAGCGCCTGTCGATCGCCCGCGCGCTCGTGGCGAAGCCCCGCGTGTATCTGTTCGACGACTCGTTCTCGGCGCTCGACGTGGCGACCGATGCGAAGCTGCGGGCGGCTCTGCCCGACGCCACGAGGGGCGCCACGACGATCATCGTGGCGCAGCGGGTGTCGACCATCACCGACGCGGATCAGATCCTCGTCGTCGAAGACGGCGAGATCGTGGGGCGCGGCAGTCATGAGCAGCTGCTCGAGACCAGCGAGGTGTACCAGGAGATCGTGCGATCGCAGCTCGAAGAGGCGGAGGCGGCCTGATGGCTGAGAAGAAGAACGCGCAGGCCGAGGCCGCGGTGCAGGCCGACGAGTTCGAGCTGCCCGACGACTACCAGCCCGACGCCGACGACTGGTCGGGTTCGCAGCCGGTCAAGAAGGCCAAGCACTTCTGGCCGTCGGCGAAGCGGCTCGTCGGCCTCCTCGCGCCCGAGAAGTGGCTCTTCTCGCTCGTGGTGCTGCTCGTCGTGGGCTCGGTCGTGCTCACGGTGGTCGCGCCGAAGGTGCTCGGCCAGGCGATGGATGTCATCTTCAACGGCATCCTCGGCAAGCAGCTACCCGCCGGAGTGCCGATCGAGCAGATCATCCAGGGCGCGCGCGACGAGGGCAACACGCAGTTCGCCGACATGCTCGAGGGGGCGAACGTGGTGCCCGGCGAGGGCATCGACTTCGGCCTGCTGAGCCGCCTCATCCTCGCGGTGCTGGCGCTCTACCTCGTGGCGTCGTTCCTCATGTGGCTGCAGGGCTACATCCTCAACCGCATGGTGATGCGCATCGTCTACCAGCTGCGCCGCGACATCGAGCACAAGATCAACCGGCTGCCCCTCAGCTACTTCGACGGGCGTCAGCGCGGCGACGTGCTCTCGCGGGTCACGAACGACGTCGACAACATCCAACAGGCGCTGCAGCAGGCGTTCTCGCAGCTGGTGCAGTCGCTGCTCACGGTGATCGGCATCACCGCGATGATGTTCATCGTGTCGTGGCAGCTCGCGCTGACCGCGCTCATCGCGCTGCCCCTCTCGGGCATCATCGCGGGGGTGGTCGGCGTGCGGGCCCAGAAGCTGTTCGTCGCGCAGTGGAAGCACACGGGCGACCTCAACGGGCACATCGAGGAGTCGTTCACCGGGCACGAGCTCGTGCGCATCTTCAACCGCGACGCCGAGATGGCCGAGGAGTTCGACCGCCGCAACGAGGGGCTCTTCGACGCCGCCTACAAGGCGCAGGCGCTGTCCGGCACCATCATGCCGGCCATGCAGTTCGTGCAGTACCTCAGCTACGTGCTCATCGCCGTCGTCGGCGCCCTGCGCGTCACCGCGGGGCAGATGACCCTGGGCGACGTCACGGCGTTCATCCAGTACTCGCGCGAGTTCTCGCAGCCGATCAGCGAGATGGCGAGCATGGCGAACATGCTGCAGTCGGGCGTGGCCTCGGCCGAGCGCACCTTCGAGCTGCTCGACGCCGACGAGCAGCAGCCCGACACCGCCTCCGAGCGGCTGCCCGAGCGCACCGACGGGCACGTCGAGTTCGACGACGTCTCGTTCAGCTACGATCCCGAGACCCCGCTCATCGAGGGTCTCTCGCTCGAGGCCAGGCCCGGGCACACGATCGCGATCGTGGGCCCGACCGGCGCCGGCAAGACCACCCTCGTCAACCTCATCATGCGGTTCTACGAGCTGAACAGCGGGCGCATCCTGCTCGACGGCGTCGACATCACGCGACTCTCGCGCGCCGAACTGCGCGGCCAGGTGGGCATGGTGCTGCAGGACGCGTGGCTGTTCGACGGCACGATCCGCGAGAACATCCGCTACGGACGGCTCGACGCCACCGACGACGAGGTCGTCGAGGCGGCCAAGGCGACAATGGTCGACCGCTTCGTGCGGCAGCTGCCCGACGGCTACGACACGGTGATCTCCGAGAACGCCTCGTCGCTGTCGGCCGGCGAGCGGCAGCTGCTCACGATCGCCCGCGCCTTCATCGCGAACCCGTCGCTGCTGATCCTCGATGAGGCCACCTCCTCGGTCGACACGCGCACCGAGGTGCTCGTGCAGCAGGCCATGCGCGCGCTGCGCACCGACCGCACGTCGTTCGTGATCGCGCACCGCCTCTCGACCATCCGCGACGCCGACACGATCCTCATGATGGAGAACGGCAGCATCGTCGAGCAGGGCTCCCACGAGCAGCTGCTGGCGAGGCGCGAGGCGTACTACCGCCTCTATCAGGCGCAGTTCGCCGGCGAGGTCGACGAGGCGCACGCCGAAGAACTGCTGACGGGATCCATTCCCACGGTGCAGCCGGAGCAGCCCGAGGGCTGATCCCGGCCTCAGCGCTGATCGTGCGGCCCGGGAGGGCGACCGGAAACGGTCGCCCTCCCGGACCGTTGCCGATCCGGGGCCGTGTCCCGCCCGGTCCGCCGCTCGGCGTTCCCCGGAAAGCTCCGCCCCGGTGGGATGGGCATTACCTCCCTTTGTGATGGACGGTGTGCAAATATTCCGATAGCCTCTCCCTCGTCGGGTGCCGAGCGGCATCCGCGGAAAAGGGGAGACCATGCGCGCATCGATGCGCCGAGGGATCGCAGCGTGCGCCGCGATCCCGCTGCTGATACTGTTCGCGGCACCCGCCGCACACGCGGAGGGCGAGGAGCAGGATCCCGCAAGCACCCTCTCCGGGCGCATCGCCGAGGCCGCCGCATCGGGGGCCGCCACACCCGAGGAGATCGCCGAAGCCGCGGCCCTGCCGGTCGACGGCGAAGGCAGCCTCACCTTCGACAGCGCCGAGCGCATCACCGGCTCCGTGATGTTCGATGCCGCTCCCGACGAAGCGCAGCTGGCGGCGGTCCGAGCGAGCGGCGCCGAGATCGAGACCGTGCTCGAGATGTTCGCCGCGGCCACCGTCAAGATCGCGCCCGAGCACCTCGAAGCGCTCGCGGCGGTGCCGGGCGTCGCGAGTGCGATCCCCGCGCTGAAGCCCTTCACCGGAACGGACCGCTCCACCGCCGTCGTCGGCCTGCGCGGTGAGATCGCGGCCCTCACCGGTGCCGCGCCCGCTGTGGCTCCGGCCGCCGCGACGCCCGCCGGAGCCCCGTGTGGGCCGATCCCCATCGAGGCCGACGCGCCCCTGAACGCCGACGACGCCCGCAGCGGCTTCGGCGTTGACGGCACCGGCGTCACCATCGGCATCATCTCCGACTCCTTCGCCAAGACTACGGCGCCCACGTCCTGGCAGAACGACGTGGAGTCGGGGGCCCTGCCCGGGCCCGAAAACCCCTGCGGGCGCACCCTTCCCGTCGAGATCGTCTCCGACCAGCAGTCCGGTTCGGACGAGGGCCGCGCCATGGCCCAGCTCGTGCACGGCATCGCCCCCGGGGCGAAGCTGCTCTTCGCCGACGCCGGTTCGAGCGACATCGGGATGGCCCAGAACATCTTCAATCTGGCTCAGGCGGGCGCCGACATCATCGTCGACGACATCACCTGGCCGTCCGAGACCTACTACCAGCAGGGCTTCATCTCCGTCGCGATCGAAGAGGTGAAGGCGCAGGGCATCACGTACTTCACCTCGGCCGGCAACTCCACCGGCATCGGCTCGAGCGGCGCGAGCACGGGCAAGCCGATCTCGTCCTGGCAGACCACCGCCTACCGGCCGACCGCGTGCCCCGCATGGCTGCTCGACCCCAGCGGCGATCCCCTCGACGGACAGACCGTCGACTGCCTCGACTTCGACCCCGACCCCGCGGCCGACACCCCCTACGACACACTGCAGATCAGGGACAACCTCTACAACGGGCAAGCCCAGCTCCAGCCCATCGGTTCGATCGGCGAGCCGCTGCACGGCGTCACCACCGGCTACGTGCTGCGCTTCTACGAGGTGGTCGACGCTGCGACCGACGATGTCGAGCTCATCGGGCAGGTCGGGCAGTTCGGCCCCACGCACCCCGGTTTCATGGGCGCTGTGACGGTCGACGAGAACACCGAGGTGCGCATGGTAATGGTGCGCACCGCGCACGACCCCGACCCCGCCGCGCGCCAGCCCGCCGTGTTCCTCTCCTTCATCCGCGGCGGCGGCGCCATCGCGGACCGCGCCCACCTCGGCAACGCCGAGCTCGGCGCGGCCGCCACCGACTGGGTCGGCGAGACCGTGTTCGGCCACGGCGCAGACGGCTCGGCCATCAGCGTCGCCTCGCTGCACTGGGACGACCCCGCGCAGGTGCGCGACTACAGCTCGCTCGGCCCGGGCACCCTGCTCTACGAGCCGGTGCGCACCGATGCGGCAGCCCCCTCGGCGCGCCTGCCGCAACCCGTGATCGTGCCCACTCCCCATGTCGCGGCGGTCGACGGCACCCAGACCACCTTCTTCGGCGAGGACGAAGGCGCGCCCGGAGCTCCCGAATACCGCTTCTACGGCACCTCAGCCGCAGCGCCGAACGCGGCCGCCGTGGCGGCGCTCGGCCTCTCCTACGCGCCCGGACTCCGCGGAGCGGCGCTCGGACAGCTCGTACTCGAGACGGCGCGCGGCACCGCCGCGGGCGGGCCCGTGAACCCCTACGCGCCCGGCTTCTCCGACGCCGAGGTGTTCGGCGCGGGCATCGTCGACGCGAACGCCCTGCTCGAACGGATCTACGCCGACTCGCCGACACCCGGCCAGATCGCCGGGTTCGCCACCACCGCGGTCACCCACACCTCGCTCACCCTCGGATGGCAGGCGGCGATCGACGCCGACCGCTACGTGATCGAACTCTTCACCGGAGAGCCGGTACCCGCCAACGCCGTCGAAGCGTCTCAGCTCGCAGCCGACCAGCTGAGCCACGCCTTCACCGGGCTGAGCCCAGCAACCGCCTACACGGTGCGCCTCACCCCATTCTCCGTGCTCGGCAAAGCGGGCACCGCCGCCGTGCTCCCCGTCACCACCGCGAACGCTCCCGTGGTGCCCACACCCCAGCCGGTGCCCCAGCCCGCACCCGACCCGCAATCCGCCGGAGCGAAGAACCTGCGCCAGACCGGCGGAGAGAGCAGCACCCCGCTCATCATCGGGGCCGTCGCCCTCGTGGTGCTCGGCGGAGCCGCCGTCGCACTGGCCGTCGCACAGCGCCGCAAGCGCGCCGCCGCGAACGGCATGGACGAAGCAGGCGACGACATCGGCTAGACTAGTGAGGCCCCCCATGCGGTGGCATCTCGGCGAACTCCCCCAGGTCGGAAACGAAGCAAGGGTAGTCGGGCTCTGCCAGGTGCATGGGGGGTCTTTCTCTGCTTATTCGCCTACTGGCGTCGGTGGGCCCGGCGCTGTATTAGGCGTGCATGCGAGGCCTGTCTATGCCTATTTGCCTGGGCTGATGTAAGTCCCTAACGCTACGCTGGGCGCATGACCTCAGCCGGCGCCGCCGTCATCGGGGCAGGGCCCAACGGCCTCGCCGCGGCGGTCACCCTCGCCCGCGCGGGAGTTCCCGTCACCGTGTACGAGGCGGCCGAGACCATCGGCGGCGGCGCCCGCACCCAGCACCTCGTGCGCCCGGGCGTGCTGCACGACGTCTGCTCGGCGATCCACCCCATGGCCCTCGCCACCGGCTTCTTCCGCGCCTTCGAACTCGAGCGGCGCATGGGCTTCGTGGTGCCCGAGGCCTCCTACGCCAACCCGCTCGACGGTGCAGCCGGCGGCGGCGATGGCCGGGCCGCCGTGGCCTACCGCGACCTCCAGCGCACCGCCGCGGAACTGGGCCGCGACGGGACAGCCTACTCTCGCCTCTACCGCCCTCTCCTGCGCCGACTGGAGGGGGTCGTCGACTTCGCCCTCGGCGGCTCCATGCTGCGCTGGCCGAGCGACCTACCAGCCGCGATCCTCACCGGCCTGCGCACCCTCGAGCAGGGCACACCGCTCTGGAACGCCCGCTTCCGCGAGCAGGCTGCGCCGGCGCTGCTCTCCGGGGTCGCCGCGCACAGCATCGGCCGCATGCCCGGCCTCGCATCCGCCGGGGTCGGTCTGGTGCTCGGCGCGCTCGGTCACGCGAGCGGCTGGCCGGTGCCGGTGGGCGGATCCCGGGCCATCACCGACGCGCTCGCGGCCGATCTGCTCGCTCACGGCGGGCGGATCGAGACCGGGCACCCCGTCTCCGATGTGCGCGAGCTGAGCGGCTTCCGGGTCAAGCTCTTCGACACCTCGGCTCGCGGCCTGATGCGGATCGCGGGATCGGCACTGCCCGGCCGCTACCGGCGAGCGCTCGGCCGCTTCAGGTACGGAGACGGGGCCGCCAAGGTCGACTTCGTGCTCGACGGGCCGATCCCGTGGCGGGATCACCGTGTCGCGGAGGCCCCCACGGTGCACCTCGGCGGCACCCGGGCCGAGGTGGCCGCGACCGAGCTCGAGGTGTCGCGGGGCCGGCACCCGCAGCACCCGTACGTGCTGCTCGCGCAGGCCGCCGCATTCGATCCCGCGCGCGCGCCGGTGCGCGAGGGCGACCTCGAACTCACCCCCGTCTGGAGCTACACGCACGTGCCGAGCGGGTCGACGGTCGACATGGCGCAGCCCGTGATCGACCAGATCGAACGGTTCGCCCCCGGGTTCCGCGACCGGATCCTCGACGTGCGCGTGATCACGGCCGCGGAGTTCGCGGGCTACAACCGCAACTACGTCGGCGGCGACTTCACCGCGGGGGCCGTGACTCCCTGGCAGCTGCTCTCGCGCCCGGTGATCTCGACGGAACCGTGGCGCACCCCCGCGGCCGGCATCTACCTCTGCTCGTCGTCCACGGCGCCGGGGCCGGGCGTGCACGGGCTCTCGGGCTGGTACGCGGCCCGCTCGGCGCTGAAGCACGAGTACGGGCTGCCGGATCCCGAACTGGGCCTCGACGCATAGCGACCCCACACCCACCCCCAATCCGATCCGATCCGACCCCGGCCTCCGCCGTTGGTATGGGATCTGCCGAAGATATGGGGATATCGGAGCGGGAGGCCATACCTACGGCAGATCCCATATCGAGGGCATGCTCGGGAGCGGCGAGCCCCAGGCGGATCCCGGGGCATAGGGTGGGAGCGTGGCTGCAAGCATCTATCTCACCTCGGCCGAGGGGCGCACCGGCAAGAGCGCCGTGGCCCTCGGCGTGCTCGATGCGCTGCGCGCCGACGCTCCCCGGGTGGGGGTGTTCCGCCCCCTGATCCGATCGGCGGGCGAGCGCGACCGGGTGCTCGACCTGCTGCACTCCCGCACGACGGCCGACGTGCCGTACGAGGCGTGCGTGGGCGTCACCTACGAAGAGGCCCACTCAGACCCCGAGGCCGCGATGACGCGCATCGTCGCGGCGTACCGTCAGCTTCGCGATCGCTGCGACGCCGTGGTGGTGGTGGGCTCCGACTTCAGCGACGTGGCCGCTCCCACCGAGCTCTCGTTCAACGCTCGGATCGCCGCGAACCTCGACACGCCGGTGCTGCTCGTGCTCGGCGGCCGATCGAACGAGCAGGCCGAGCACCTGGGCCAGCAGCCGGCTCGCACGCCTGGCGAGATCGCGCAGCTCGCCGAGCTCGGCATCGCCGAACTGCGGGCCGAGCACGCCGACGTGCTCGCGGCGCTCGTGAACCGCGCCGATCCGCACCGCCTCGCCGAGATCGAGCGCGAGGTGGCCGCGGCCCTGCCGGACGGCATGCCGGTCTGGGCGGTGCCCGAGGAGCTGCTGCTGGTCGCGCCCCCGGTCGCCGGGCTCATCGAGGCGGTCGAGGGCGAACTGGTGCGCGGTTCCGAGGAGCTGCTGGCCCGCGAGGTGCGCGACGTGGTGATCGCCGGCATGTCGATGGAGAACGTGCTGCCGAGACTGCTCGAGGGCGCGGCGGTGGTGATCGCGGCGGATCGCGCCGAGACCCTGCTCGCGGTGACGATGGCGCACGAGGCCCCCACCTTCCCCACCATCGCAGCGGTCGTGCTCAACGGGGGCTTCGAGCTGCCGCGCTCCGTCGAGCAGCTGCTCGACGGCATCGACTCGACCCTGCCCGTCGTGCGCACGGGCTTCGGAACCTTCGACACCGCACGACGCATCTCGCGCGCCCGCGGACTGCTGACGGAGGAGTCGCCCGCGAAGTTCGACACGGCGCTCGCGCTCTTCGACCAGCACGTCGACGGGACCGTGCTGCGGGAGCGACTGCGACTGCATCGCGGGGGCGTTCGCACACCCGTCATGTTCGCCTACGAGCTCTTCGACCGGGCCGCCGCGGCGCACGCGCACATCGTGCTCCCCGAGGGTGACGACGATCGCATCCTGCGCGCCGCGAGCACGCTCCTCGCGCGCGGCACCGCGAAGCTCACGATCCTCGGCGACGAGGCGGCCGTGCGCAAGCGCGGCGGCGAGCTCGGCCTCTCGATCGACGCGGCAGACGTGATCGACCCGGCCGTCTCGCCCCTGCGCGAGCGCTTCGCCGCCGAGTACGCCCGGCTGCGCGCCCACAAGGGCGCGACACTCGAGCAGGCGCGCGACGTGATGCGCGACGTCAGCTACTTCGGCACCATGATGGTGCACCTCGATCTCGCCGACGGCATGGTCTCCGGGGCCGCGCACACGACCGCGCACACGATCCGGCCGAGTCTCGAGATCATCAAGACCCGGCCCGGCGTCTCGGTGGTGTCGAGCGTGTTCTTCATGGCACTGGCCGACCGGGTGCTCGTCTACGGCGACTGCGCCGTGAACCCCGACCCCACCGCGGCGCAGCTCGCCGACATCGCGGTCTCGTCGGCAGACACCGCGGCGCAGTTCGGGGTCGAGCCCCGGGTAGCGATGCTGTCGTACTCGACGGGGGAATCCGGATCGGGCGCCGACGTCGACAAGGTGCGCGAGGCGACCGCCCTCGCCCGCGCCGCGCGACCGGAACTGCTCATCGAGGGCCCGCTGCAGTACGACGCCGCGAGCGATCCCGTCATCGGCGCGGCCAAGCTGCCCGGGTCGGCGGTGGCGGGTCGGGCGACGGTCTTCATATTCCCCGACCTGAATACCGGCAACAACACGTACAAGGCCGTGCAGCGCTCCGCCGGCGCCGTGGCCGTGGGCCCGGTGCTGCAGGGGCTCGCCAAGCCCGTCAACGACCTCTCCCGAGGGGCGACGGTCGAAGACATCCTCAACACGGTGGCGATCACCGCCGTGCAGGCGGGAATGGAGTAGTGGCCGTGAGCAGCATTCTGGTGATCAACGCGGGCTCGTCGTCCGTGAAGTACCAGCTGATCGACCCGCAGACCGAGGCGCGCCTGGCGTCGGGGCTCATCGAGCGCATCGGCGAGCCCGAGGGGCGCCTCGTGCATCGCGGGGGCGACGGGCGCGAAGAGGAGCGGCGGGTGCGGGTCGCCGACCACACCGCGGCGTTCGCCCAGATGGTCGAGGCCTTCGCGCGTGCGGGCACACCGGTCGCCGAGCTCGGCATCGCGGCGGTCGGGCACCGGGTGGTGCAGGGCGGCAGCGTGTTCGCCGCACCGACGCGCATCGACGACGTCGTGGCCGAGCAGATCCTCGAAATGGGCGCCCTCGCCCCGCTGCACAACCCCGGCCAGCACCAGGCCATCGTCGCGGCGCGTGCGCTGTTCCCCGACGTGCCGCACGTCGCCGTCTTCGACACCGCCTTCCACCAGACCATGCCGCAAGCGGCATACAGCTACGCGATCGACACCCGCGTCGCCGAGCGCTACGGCATCCGGCGCTACGGGTTCCACGGCACCTCGCACCAGGTCGTGTCGCGCCGGGCGGCCGAGTTCCTCGGTCGGCCCGTGGAGTCGCTGCGTCAGATCGTGCTGCACCTCGGCAACGGGGCCTCGGCGTGCGCGATCGAGGCCGGTCGCTCGGTCGACACGTCGATGGGCTTCACCCCGCTCGAGGGGCTCGTGATGGGCACCCGCAGCGGCGACCTCGACCCGAGCGTGCTGCTGCACCTGCTGCGCGAGGGCTCCTCCATCGACGACCTCGATCGGCTGCTGAACCACGAGTCCGGCCTGGTCGGGTTCACCGGCACCGGTGACTTCCGCGACGTGCGCACCGCCGCCGACGCGGGCGACGCGGCGGCGGCTCTGGCCATCGAGGTGTACGTGCACCGCATCCGCCGCTACCTCGGCGCCTACCTCGTCGAACTGGGCGGAGCCGATGCGATCGTGTTCACCGCCGGTGTGGGCGAGAACAACGCGGCCGTGCGCGCCGAGGTCTGCGCCGGGCTCGAGTGGTTCGGCATCCGCATCGACCCGGCCCGCAACGCCTCGGGGGCCGGGGGAGCCCGCCGCATCAGCTCCGACGACTCCCGCGTCGACGTGCTCGTCGTGCCCACCGACGAGGAGGCCGAGATCGCGCGCCAGACCCGGGGGCTCGTCGGCTGACACCCCGACCCAGCCCAATGTCGGTGGTCGCCGGTAGCATGGACCCCGTGGTTGCCGCACTGTATCGCCGTTATCGGCCAGAATCGTTCGCCGAGATGATCGGTCAGTCCCAGGTGACCGAACCGCTCATGACCGCCCTGCGCACGGGGCGCATCGGCCACGCGTATCTCTTCAGCGGCCCTCGCGGCTGCGGCAAGACGACCTCGGCCCGCATTCTCGCCCGCTGCCTCAACTGCGCCGAGGGCCCCACCGACACGCCCTGCGGCGAATGCGCGAGCTGCCGCGAGTTGAGCCGCGACGGCGGCGGATCGCTCGACGTGGTCGAGATCGACGCGGCCAGCCACGGCGGCGTCGACGACGCCCGAGACCTGCGGGAGCGGGCGGTCTTCGCCCCCGCCCGCGACCGCTTCAAGATCTTCATCATCGACGAGGCGCACATGGTGACGCTAGGCGGCTTCAACGCACTGCTGAAGATCGTCGAAGAGCCGCCGCCGCACGTCAAGTTCGTGTTCGCCACCACCGAGCCCGACAAGGTCATCGGCACGATCCGCTCGCGCACCCACCACTACCCGTTCCGCCTCATCGCCCCCGGCACCCTCATCGACTACGTGCAGTCGCTCTGCGACAGCGAGGGAGTGAGGGTCGAGCCGGGGGTGCTGCCGCTCGTGGTGCGGGCCGGCGGCGGATCGGTGCGCGACACGCTCTCCATCCTCGACCAGCTCATCGCCGGCTCCGAGGGCGATCTCGTCACCGCGCAGCGGGCGGCCGGTCTGCTGGGCTTCACCCACACCGAGCTGCTCGACGACGTCGTGGCCGCACTGGGCGCCCACGACTCGGCCGCGGCCTTCCGCGCGACCGATCGTGTGGTGCAGACGGGGCAGGATCCGCGCCGCTTCGTCGAGGATCTGCTCGAGCGGCTGCGCGACCTCATCGTCGTGAGCGCGACCACGGTCGACGGCGCCGCCGCCGTGTTCAGGGGCGTTCCGCAAGACCAGCTCACGCGCATGTTCGAGCAGGCGCAGAGCTTCGGGCCGGGCGAGCTGTCGCGCATCGCCGACGTGGTGAGCGGCGCGTTCGACAAGATGGCGGGCGCCACGGCGCCCCGGCTGCAGCTCGAGCTCATGATCGCCCGTGCGCTGGTCGAGCGGGCCTCCCAGGCGGTGGCGCCCCCGCCGCAGCGGGCCGGTGGCGCCCCCGCGCAGCGGCCCGCGGCCTCGACTCCGACCGCGGCCGCTTCGCAGCGCACCGATACGGCGACCGCCCCGGCCCCTGCGGCCCCCGCGGCTCAGCAGGCGCCGGCGACGCGGGAACCGCGGCCGGATCCGCTCGCCGCCGTCGCCGCGGCGCGAGGGGCGCTCGACGCATCGCAGCCGGCAGCCGCGAAGCCGAGCGATGAGGCGAGCGGCGCCTCGCCCGTTGCCGAGCAGTCCGGCGACGCCGCTTCGGGCGGCGCGCAGCCGAACGCAGCCGAGACCGCGGCGTCGATCCGGGAGTTCCTGCGCGACGATCCGGCCGGCGCGGGCGACGCGGCGGCGCCCGAGCCGCAGAACTCGGACTCGTCGGAGACCCACCCCAACGCGGGCGCCGCGGGGTTCGGCCGCCCCATCTCCGATGTGCTGAGCGTAGCCCAGCTCGAGGGGATCGGGCGCGACTCGGCGTTCCGGGCTCCCGCCGAGCCCGAGCCCGCGCCCGCGCCCCGACAGAGTGAGCCCGCCCAGCCGAAGAGTCGACAGCCCGAGCAGGCCGCTCAGCCCGAGCAGGCCGCTCAGGCGAGCGAGAGCCGACCCGAGCAGACCGACCCGGACACCTCGCCCGCCTCCGACGCGACGGCGGGTCAACCGGCAGCGGCCGCCGCGGCCGAGCCGCAGCCGTCGGCCGCCCCGCAGCCCGATGCCGAGTCGGCCGCGCCCGGCGGCTTCGACGACCTGGTCGAGCTGTGGCCCGAACTGCTCGAGGAGATCCTGCACGCGGACCGCGAGGCGTGGAACGCGGTGCGCGTGGTCACGCCGATGGGCCTCGACGGCGACGTGCTCACCGTCGGGCTCGCCTCCCAGTCCGATCTCGCCGCGTTCAAATCGTCCGGCGCGGGACCGCTGCGCGAGACCATTCAGGCAGCCATCGGCATCAACGTGAAGTACGTGCCCAAGCGCATTGCCCCAGGAACCGGCAGCCGCGAGACCGCGCCCCAGGGCGAGGGCGGGCAGAGCGAACCGCAGCGGGAGCCCGACTCAGAGGAGCCCCACCGAGCGGGCCAGGCGACCCCCTCATCGCAAGACTCCGACACGCAGCCCTCGGGGCCCGCCCCGAGTTCCGCCGCTTCGGCGTCGTCCGCCGCGTCGCAGGGCGACGATCCCGACGACCCCGTCGCCCGGGCCGCCGCCCGCCTCAGCGGCCTCGGCCCGGCGCTCGCCGCGCCGGCCTGGGCCGACCCCCCGCCCGAGCCCCCGACCGACACGAGGCCGCTCGCGAGTTCCGCGCCCGAGGCCGGCGCGCCAGCCGCTGCGCGGAGCGCCACCGATGGCGGCGCCTCCGGAGGCGCCGCCGCGGCGCCTGCACCCGGCGCCGCACCCGTGGCGTCGACCACTGCTCCGGCCTCGAATGCTTCGGTCGCGACCGCGAGGCAGGCGTCCGAGCCGCGAGCCGCCTCCGACGACGACTACATCCCGGCGTCGTACGACCCCGACGGCGACCCCTACGCGGGCATGGGGAACGACCCCTACGCCGGCGCGGATCCCGCACCCACCGCCCCGCAGTCAGATCCCGCGCCGGGCCGGCGCAGCGGTGAAACGGCCCCGCCCCGCCCTTCCGCGGCGGCCGGCACCGATCCGGCTGCCCCGGCGCCTGCGGCCGCCTCCGCCCCCGCGGCCACCCCCGCCCACGTCCCCGCGGCTGCGGCGGCCGGCGCGGACGTTCCCGACGACGCTCCCGACCGGGCCGGCGCCAAACGCGCCGCCCCCGCCTTCACCCGGTACGGCGAGGCCGTGGTGCGCGAGGTGCTCGGCGCGCGCTTCGTCGAAGAGCGCCCGCTGCCCCCGCGCGCACCCTGACCCGACTCGCACCAGACCCCCATCTCGAGGAGACACCACTCGTGTACGACGGCATCGTCCAAGACCTGATCGACGAGTTCGGTCGGCTGCCCGGCATCGGCCCGAAGTCGGCGCAGCGCATCGCGTTCCACATCCTCCAGACCCAGAACTTCGACGTCTCCCGCCTCGCCGAACTGCTCTCCGAGGTGCGCGAGAAGGTGCGCTTCTGCGAGGTGTGCGGCAATATCACCGAGCAGGAGCGGTGCTCGATCTGCCGCGATCCCCGCCGCGACCAGACCCTCATCTGCGTGGTCGAGGAGCCCAAAGACGTGGTCGCCATCGAGCGTACGCGCCAGTACCGAGGCCTCTATCACGTGCTCGGCGGCGCCATCAGCCCCATCGACGGCATCGGCCCCGACGACCTCAGCATTCCCGCCCTCATGCGGCGGCTGGGGGAGGCCGAGGTGCGCGAGGTCATCATCGCCACCGATCCGAACCTCGAGGGAGAGGCGACCTCCGCCTACCTCTCGCGGCTGCTCACGAGCATCGAGGTGCCGGCGTCGCGCCTCGCCTCGGGTCTGCCGGTGGGCGGCGACCTCGAGTTCGCCGACGAGGTCACCCTCGGCCGCGCCTTCGAGGGGCGCCGCAGCATCGACTAGGGTTGCGGCTGCAGGCAGGCGTCGGCATCGACGGGAGGCCCGTCTCGCGCGTCCGCGGACCCACAGGATACCCGCGTGTCCTCCCTCCGGCCACCCCCTGGCTTCGGGCGGCCCCGAGAGCGATCCTGGAAGGGCGGGGCGAGAGCGCAGCCGCCGCGGCGGCTCGGCTCGACCGGCCCCCGAGAGGAGACCGATGATGTCCATCTGCGATACCTGCGGCAACGACTATGACAAGACTTTCACAGTGACGAAGGGCGACGAGACGCGCACCTTCGACAGCTTCGAGTGCGCGGTGACTCTCATCGCCCCGGAGTGCGCCCACTGCGGGTGCCGCGTCCTCGGCCACGGGGTCGAGGCCGACGGCACCATCTACTGCTGCGCGCACTGCGCACGCCACTCGGCCGACGATGCGGCGAGCGCCGAGCGCGAGCTCGTCGACCGGGCCTGAGCTCGCGACCGAGCGAACCGAGGCAGCGCCATGAGCGAGCACGATCCGACATCGGCGGAGGAGCGCCGCCGCCGCGACCCCATGAGCATGAGCAACCAGCCCGCGCTGCAGACCTCGACCGGATTGATCTGGATCGTGGTGGGCGGCTGCTTCGCGGTCGCGAGCCTCATCCCGCTCGTGATGCTCGCGGTCGCGGGCGGCGCCTCCTCGCCGATCGCGATCGTTACGATTGCGGCGGTGGTCCTGCTCTACGCGGCCCTGGTCGTGCTGCGATTCGCGATCCGGCGCCGCCCGACACGGCTGTGGTGGATGGCCGCCTGCATGCTCATGATGGCGGCGGTCGCCCTCGTCGGCATCTGGGTGTCTGCGATCGCGGAGGCCCGCTGAGCGGCGCACCCCGGCGCGGGGCGCCGCGCGTCATTGCAGGGCGGCTCCTCGGCAGCGCCTCGCACCTCTCCGAGCCGTGCAGTCAGATAGACTGGACTTTCGCGTAGTTTTGAGGAGGACCCGCGTGGCGTTGATCGTGCAGAAATTCGGGGGTTCGTCGGTCGCGGATGCCGAGAGCATCAAGCGCGTCGCCAAGCGCATCGTCGAGACCCGCCGGGCGGGCAACGAGGTCGTCGTCGCGGTGAGCGCCATGGGCGACACCACCGACGAACTGCTCGACCTCGCAGCCGCGTGCACGCCGATCCCGGCCCCCCGCGAACTCGACATGCTGCTCACAGCGGGCGAGCGCATCTCGATGGCGCTGCTCGCCATGACGATCAAGGGCATGGGCATCGAGGCGCTGTCGTTCACCGGTAGCCAGGCCGGCATGATCACGACTGCCGAGCACGGCTCGGCCAAGATCGTCGACGTCACCCCCGGCCGGGTGCGCGAGGCCCTCGATCAGGGCGCCATCGCGATCGTCGCCGGCTTCCAGGGCTTCAGCCGCGACTCCCGGGACATCACCACCCTCGGGCGCGGCGGATCCGACACCACCGCGGTCGCGCTCGCCGCCGCGCTCGGGGCCGACGTCTGCGAGATCTACACCGACGTCGACGGCATCTTCACCACGGATCCCCGCATCGTGCCCCAGGCCCGCAAGATCGACGCGATCTCGGCCGAGGAGATGCTCGAACTCGCCGCCGCCGGCGCCAAGGTGCTGCACCTGCGCGCCGTCGAGTACGCGCGCCGCCACGGCGTCGCACTGCACGTCCGCTCCTCGTTCTCGGACGAGCAGGGCACCATCGTCTACGACCCCCAGAAGGGGCATCCGAAGGGAGAGCAGGTGGAAGAGCCGGTCATCACAGGTATCGCCACTGAGAAGAGCGAGGCCAAGGTCACCGTCGGCGGCGTGCCCGACGCCCCGGGCAAGGCCGCCCAGATCTTCGAGATCGTGGCGAAGACCCACGCCAACGTCGACATGATCGTGCAGAACGTATCGGCCGCCGATACGAACCGCACCGATATCTCGTTCACCATCCCGCTGGGCGACGGACGCCGCGTGATCGACGCCCTCGAGGCCGAGCGCGAGACCCTCGAGTTCGAGAGCCTGCAGTACGACGACCAGATCGCGAAGGTCGCGGTCGTCGGCGCGGGCATGCGCACCAGCACCGGCGTCTCGGCGCAGCTCTTCCGCGCGCTGTACGAGGCCGACATCAACATCGAGATGATCTCGACCTCCGAGATCCGCATCTCGGTGGTCACCCGAGCCGACCTCATGGACAAGGCCGTGCGCGTGCTCCACACCGCCTTCGGCCTCGACTCCGACACCGAGGCCACGGTCTACGCCGGCACCGGCCGCTAGAAGGAGAACCCAGACATGGCAGAGCAGCAGAGCTTCAACGTCGCCGTCGTCGGCGCCACCGGCCAGGTAGGGGCGGTCATGCGCCGCCTGCTCGACGAGCGCGACTTCCCGATCAAGAGCCTCCGACTCTTCTCGAGCGCCCGCTCGGCGGGCAGCGTGCTCGAGTTCCGCGGCGAGTCGATCACGGTCGAAGACGTCGACACCGCCGACAAGAGCGGCATCGACATCGCCCTCTTCTCGGCGGGCGGCACCGCCTCCAGGAAGTACGCGCCGGCGTTCGCCGAGGCGGGGGCGATCGTCATCGACAACTCGAGCGCGTGGCGTCTCGATCCCGACGTGCCGCTCGTGGTGAGCGAGGTCAACCCCCACGCGATCGACGACATCGTGGCGGCGGGCAAGGGCATCATCGCCAACCCCAACTGCACCACGATGGCCGCCATGCCGGTCATGAAGGCGCTCGACGGCGAGGCCGGGCTCGAGCGCCTGATCGTCACCACCTTCCAGGCCGTCTCGGGCTCGGGGCTCGCCGGGGCCCGCGAGCTCGCGGGCCAAGCGGTCGCCGCGGTCGAGGCGGGCGGCATCGAGCGCCTCGTGCACGACGGCTCGGCGGTGGCGTTCCCCGACCCCGAGGTCTACGTGAAGCCCATCGCCTTCGACGTGCTGCCGCTCGCCGGCTCGATCGTCGAAGACGGCGAGGGCGAGACCGACGAGGAGAAGAAGCTGCGCAACGAGAGCCGCAAGATCCTCGAGCTGCCCGAGCTGCGCGTCGCGGGCACCTGCGTACGCGTTCCGGTCTTCACCGGTCACTCGCTGTCGATCAACGCCGAGTTCGCTCGGCCCATCTCGGCGGAGCGCGCCCGAGAGGTGCTCGCCGAGGCGCCCGGCGTCGAGCTGAACGACGTGCCGACGCCGCTCGAGGCGGCGGGGCAGGACCCCTCGTTCGTGGGCCGCATCCGCGAGGATCAGTCGGCGCCCGAGGGGCGGGGTCTCGCGCTCTTCATCTCGAACGACAACCTCCGCAAGGGCGCGGCGCTCAACGCCGTGCAGATCGCCGAGACGGTCGCAGCCAAGCTCGCCGCATAGCCTCGCGGCAGCGGCAGCGGCAGCAGCAGAGGGGCGGGGATCCGGGTCGGATCTCCGCCCCTCTGCTCGCGCGCGGGCGTCTGCTCAGCGCCGACGGACGCTCATCCGCACCGGGGGAGCGCGCAGGCGGGCTGAGGAGGCCCGCCCCGCATGCGGGCTAGTGGGACGCCTCGAGCGTGATGAGCGACGCCTCGGGGCGGCAGGCGAACCTGACGGGCGCGTAGATCGAGTTGCCGAGCCCGGCGCTCACGTTCAGGAACGCGGCTCGGTGCGCGTCGTACCAGACGCTGAGACCGCGCGCCTGCGCGGTGGGCAGGTCGCAATTGGCGGTCAGCGCGCCCACACCGGGAACGCGCACCTGGCCGCCGTGCGTGTGACCGGCGAGGATCAACTCCGCGCCGTCGTCGAGCAGTTCCCCCAGCGCCTCCTGGTAGGGGGCGTGCACCACTCCGAGGCGCAGGGGAGAGCCGGCCTCGGAGGCGGCGTGCCGCCCGCTGTGCGGCTCGCGGCCCTCGGCCCGCTGCGGCGGCGCGGCTGGCTCGGCCCGCTCGGGGCGTTCATCCGCGCCCTCGTCAGGGAGCGCGTGAAGCGCCTCCCGCATCGCGCTCGCGTCGTGGTAGCGGATGTGCGGGTCGTTCAGGCCGAGCAACTCGATTCGCGTGCCGCGCAGCTCGAGCCGAGCCGCCGAGTTGTTGAGGTTGATCGCCCCGAGCCCTTCGAGGCCTCGGGTGAGCGCGACGATGTCGATGTCGGGCTTGCGCGTGCTGAGCCCGCTGGGCTCCATGAGGTACCTGGCCGGGTTCTTGAAGATCGGACCGTAGTAGTCGTTGGAGCCGTGCACGAAGGCCGCGGGGGTGCGCTCGAGCAGGGGGCGCAGCGCCCGCAGCAGTGCGGGACGGGCCTGCAGATGGCCCATGAGGTCGCCGGTGAGCACGACGAGGTCGGGGTGCAGCTCGACGAGCGAGCGCACCCAGTCGATCTTGCGGGACTGCCACGGGGCGAGGTGCAGGTCGGAGAGCTGCAGCACCCGGATCGGGGCGGCTCCCTCCGAGAGCAGCGGCACGGTGTGTCGCCGAACCGTGAAGAGCCGGCGCTCGATCAGGGTCGACCAGACGGCGACCCCCGCTGCGGCCGTTCCGAGAACGGCCGCAGCGGAGCGCTGCGCAGACGCCACCGTCAGTCCTTGTCTTCGCAGGCCAGCGTCAGCGTCACCTGGGCGCTCACACGGGCTTCGGCGCCGCTCGCCGGAGCACTCGACACGACCAGATCCTTGCGGGGATTCGTCTTGCCCTCGCCCTCGCAGACGAAGCCGACCGAGGAGAATCCGGCTCTCGTCAGCGTCGCCTTCGCGTCGTCGCCGGTCGCCCCGACGAGCCCGTCGGGCACGGCAGCGGCCTGGCCATTGCTGCGGTACAGGGTGACACCGGAGCCGAGGCCCACTTCGGCGCCGCCCTCGGGGTCAGTGCGGGCGACGAGGCCCTGCGCGACCGAGGAATCGATCTCGCCGCCGTCCGAGACGGAGAACCCGACATCGGTGAGCAGCTTCGACGCCTCGTCGAAGGGCTTGCCCTTCACATCGGGCACGGCGACCATCGTCTGGCGGATCGAGGCCGCGGAAGGCTCGGGGAACGCGGTGCCGCCGTATTTCTGGTCGGCGACGTTCATCATCGCGGGCCAGATGGTCTGGTCGGCGAACATCAGGCCGCCGAAGGGTTGCGTCGACACGCGCTCGCACACGCCGTTGTCGTAGCAGATCGGGTCGGCGTTGCCCACCCAGGTGGCCGTCGCCACCGTGGTGCTCGCGCCCACCGTCCAGTTGTCGATCACGTCGTCGGTGGTGCCGGTCTTCGCGAGGTGCGGCACCCCGTAGGGCGAGCGCGCGTGGTCGGCGAGGCCGGTTCTCACCGTCTCCTCGAGCGCGTAGGCCACGCCGGCCGCGACCTCCGGCGCGACGCCCTCGGTGCACTTGCTCGGGGTGAACGGCACGGGTTTGTCGTCCGAATCGAGGATCCGGTCGATCGGCACCGGCGTGCAGACCGTGCCGTCGCCCGCGAACGCGGCGAAGGCCGACGCCATGGTGATGGGCGCGATCTCGTCGGTGCCGGCGAAGGTGCCCGAAGGCACGCGTGTGAGCCTGGTCGTACCGTAGTTGTCGAAGTTGGGATCGTGCTCCTGCTTCGCCGCGCGGTGGATGCCGAGCTTCTCGGCGAGCTTGTAGGTGTCGCAGAGATCCATCTTCTGCTGCATCGACACGATGCCGCCGTTCACCGACTGGGTGATGGCCGTCAGCACCGGTCGGTTGCCCCGCACGCCGAGGTTGTCGTTCGAGAACGTCCACGGGCCGTAGCCGTAGACGCCGTCGGGCGAGCACGAGTCGCGGAACGACTGCAGCTGCACGGTGCGGCCGTCCATCTGCACCACGTCTCGAATCGAGTGACCGGTGCGGATCCACTCGGCGAGCGTGACGGGCTTGAACGTCGAGCCGACCTGGAAGCCGTGGGAGCCGCCGTAGTCGTAGTCGGTGTTGTAGTTCACGGTGGTGTACTCGGGGTTCACCGACAGGAAGGACTCGGCGTCGTTGAACGGGCGGTTCTGCACCATCGCGAGCACCCTGCCGGTGCCCACCTGGGTGCTGACGCTCGCCCCGCCCACCTTGATGCCGTCCATGAGCGCGGGCACGGTCTCGCGCATCGCCGTGAGACCCGCCCCCTGCATGTCGAGGTCGATGGTGGTGTAGATCTGGAACCCGCCACGGCTGAACCGGAACTCGCGCTCGGCCGGGGTATCGCCGAAGTTGGGATCCTGCTTGATGTAGCGCAGCACGTAGTCGCAGAAGTGGCCCAGGCCGAAGTTCTGCTCGGCGACGAAGCAGCCGGCCACGCGAGGTGTGATGTTCGGCTCGATCGGGGTGGCGACGGCCTCGTCGTGCTGGGCCTGCGTGATCTTGCCGTGGCGCAGCATGCTGCCGAGGATCTTGTCGCGGCGCTCCTGGTTGGCGGGGATGTTCTCGGGGACGTCGAGCTGGTACAGCGACGGGTTGTTCACGATCGCCACGAGGCTCGCGGCCTCGGCCAGCGTGACCTCCTTAGCCGACTTGCCGTAGTAGTACTGGGCCGCCGACTCGATGCCGTAGATCTGACGGCCGAAGAGCGCGATGTTGAGGTAGCCGAGCAGGATCTCGTCCTTCGGATACTGCTTCTCGATGCTGATCGCGTAGCGCATCTCCTTGAGCTTGCGGTCGGCATCCTGGCGCATCGCATCTTCGTAGGCCTTGTCGCGCTCCTCCTCGTCGAGGATGGAGTACGCCTCCTGCACGAGCACGTTGCGCACGTACTGCATGGTGATCGTCGAGGCGCCCGACAGGTTCTGCCCGGCGGCGTTCTGCAGCACGGCGCGGCTCGTGGCGAGGATGTCGACACCGCCGTGGGTGTAGAAGCGCGGATCCTCCTCGGCCACCGCGGCGTCCTTCACGAACTGCGAGATGCTGTCCCAGTCGACCGACTCGCGGTTCTGATCGTAGAACGTGGCGAGCTCGTACACGGTGGTGTCGGCCGCGGTCGCGTAGAGGGTGGACGGCTCTGCGAGCTGGCCCGGATCGAGATGCGCGGGCAGCTTCTCGAAGATGTCGACGGCGGTCTTGGCCGTGTGGCCGCTCAGCGCGACGACCGGGGTCACCGCGGCGGTGACGAGCACTCCGGCGATGACGCTCATGGCGAGGGCGCCGAGAATGCCCCCGAGGGCCCCACTCGCGCTGCGCGGCTTGAAGGTGCGCACGCGCGCGGACCTTGATGTCTGACGGGTCATAGAATCTAGGGTAAGCGACATAGCTGACAAAACAGCAAAGCGCGGGGCCCCTGCGGCCCACGGCGCCGTCGCCCGCAACGAATTCGTCACCGTATACCGAGGGAGATCCGCACGTGAGTGAATCGACCGAAGCACCTCGCTGGGAGTACTTCGTCACGCCGCTGCTGCTGCACAACGAGGCCCAGATCCTCAACAACTGGGGCGCCCAGGGCTGGGAGCTCGTGCAGATCATCGAGGGACCGGCGGGCGGCAACGTCGCATATCTGAAGAGAAAGGCCTGAAATGACGTCTGTGATCGAGGAGCGCCTGAACGATCTCGGCTACGAGATCCCCGAGGTGGCCGCGGCGGTCGCCGCATACGTGCCCGCCCTGCGCGACGGCAACTACGTGTACACCGCGGGGCAGCTCCCGTTCGTGAGCGGCCAGCTGCCCGTCACCGGCAAGGTGGGCGAGGGGGAGGGGCTCGTCTCCCCCGAGCAGGCGGAGGAGCTCGCACGGCTCTGCGCGCTCAACGCGCTCGCCGCGGCTCGCGGCGTGATCGGCTCGCTCGACAAGATCACCCAGGTCGTCAAGGTCACGGCGTTCGTGGCCTCCGATCCCTCCTTCACGGGTCAGCCCGGCGTTGCGAACGGCGCGTCGGTGTTCCTGGGCCGCGTCTTCGGCGACCTCGGCATCCACGTGCGCTCCGCGGTGGGCGTCACCGTGCTGCCGCTCGACGCCCCCGTCGAGATCGAGTTCGTGTTCAAGGTCGAGGACTGACACCGGGCGCCATGTGCACGAACGGCGCCGGGAGACTCCGGAGCCGTCGCCCGCAAGAAGCCGAGGGGCGGATCCGCATCGCGGGTCCGCCCCTCGGCTCGTTCGCGGGCTCTCCGACAGCGACAGAGCCCGGCCTCCCCGAGGGGGAACGCCGGGCTCTGCTCGTGCTCGGGAGCGGACTAGCTACCTGCGGAGCTGGTCCTGGATCGTCGACATCACCTTCGTATCGGCGAGGGTGGTGGTGTCGCCCACCTCCTTGCCCTCGGCCACGTCTTTGAGCAGCCGTCGCATGATCTTGCCGGAGCGGGTCTTCGGCAGCTCGGACACCACGAGCACCTGGCGCGGGCGTGCGATGGCCCCGATCTGCGCGGCGACGTGCTGCTTGAGCTCGGCCTCGGCCTGCTCGGGGGTGAGCAGGGTCTGCCGCGACTTCAGGATCACGAAGGCGACGACGGCCTGCCCCGTGGTCTCGTCGTGGGCGCCCACCACCGCCGATTCGGCGACGGCATGGTGCTCGACGAGGGCCGACTCGATCTCGGCCGTCGAGAGCCGGTGACCCGACACGTTCAGCACGTCGTCGACCCGGCCGAGCAGCCAGATGTCGCCGTCGTCGTCGAAACGGGCGCCGTCGCCGGCGAAGTACTGATCCCCGAACCGGGCCCAGTAGGTGTCGATGAAGCGTTGATCGTCGCCCCAGATGGTGCGCACCATCGAGGGCCACGGGCGCTGCACGACCAGCAGGCCGCCCTGGCCGTGGTCGACCTGCTCGCCCTGGTCGTTCACGACCGTCGCGGTAACGCCGGGCTGCGGCACCTGCGCGCTGCCGGGCTTCAACGCCGTGAGACCGGGAAGCGGCGCGATCATGATGGCGCCGGTCTCGGTCTGCCACCAGGTGTCGACGATGGGGGCCGACCCGCCGCCGATCACCTCGCGGTACCAGCGCCACGCCTCGGGGTTGATCGGCTCGCCCACGCTGCCGAGCACGCGGATCGACGACAGGTCGTACTGCTCGGGCACCTGGCGGCCGACCTTCATGCAGGCGCGGATCGCGGTGGGGGCGGTGTAGAAGATGGTGACGCCGTACTTCTGGATGATGCTCCACCAGCGCCCCAGTCGGGGGTCTCGGGGGTGCCCTCGTACATCACCTGCGTGGCGCCGTTGGCGAGCGGGCCGTAGACGACGTAGCTGTGGCCGGTGATCCAGCCCACATCGGCGGTGCACCAGTAGACGTCGGTCTCGGGCTTGAGATCGAAGACGTCGCTGTGCGTGGCGGAGACCTGCGCGAGGTAGCCGCCGGAGGTGTGCAGAATGCCCTTCGGCCTGCCGGTGGTTCCCGAGGTGTAGAGGATGAACAGCGGGTTCTCGGCGGGGAAGCCCTTGGCTTCGTGCTGGCCGTCGAAGGCCGTGATCTCGTCGTGCCACCAGAGGTCGCGCCCCTCCTGCATCACGACCTCGTTGCCGCCGCGCTGCACGACGAGCACCCGCTCGACCGAGAGCGGCGTGCCGGTGTCGAGCGCGAGGGCGTCGTCGACGGTCGGTTTGAGCGCCGAGACGCGGCCCTTCCGGTAACCGCCGTCGGCGGTGATGACGAGCTCGGCCTGGGCGTCGTCGATGCGGGCGCGCAGGCTCTCGGCGCTGAAGCCGCCGAACACGACCGAGTGGGCTGCGCCGAGTCGCGCGACCGCGAGCATCGCGATCACGGTCTCGGGGATCATCGGCATGTAGATCGCGACCCGGTCGCCCGCCGAGACGCCGAGGCTCGTGAGCATGTTCGCGGCGCGCTTCACTTCGTGAGTGAGCTCGGAGTAGGTGATCGTGCGGGTGTCGCCCGGCTCGCCCTCGAAGTGGATCGCGACGCGATCCCCGATCCCCGCGGCGACGTGCCGATCGAGGCAGTTGGCGGCGACGTTCAGCTCGCCGTCGGCGAACCACCGGGCGAACGGCGGGTTCGACCAGTCGAGGATCTCGGTGAACGGCTTCGACCACTTGAGCTGCCGGGCGCGCTCGGCCCAGTAGGCTTCGGGATCCTGCGCAGCGTGCCAGTAGACGGCCGGATCGTTCACATTCGCCTGTGCGCGGAACTCGGCCGATGGCGGGTACGCCTCCACCTCCTCGCCGTGCTGCAGCGGGTGGCTTTCGATGGTGCCGTTCTGATCAGTCATGGACGCCCTTATCCGTATCGCGGGTGCGCTGCCCGGGGTCGCGGCCGAGGCCGTCGATCCCGCGAGCGCGCGAGTGAATGCGGTTTCAAGCTATACCTTTCCAGCGGTCACCGTCGCCCGATACTTCGCTCACAATCCAGTCGTGTGCATGGATTGCGCAGCTTGTCCACAATTCGCTCCCCCGCGGGCCCGGGAGGGTCGGGATGATGCTTGGGTGGGGGCATGACCGCCGATTCCGCCCTCGCGCTCAGCGCATCGCCCGCGCGCACGCAGATGCTCGGGATCGCGGCGCGGCGGGCCCTCGGCGGGCTGCTGCCGCTGCTCGACGACCCGGCTCTGCGCGACCTGCTGGTGCAGGTGCGCGCGGGCGAGGGGCGGCTCTGGATCGACCGCAGCGGCGCGCTGCAACCGGTCGTCGGGTGGCGGGCGACCCCGCACGCCGTGCACCGCCTGGCATGCGAGCTGATCGCGGCTGGCGGGCGGCACGTCGACGAGCTGCACCCGTGCGCCGACGTGCGGATCGGCGACGGCATCCGGGTGCACGCCGTGCTGCCGCCGGTGGCGGTGGAGGGCGCTGCGGTGTCGATCCGCGTGCCGCGGATCTCGCCGCCGCGCTTCGACGCGCTCGCGAGCGGCGGGCTCTGCGACGAGGCGATGGCCCGCGCGCTGCGCGACGCCGTCGCCGCGCGGCGCAACCTGCTGGTGACGGGCGGAACGGGGAGCGGCAAGACGACGGTGCTCGGGGCGCTGCTCGACCTCGCCCGCCCCGCCGAGCGGATTCTAGTGATCGAGGACGTCGCCGAGCTGCGGCTGCGACACCCCCACGCGATCTCGCTCGAGGCGCGGCGATCGAGCGCCGAGGGCGTCGGAGAGGTGCCGCTCGACCGCCTGCTGCGCGAGGCGCTGCGCATGCGCCCCGACCGCATCGTGCTGGGGGAGTGCCGGGGCGCAGAGGTGGCCACGCTGCTCTCGGCGCTCAACACGGGGCACGACGGCAGCGCGGGCACGCTGCACGCGAGCCGGATCGCGCACGTGCCGGCCCGGCTCGAAGCTCTCGGGGCGCTCGCCGGTCTCGACCCGCGGGCGCTGGCCAGGCAGGCGGCCTCGGCGCTGCACGGCGTCATCCACCTCGAGCGCGGCGGCTCCGGTCACCGCGTGGTGGCGGTCGGCAGGCTGAGACTCGACCGCGACGGGCTGCTCGGCATCGAGGAGGTGCGGCTGTGAGAGACGGAGTGCGTGGCCGCGGCGAGGGAGGCGTCACCGGGGCGAGCACCGCCGCGGCGGTCACGCTGCGCTGCGCGTCGCTGCTGCGCGGAGGCGTGACGGCGAACCGCTCGGTCGAACTGGTCGCGGCGGAGGCGGGCTCGTCTCCCGAACTTGCATGGGAAGCGCGCGCGTCTCCCCGCCTGCCGCGCGCCTCTCCTCGCCGGTCGAGCGCCGCTCGCGCATCGGCAGGAGTCCCTCCCGATGCGGCGGGCACCCGGGCGCGTGCGAATGTCGGGGGCCCCTCCGCTCCGGGTGCCGCCGGAACCGAGTTCGAGGGCGCCGCCGCGCGCATCGCGGCCGGAACCCCCGTAGCGGAGGCGCTCGCGGAATGCGCGGCGCCGGAGTGGCGGGTGCTCGCGATCGCCTGGCGGCTCGCCGAGCAGAGCGGTGCGCCCCTGGCCCCGGCGCTGCAGCGCATCGGTGCGGCGCTGCGGGCGCTGGAGCAGTTGAGGGAGCGCCGAGCGGTGCTGCTGTCGGGCCCGCGCGCGACGGTGCGCCTCGTCTCTGCGCTGCCGCCTCTCGCGCTGCTGCTCGGTGCGCTGCTGGGCTTCGACCCCGTCCCGGTGCTGCTGAGCCCGCTGGGCGTGGCCCTGCTCGGGGCGGGAGTGCTACTGCTCACCGCGGGGATCGCCTGGTGCCGCGCGCTGTTGCGAAACCTCGAACGGCAGGACTGCGTGGCCGGGCTCGAACTCGAGCTCGCGTGGATCGCGCTGGGGGGAGGGGCGCCGCCCGGCTCGGCGCTGCTGCGCACCGTCGACGCCGTCGACGCGTTCGGTGCGGAGTGGGTGCCCTTCTCGGCCTTCGAACGCTCGCAACTGCTCGCGACGACCATCGCTGCCTCGACCGGTACCGGCGCTCCGCTGCGACCGCTGCTGCTGGAGGAGGCCGCGGCCGCGCGCACCCGGGCGCAGGCCGAGCTGGAGCAGGAGGCGGAGCGCATGGGCGTGCGGGTGCTCGTGCCGCTGGGGGTGTGCGTGCTGCCCGCCTTCATCGTGCTCGGGGTCGTACCCGTGCTCATCGCGATGCTGGGCGGGTGAGCGGGCGCGACCGTCACCGTTCACTCCGCTCACAAGCGACCATTCGAAGCTGTCCGGCGTTGCTTCTCCACAGATCGCTCATTCCGGCGAGGTCGCCTCCCTCCGACACCGCATGATGGGGGAACCGGCACCCGCCGGGCCGTGCGCGACGAAGGGAGAACCCCATGAAGACCAGACTCGAACTCGTATCCGACCGCGGCGTCGCGGTGCGGCACCGGCCGGCTCGACGGACGCCGCCCGAGGGGAGCCTCGAGTCCACCGAGCACGCCGACCGCGCCGCACCGGCCTGCGGCGCGGCGCGCGAGCTGCTCGAAGACGATCGCGGGGCGATCACCGCCGAGTACGCGGTCGTCATCATGGCGGCCGTCGCCTTCGCCGGGCTCCTCGTCGCGATCATGCGCTCGAATGAGATCCGCACCATGCTCGTGCAGCTGGTCGAGAATGCCCTGGGCACCGGCGGCTAGCGCCCGCGTCGCGGCCGTGGGCGCCCGCGTCGCGGCCGTGGGCGCCCGCCCCACGCGGGCGCGCGAGCTGCTCGCATCGCTGCGCGGCGACGAGCGCGGCACCGTCACGGCCGAGTTCGCCGTGGTGATGCCCGCGGTGCTCGTCGTGCTCGGTCTCGCGATCGGCGGCATCTTCATCGCGGCCCACCGCATCACGCTCGTCACGCTGGCGGCCGAGGTGGCCCGGCTCGAGGCGCGGGGCGACATGGACCGGGCGCGCGCCCGGCTCGATGACGCTGCGGCCGGCGTTTCGGTGCGGAGGGAGCGCACCGGACCGCTGCACTGCGTGACCCTCGGGGCCCATCCCGGCGGCGGGATGCTCTCGGCGATCGGCATCGAGAGCCGGGCCTGCGCGGCGGTGAGCGGCGAGCACGAGGGCACGCCGTGAGCGCCCCCGCGCTGCTGGCCTGCGCCGCCGCCGCGCTCGCCGCTGCTGACGCGGCGTCCGGGTGGATCGACGGCGAGCCCTGCGCTCTGGCGCAGCGGGTCGTCGTGGAGGCGAGGGGCGAGATCTCGGAGTGCGAGGTGTCGAGCGCTACCGCCGAAGCGCGTGTGGAGGTGCGGGTCCCGGCACCGCTCGGCGGTGCGCTCGCCGTCGCGCGCGCGGGGCTGCTGCCCCGCGCGGCGTCGGCACCCGACGGGGCGGTCGGTGCGAACGGCTGGGCCTGGCCGTCGGACCTGCGGGCGATCTCGCAGGGCTTCCACGACGGCCTCTCCATCGATCTCGCGGTGACAGGCGAGGGCGCGCTCTACGCACCGTACGAGGGCGTCGTGGTGCGAGCGGGGCCCGACGGCGGAGACGTACCCGAGGCGTGTCTCGCGAGGCCCGAGTGGTGGCGCGGCGCGAACCACACCGTGCTCATGCGTCACGAGGTCGGGGGACGCACGATCTACAGCTCCCACAACCACGTGTCCCCGGGCTCGCCGCAGCGCTTCGGCGTCGCACCTGGCGAGCGGGTGCGGGCGGGGCAGCGGGTCGCGAGCGCCGGGATGAGCGGCTGCACCTCGGGCCCTCACACCCACTTCACGCTCTCCTCGTCGCCGTCGAACGCCTACCCCGATATCGATCCGTTCGCCTACCTCGGGCGGCCCTGAGCGCACCGGATCATCGGATGATGGGGATGCGCTCGGCGCGCGGGGCCGGTGGTATGAATAGAGGATCGCCGGGAATCGCCGATAGTGGTTTCTTACGCGAGAGTGTGTATCGTGTCGGTGCAGAACCGCGTGTCGGTGCATGAACCGTCAGTCGCCGCGAAGGCGACCCGCCAGCCGTGAGCTCGGAGCAACGAAGGAGACCCGTGGAGGGTACGAAGAAACTCGTGATCGTCGAGTCGCCGACCAAGGCGCGCACGATCGGCGCCTACCTCGGCGACGACTACGAGGTCATCGCGTCGGTCGGCCACATCCGCGACCTCGCCGAACCGTCGGAGCTGCCGAGCGAGCTCAAGAAGGGCCCCTTCGGCAAGTTCGCCGTCGACGTCGAGAACGACTTCGCTCCCTACTACGTGGTCAACGACAACAAGAAGAAGACGGTCTCCGAGCTCAAGCGGGCGCTGAAGGGAGCCGACGAGCTCTGGCTCGCCACCGATGAGGACCGCGAGGGGGAGGCCATCGCGTGGCACCTGCTCGAGGTGCTCAAGCCCAAGGTGCCCGTGCGCCGCATGGTCTTCCACGAGATCACCCGCGAGGCCATCGAGCAGGCGAAGCAGAACACGCGCGACCTCGACATCTCGCTCGTCGACGCCCAGGAGACCCGTCGCATCCTCGACCGCCTCTACGGCTACGACATCTCGCCGGTGCTGTGGCGCAAGGTCGCCCCCAAGCTGTCGGCCGGCCGCGTGCAGTCGGCTGCGACCCGCCTCGTCGTCGACCGCGAGCGCGAGCGGCAGGTGTTCCGCTCCGCGGAGTACTGGGATCTCACCGCCACGTTCCGCCCCGGAACCGACGCCGCCGACCCCACCGCCTTCGAGGCGCGGCTCGTGCGCCTCGGCGACCAGCGTCTCGCCTCCGGCGGCGACTTCGGCGATGACGGCGAGCTCACCGCCAGGGCGCTGAAGGCGAACGTCGTCGCTCTCGAGCAGCAGCGCGCCGAGCGCCTCGCCGCGCTGCTCACCCCCGAGACCCCCGCGACGGTGCTCTCGATCGAGACGAAGCCGCACACCCGGCGCCCCGCCGCGCCCTTCACCACCTCCACCCTGCAGCAGGAGGCCTCGCGCAAGCTGCGCTACAGCTCGCGCCAGACCATGTCGTTCGCGCAGTCGCTCTACGAGAACGGCTACATCACCTATATGCGCACCGACTCGCCGACGCTGTCGAGCCAGGCCATCCAGGCGGCCCGCAAGCAGGCGGCCGAGCTCTACGGCGGCGAAACGCTGCCCGAGAAGCCCCGCGTCTTCACGGGCAAGTCGAAGGGTGCGCAGGAGGCGCACGAGGCCATCCGGCCCGCCGGCGACGTCTTCCAGCGCCCCAGCTCGCTGAAGGGCAAGCTCACCCAGGGCGAGTATGCGCTCTACGAGCTGATCTGGAAGCGCACCGTCGCGAGCCAGATGGCCGACGCCAAGGGATCGACCGACACCGTCACCGTCGGCGCCTCGGTGGCCGAGCCCGGCGCGAACGCGCCCACCGCGCTCGAGTTCACCGCCAGCGGCACCGTCATCACCTTCCCCGGCTTTCTGCTCGCCTACGAGGAGGGGCGCGACGAGAAGCGCGGCGACGCCGAGCAGAACGTGTCGCTGCCGCAGCTCTCCGAACGACAGCGTCTCGGTGTCGCCGACCCCGAGGCCAAGGGGCACGAGACCAGCCCGCCCCCGCGCTACACCGAGGCGAGCCTCACCAAGCGCCTCGAGGAGCTCGGCATCGGCCGACCCTCGACGTACGCCGCGATCATCAGCACCATCATGGATCGCGGATACGTGACGAAGAAGGGCCAGGCCCTCGTTCCGAGCTGGATCGCCTTCTCGGTCGTGCGCCTGCTCGAGGAGCACTTCAGCGAGCTCGTCGACTACGACTTCACCGCCGAGATGGAGAACGACCTCGACCGCATCGCCGCCGGCGAGGCCGCGCGCGGCAAGTGGCTCGGCGAGTTCTACTTCGGCACCGAGACCCACCCGGGTCTGCGCGGCGTCGTCGACAACCTCGGCGAGATCGACGCCCGCGCGATCAACACGATCAAGATCGACGACCAGATCTCGCTGCGCAACGGCAAGTACGGCCCGTACCTCGAGGTCTTCGACGAGAAGTGCGAGGTCGGCGACGACGGCGCGCTCAAACCGCGCAGCGTCAACATCCCCGACGGCATGGCCCCCGACGAGCTGACCCCCGAGAAAGCCCACGAACTGGCCGACGCCGAGCCCGCCGAAGACCGGGTCGTCGGAACGCACCCTCAGACCGGTAAGCGCATCGTCGCCAAGAACGGCCGATTCGGGCCCTACGTCACCGAACTCCCCGACGACGGCGAAGAGCTGCCCAAGGGTCAGAAGCCTCGCACCGCGTCGCTCTTCAAGAGCATGGACCCGGCGACCGTCGATCTCGACACCGCCGTCGCGCTGCTCGAACTGCCCCGCACCGTGGGGCAGGATCCCGAGTCGGGCGCCGACATCACCGCGCAGAACGGCCGCTACGGCCCGTACCTCAAGAAGGGCGCCGACACCCGCACGCTGCCCAGCGAGGACGCCATCTTCTCGATCGACCTCGCCGGTGCGCAAGAGCTGTTCGCGCAGCCCAAGTACGGAGCGCGCCGGGCCTCCAGCGCGCTCAAGGAGATCGACGCCGACCCCGTGAGCGGCAAGCCGGTGCGCGTGCGCGACGGCCGCTTCGGGCCCTACGTGACCGATGGTGAGACCAACGCGACGATCCCGCGCGGCGACAGCGTCGATGACATCACCTTCGAGCGCGCGACCGAACTGCTCGCCATCAGGCGGGCCAAGGGCCCCGCCAAGAAGAAGGCCCCGGCGCGCAAGACGGCGGCGAAGAAGACCGCGGCTTCGGGAGCGAAAACGACGACGGCCAAGAAGCCCGCGGCCAAGAAGAGCGCCGCGAAGAAGGCCGTCGACCCGGCTCGGTCGGCCGCCGCGAAGAAGGCCGCCGAGACGCGCAAGGCGAACGCCGCGAAGAAGGCCGCCCAGGCGCAGTAGCCGATCCCGCCCGAGGCCGCCCGGGGCTTCGGGTCCGGGCCCGTGCGGGGCCCGTCGAGAGGCGGAAAACGCACGCGATGACCAGGGGAGGCATGCGATTTCCGCCTCTCGAGGCCGGTGGCGGAGCCGGGCGTTCCGTGCACAGGAGCGGCCTCCGCGAGAGCAGGGCCAGGGCGCGGGGTTCGCGCCGGGCGCTGAGGAGTGGAAGAGTGGAACCATGAGCGGAATCTTCATCACCCTCGAGGGCGGCGACGGCGCCGGCAAGAGCACGCAGGCCGAACTGCTCGGCGCCTGGCTCGAAGCGCGCGGGCACGAGGTCGTGCGCACCCGCGAGCCGGGGGGCACACGACTCGGCGTCGAGATACGCCGGCTGCTGCTGCACGGCGGCGAGGAGGTCGGCGAGGTCGATCCGCGGGCCGAGGCGCTGCTCTACGCCGCGGATCGTGCGCAGCACGTCGCGAGAGTGGTGCGTCCGGCGCTCGAGCGCGGCGCCGTGGTGGTGCAGGACCGCTACATCGACTCCTCGCTCGCGTACCAGGGCGCGGGCCGCGTGCTCGACGTCGTCGACGTGCGTCGGATCAGCGAGTGGGCGACCGAGGGGCTGCGCCCGGCGCTCACCGTGCTGCTCGACCTCGACCCGGCAGACGCGGCCGCGCGACTCGAATCGCGCGGAGGCACCGACCGGCTCGAGTCCGAGGCCGATGACTTCCACCGGGCCGTCCGAGCCGGGTTCCTGGGGCTCGCGGAGGCCGATCCGCACCGCTTCCTCGTGCTCGACGCCGCCCAGCCGCCCGAGGATCTGAACGCCGCGGTCATCGCGCGCGTGGCGCCCCTGCTCACCGCCCTGTAGAGACCGGCCCCGAGCGGTGCGCGTGCGCGGCGCCGTCAGACGGTGAGCCTGTCGTAGAGCGCTGTGAGGCGGTCGCCGGAGATGCTGACGGTTCGGCCGGTGAGCTCGTCCATGACCGCGGGCATCGCCACGACCTCGCCCTCCACCGCGATCACCAGCAGATTGCGCGGTGACGACTGCTCGGCGAGTGCCGCCGTGAGTTCCCGGAGCCGTTCCGAGGAGGCGTCCTCGAGCACGAGCTCGATCGACTGCGGCACATCGGGAGTCTGCTCGCTCGCCGCGACGAGCGCGACGCTGCCGCTCTCGGCCTCGACGACCGCATCGGGGTCGATGACAACGCACTGCGCCCCGCTGAGGCGTGATTCGTAGGTGTTCGGCCGGTCCGCGGGGCACGCCCCCTCGTCGACGCTCGCAACCGCGGCGAAGACGATCGGGGTGGTGAGTTCGGCCCCCGTCCGATCGACGCCTTCGCCCCCGGATTGCGCGCACCCCGATGCGGCGAGTGCGATCGCGGCGAGCATCACGGTCGGCCGCCCCCATCGGAGAGACATGATCTCACCCTAACAAGCGGGGTCGCGGTTCGGCGAGACTCCGCTCATCAGGAGCCCCGCTCGTCAGGAGCCCTGCTTGTCAGGCGCGCCGCTTCGCCGTGCGCCGCCTTGCGGCGCCCAGCTCTGCGGCGTCCGACCCTCGGCGCCCCGATCCGCAGCGCCCCGTGCCGGCGGCGCCCCGCTCACTCCGCGATGACGGCGCCGAAGCGCGACGGCAGGGTCTCCTGCGAGGCGCCGCGCAGCTCGGCGAGCGGCAGCGTGAAGCGATCCTGCACCTCGATCACGGCGTCGGGCCCGACGCCGTCGGTGACGCCGATGCGCAGCACGGGGAAGCCCCGGCCCGAGCACAGGCCGCGGAACTTCACCTCCTCCTCGTGGGGCACCGCGACGAGCACGCGCGCCTGCGATTCCGAGAAGAGCGCGGCGGTGTCGTCGACCTCGTCGCGCGACACGATCTCGTCGATCCAGACGCGCGCGCCCACGCCGAAGCGCAGCGCGCCGTCGGCGAGCGCCTGCGCCAGGCCGCCTTCGGAGAGGTCGACGGCGCCCGAGATCAGACCGCCCTGCGTGCCCGCGTGCAGCAGCTCGGCGAGCGCGCGCTCGTCGTCGAGCACCGCCACGGGCGGCCGGCCGCCCAGGTGCTGGTGCACGGCCTCGGCCCAGGCCGAGCCGTCGAGCTCGTCGCGGGTGGTGCCGAGCAGGTAGAGGTGCTCGCCCTGATCCTGCCAGCCGCTCGGAACTCGGCGGGCGACGTCGTCGATGATGCCGAGCACCCCCACGACGGGCGTGGGGTGGATGGGGGTGTCGCCGGTCTGGTTGTAGAGCGACACGTTGCCGCCGGTGACGGGCACTTCGAGCGCGAGGCAGGCGTCGGAGAGACCCTCGACCGAGCGCGAGAACTGCCACATGACCTCGGGGTTCTCGGGGCTGCCGAAGTTGAGGCAGTCGGTCACCGCGGTGGGCACGGCGCCGGAGGCGGCCACGTTGCGGTAGGCCTCGGCGAGGGCGAGCTGCGAGCCGACGTAGGGGTCGAGCTGGCAGTAGCGGCCATTGGCGTCGGTCGAGATCGCGACGCCGAGGCCCGTCTGCTCGTCGACCCGGATCATGCCCGCCCCGTCGGGGAAGGAGAGTGCGGTGTTGCCGAGCACGTACTTGTCGTACTGGTTGGTGATCCAGTCGACGGAGGCCTGGTTGGGGGAGCCTGCCACGGCGAGCACCTGCTCGCGCAGTTCATCGCCCGACTCGGCGCGCGAGAGGCCGGAGGCGCGCACGCCCGAGGCCTGCAGCTCGTCGATCCACGACGGGTAGGCGACGGGGCGCTCGTAGACGGGGCCGTCGACGGCGACGGTGCGGGGGTCGACGTTGACGATCTCCTCGCCGCGCCAGTTGATGACGAGGCGGCCGCTGTCGGTGACCTCGCCGAGCACGCTGGTCTCGACGTCCCATTTCTCGGTGACGGCGAGGAACGCGTCGAGCTTCTCGGGGGCCACGACCGCCATCATGCGCTCCTGGCTCTCGGACATGAGGATCTCCTCGGCGGTGAGCGAGGGGTCGCGCAGCAGCACGCTGTCGAGCTCGATGAACATGCCGCCGTCGCCGTTGGCCGCGAGCTCGGAGGTGGCGCACGAGATGCCCGCCGCGCCGAGGTCCTGGATGCCCTCGACGAGTTCGCCCCGGAACAGTTCGAGGCAGCACTCGATGAGCACCTTCTCGGCGAAGGGGTCGCCGACCTGCACGGCCGGGCGCTTCGTCGGGCCGCCCTCGCTGAAGCTGTCGGAGGCGAGGATCGAGGCGCCGCCGATGCCGTCGCCGCCAGTGCGGGCGCCGAAGAGCACGACCTTGTTGCCGGTGCCGGAGGCGTTGGCGAGGTGCAGGTCTTCGTGCCGCAGCACGCCGACGCCGAGCGCGTTGACGAGGGGGTTCCGCTGGTAGACCCGGTCGAACACGGTCTCTCCGCCGAGGTTCGGCAGGCCGAGGCAGTTCGCGTAGGAGGAGATGCCGGAGACGACGCCGTGCACGACGCGGGCGGTGTCGGGGTCGTCGATGTCGCCGAAGCGCAGCTGGTCCATCACCGCGACGGGGCGCGCGCCCATCGAGATGATGTCGCGGATGATGCCGCCGACGCCCGTCGCCGCGCCCTGGAAGGGCTCGATGTACGAGGGGTGGTTGTGGCTCTCGACCTTGAAGGTGACGGCCCAGCCCTCGCCGATGTCGATCACGCCGGCGTTCTCGCCCATGCCGACGAGCAGGCGCTCGCGCATCTTGTCGTTGACCTTCTTGCCGAACTGGCGCAGGTACATCTTCGACGACTTGTAGGAGCAGTGCTCGGACCACATCACCGAGTACATGGCGAGCTCGCCCGAGGTGGGGCGGCGGCCGAGGATCTCGCGGATCCGCTCGTACTCGTCGGGCTTGAGGCCGAGAGCGCCGTAGGGCTGCTCCTTCTCAGGGGTGGCGATCGCGTCGGCCACCGTGTCGGGGCGAGGGGCGTGGGTGGGGGCGGCGGTGTCGGTCACGCTCGGTGTGCTCCAGTGAGTGAGAGATCGGGATCGGCTCGCGAGCCGAAACATGCAGTCTCCAGTCTATCCCGCCCCGTGCGGGGCCGCCTCGAGGGGTCGGAGTCGCGAGAATGACGCCACGGTTGCCGTTTCACAGGGGAACGCGCAAGACTTGGAGCATGAGCGATCCGAACACGAACGCACCCCGTCCGAACCCGCAGGCGTCGCAGCCCGCGCCGGAGGCGTCGCAGCAGGGCGGCCGGCAGGAGGCCTTCTCGTGGCAGAGCGGTGCGGGTGAGAGCGCCGCTGCGGCGCGCGCTCCGCAGGCGGCGCCGGCGAAGAAGCGCAAGCGGGCCGCCAAGCCCGAGGCGTCCGGCGAGGGGCTTTCGACCTTTCTGAAGGTCAGCATCATCCTGCTCGCGGGCCTCACGGTGGCGTCGATCTCGCTGCTGTTCATCGGCGACTTCGAGGGCAAGTTCGAGCGCGTGTTCTCGACGTTCGCGCTCTTCGCGGTGTTCGTGCTGTTCACCGCCCTCGACACGCGGCGCGAGCAGAAGTCGGAGTGGTACGCGCCCGTCGCGCTCATCGCGAACGCCTACATCCTGGGGCTGCTGCTCATCGTGATCTGGATGACGCCGTACGCGTCGTTCGGACTCATGCTCGAGATCTTCTGGAAGTCGGTGTTCGTGATCGTCGTCACGAGGCTCGTGATCCTGTGCTGCCAGCTGCTGCTGGGCATGGGCGCGAAGCTGCCCGCGGTCGTGACGCGGTTCGCGTTCGTGACGAGCGTGCTCGCGGTGCTCTCGGGGATCCTCTTCACCGCTCCGGTCGGCATCGAGGCCTTCGATCTGCACATCCCGGATCTGTACTGGAAGATCGCGACCGCGCTGCTGATCCTCACCGCTCTCGGCCTCTCGATCACGTTGCTGCTGCGCTGGTCGTACGGCTCGGCCGCTCGTGAAGCCGCGCGCGCCGCTCGGGGCAGTGCCCCCGCGGCGGCCCCGCAGCCGCTCCGCCCCTCGCCCGCACCCGCCCAGCCGCAGCTCGCGCCGCAGCCCGCGCCGCAGGCGCCCGCGGTCGAGCACCCGCAGCAGCTGCTGCCCTGGCCGACCTTCCCCGACGGGCGTCCGCTTCCCGCGGGCCCGGACGGCCAGCCCGACTTCTCCGCGCTCCAGCCGCCCCGGGGGTGACCGCGGGCGTAGAGGTCCGCAGGATGCGCGTCGACGAGATCGACGCGACGGGTGAGCTGATGCGGGCGGCCTACGGAGGGGACTACCGACTCGATCCCGCCTACCTCGACGAGATCGCGGACGTTCGCGGCCGGGCCGAGACGGCGCAGCTGTGGGTTGCCGCTGATCAGGGAAGCGGTGCAGTGCTCGGCAGCGTGACGACCCCGCATCCGGGGCGACGCCTGCAGCGCGACAGCGAGGCCGACGAGATGGATCTGCGGCTGCTCGGCGTCGCCCGGGAGGCGCGGGGCCGGGGGATCGGCGAACTGCTCGTGCGGCACTGCGCGGGGCTCGCCCGGGAGCGCGGGGTGAGCCGGCTGGTGCTGCACACGGCCTCTCAGATGGTGGCCGCTCAGCGGCTCTACGAGCGCGTGGGGTTCGAGCGGGTGCGCGAGCGTGAGCGGGACTTCATCGCGATGGGCGAGCGGAGGCTCTTGATGGTCTACGCTTTGCCCGTCTGATCTGGGCTTCCGTGACGCTGAACCGAAATCGGGTTGAACATCAGATGAATGTATGTATAGGCTTACTCAGAGGTTCCGGGGGGTCGTGATCGCGTCGCCCGGGATCGCGAAGCATCGATGCGCGCACCGCGTCGGTGCTTTCTTTTTGCCAGCCCAACCTCAGGAGAACACCAGTGTCCATCCGCACCACCCGTAGCGCAGCAGTCGCGCTGACCCTGGGCGCCGCACTCGTCCTCTCGGCTTGCGCATCGAGCGCCCCCGCCGGCGAGGAGCCCGCGGAGTCGGCCGACGCCACCACCGTCACCATCACCGACAACCACGGCGAGGTCGAGGTTCCGGTCAACCCCGAGACCGTCGTCGCGCTCGACAACACGATCTTCGACACCCTCGACGAGTGGGACGTCGAGCTCGCGGCTGTGCCGAAGGACGTCATGGGCTCGGTGTGGCCCGACTACATCGACGACCCCGAGGTCGCCAACGTCGGCAACCACCGCGAGCCGAACCTCGAGGTGATCGTCGCGGAGCAGCCCGACCTCATCATCGGCGGCTACCGCTTCGGCGACTATTACGACCAGATCAAGCAGCAGAACCCCGACGCGGTGGTCATCGAGATCTCTCCCCGCGACGATGAGGACGAGTTCGACGAGCTCAAGCGCCAGACCGAGATCCTCGGCCAGATCTTCGACCACGAGGACGAGGCGACCGAGCTGAACGAGGGCCTCGACGAGGCGATCGCCGGTGCGAAGGAGGCCTACAACGGCACCGACACCGTCATGGCCGTCAACACCTCGGCCGGCCAGATCGGCTACCTCGCGCCCGTCGTGGGCCGCGGCCTCGGCCCGGTGTTCCCGGCGCTCGGCTGGAAGCCCGCGCTCGAGGTCGAGGGCGCGACCGACGACCACCAGGGCGACGACATCAGCGTCGAGGCGATCGCCGACTCGAACCCCGACTGGATCGTGGCGCTCGACCGCGACGCCGCGTTCGCTCCCGAGGAGCGCGAGGCCGGTTCGGCTCCCGCCGACGAGCTCATCAAGAACTCCGAGGCGCTGCAGAACGTGCCCGCCGTGCAGCAGGACCGCATCGTGGTGCTCGATCCGAACTTCTACCTGACCGAGGGCGTCCAGGCCTACACGAAGCTGTTCACGCAGCTCCAGGAGGCATTCTCCGCCGCATGAGCCGCTCGGCCATGACCCCGGAGGGGCCCGACAGCGGGGCGCCCGTTCGCGAGAACGGGCGCCCCGCTCGCCGCGTCCGCCGCACCGCGACCGCCGGCACCGCGACCGCCGCCGCGACCGCCGCCGCGACCGCCGGCACCGCCTCGGCCCCCGCCGGCGCCGAGGCCGGTGGCACGGCGGTGATCGGCGGCACGCGGCCCGTGGCCCCCGAGCTCGCCCCGCCGAGGCGGCGCCCCTGGCTGCTCGTCGTCGCGGCGGTCGTCGTGCTCGGTCTGCTCGCCGCGTCGCTCGCGATCGGCGTCTACGACATCACGGGCAACGACTTCGGCTCGGAGATGTTCTGGATCACCCGCGTGCCCCGCACCCTCGCGCTCGTGCTCGCGGGCGCCGCGATGGCCACGAGCGGCCTCGTGATGCAGATGCTCACCCAGAACCGCTTCGTCGACGCCACCACCTCGGGCACGACCGAGTGGGCGGCGCTCGGACTGCTGCTCTCGGCGCTGCTGCTGCCGGGGCTCGGGCTCGTCGGCAAGATGGTGATCGCGAGCTGCTTCGCCTTCGTCGGTGCGATGCTGTTCATGCTGATCCTGCGACGCATCGTGATCCGCACCACGCTCGTCGTGCCCCTCATCGGCATCATGCTCGGCGCGATCGTGAGCTCGCTCACCACCTTCCTCGCCGCGCAGTTCAACCTGCTGCAGATGCTCGGCACGTGGTTCATGGGCAGCTTCACCGCCGTGGTGCGCGGCCGCTACGAGGTGCTGTGGGTGGTCGCGGTCGTCACGATCCTGGTCTTCCTCATGGCGGATCGCATCACCGTCGCGGGGCTCGGCAAGGACGTGGCGACGAGCGTGGGCGTGCGCTACGAGGCGATCCTGATCGGCGGCACGGCGCTCGTGGCGGTCGCCGCGGGCGTCACCACGGTGGTCGTCGGCTTCCTGCCCCTGCTGGGTCTCGTCGTGCCGAACATCGTCTCGATGATCCGCGGCGACAACGTGCGCAGCAATCTGCCCTGGGTGTGCCTGGGCGGGATCGCGCTCGTGGTGGTCTGCGACATCATCGGCCGCCTCATCATCATGCCGTTCGAGATCCCGGTCTCGATGGTGCTCGGCCTCGTGGGCGCCGTCGTGTTCGTCACGCTCCTGCTGCGGCAGCGGGAGAGGTGATCATGGAGAGCAGCATCGTCAGGCTCGCGAGCACGGGGGAGCCCCCGCTCGCGCCGTCGTCGCGTTCCTCGCGCTGGCGCGACGCGCTCCCCGTCGTCGTCGTGTTCGCGGCTGCGGCGGCCTTCGCCGTCGCGATCCTCGTCTACGGCAAGCCGGCGCCCGCGGGCAGCTCGGGGTTCTGGGTCATCGTGCAGTCGCGCCTCACGTCGCTCGGCACGATCGCCTTCGTCGCCGTCGCCCAGGCGCTCGCCACCGTGCTCTTCCACACGGCCACCTCGAACCGCATCCTCACCCCCTCGATCCTGGGGTTCGACGCGCTCTACGTGCTCACCCAGACGGCGCTCGTCTTCGTCTTCGGCACGACGGCCGCGAGCATGGAGGGGATCCCGAAGATCATCGCCCAGAGCGTGCTGATGGTGCTGTTCGCCACCCTGCTGTACGGATGGCTGTTCTCGGGGACGCGCGCGAACCTGCACCTGCTGCTGCTCGTCGGCGTGGTGCTCGGGATCGGCTTCGGGTCGGTGTCGACCTTCATGCAGCGCACGCTCACCCCGAGCGAGTTCGACGTGCTGAGCGCTCGCCTCTTCGGCAGCATCAGCAAGGGTAACCCCGACTACCTGCCGATCGCGGGCGCCATCGTCTGCGCGATCCTCGTGTTCGTGTGGCTGCGCCGGCGCACCTACGACGTCGTGGCCCTGGGCCGCGACGTCGCCGTCGGGCTGGGCGTGAACTACCGGCGCGAGGTGGTCACCGTGCTCGTGCTCGTGGCGGTGCTGGTCTCGGTGTCGGCCACGATGGTCGGGCCCATGACCTTCTACGGCTTCCTGGTCGCGACCCTCGCGTACCAGTTCGCCCGGGGCGACTCGCACGCCGAGACGATCCCGCTCGCCATCGGCATCGGGCTCGTCACGCTGCTCGGAGCGACCTTCGTGCTCAGGCACCTGTTCGCCGCGGCCGGCCTCGTGACCGTGATCATCGAGTTCGCGGGCGGCCTGCTGTTCCTCATCGTCCTGCTGAGAAAGGGGATGCGTTGACCGACGCACACATCGGAGCCGGGGCGGCAGCCCCGGCCGACGCTAGGAGCGCCGCCGCACCTGACGGGCCGCCGCGCTCGGTCGCGGGCATCGAGCTGCGCGGCGTCGAGAAGACCTATTCCGGCCATCGGGTGCTCGGCCCCGTCGATCTCAGCATCGAGCGGGGCGGCGTGACCGCGCTCATCGGCCCGAACGGGGCCGGCAAGTCGACCATGCTGACCATCATCGGACGACTGCTCGAGCCGGACAGCGGGCGCGTGAGCGTGGGCGGCCTCGACGTGCGCACGGCCAAGTCGAAGCAGCTCGCACAGGTGGTGTCGATCCTCAAGCAGGAGAACCACTTCATGGCGCGCCTCACCGTGCAGCAGCTCGTCACCTTCGGGCGCTTCCCGCACTCGGCGGGCCGGCTCACCGAGACCGATCAGCGTGCGATCCACGCCGCCATCGCATTCCTCGACCTGGCCGGGTTCGAGCACCGGTTCATCGACGAGCTGTCCGGCGGTCAGCGCCAGCGCGCCTTCGTGGCCATGGTGCTCGCGCAGGACACCGACTTCGTGCTGCTCGACGAGCCGCTGACGGGGCTCGACATGCGGCACGCGGTGAGCATGATGGGGCAGGTGCGCGCGGCCGCCGACGCGCTCGGCAAGACCGTGGTGCTGGTGATCCACGACGTGAACTTCGCGGCCGCCTACGCCGACCGGATCGTCGCGCTCGCCGAGGGGCGCGTCGTCGCCTCGGGCACGCCCGACGAGATCATCACGTCGGAGGTGCTGGAGCGCGTCTTCGAGACCCCCGTCGACGTGGTCGAGCACGGCGGGCACCGCGTCGCGGTCTACTACCGGCCGTAGGCCGCCGACGCTGCCGGCGGGTGCGGGCCCGGGGCTCGGCACACGGGTGCGGCCGCGGGGCTCGGCCCGTGCCGCGGGGTGCGCCGATGTTTCGGACCGTGGCGCTGCCGTCGGATCCGCAGGATCGGCGCGGTCCGAGGTGCGGGATCAGGATCCTGGTCCGCCGCGTGCCGGTTCCTCGCCGAGAAGCGCGGCGACGGCGGCGACCCCTTCGGCGGCGCGCCCCTCCCGGGCCAGCTCGCGGAGGCGCACCGTCGGCCGGTGCAGCAGACGCCCCGCGAGGTGGCGCAGGGCGGCCTCGGTCTCAGCCGCGACGCCCGCGCTGTTCGAGTCCACGGCCTCGCGATCCCGGATCCTCGCGATCTCCTCTTCGAGGATCCCGTTCACGAACGACCGCAGTTCGCGCAGAGCCGGCACGGCGCCCCGCTCGGCGCGCAGAGCCGCGAACTCGGCGGCGGCGGTGCGCACGATGTCCCGGGCCTCGAGCTCGGCTCCGAGTTCGGGGATGGGTGCGTGCAGCGCGATCGTCTCGAGGTCGAGCAGCTCGACGCCGGCGACGCCGGCGACGTCGGTGGAGATGTTGCGCGGGAGACCCATGTCGATGAGCAGCCGGGGCCGGGTACGGTTGCGCGCGGGCGGAGCGATCCTGCCGAAGCGGGAGCAGAACGGCGGGCTGCCCTCGGTGACGGTCTCGTCGAAGCGCTCGCGCGTGAGCAGCGGCTCGTGCACGGTGCTGCAGGCCACCACCAGGTCGGTGTCGCACAGCTCGGCGTCGAGCGCGTCGTGCTCCACCGGTCGGATGCCGTGCGAGTCGGCGAAGGCGCGTGCCCTGCCCGAGGGGGAGTAGACCCCGATGCTGCGCGCGCCGCGGGCGCGCAGCGCGGCGAGGCTCGCTCCCGCGTAGGCGCCGGTGCCGATCAGCAGCACCCGGGCGGCCTGCCAGTCGCCCACGCGGCTGTCGACCATGGTCAGTGCGAGCTGCACGAGCGACCGGCCCTGGGTCTGCAGGCCGGTGCGGTGCTTGATGCGCTTCGAGACGACCATGGCCTGCTGGAAGAGCCGCTCGAGTTCGGTGCTCGACCGTCCCGATGCGCGCGCGGCGTCGATGGCGCGCCGCACCTGCCCCGTGATCTCGCCCTCGCCCACCGAGACCGATTCGAGGCCGCTCGAGACCGCGAAGAGATGCTCGACGACGGCGTCGCCCCGGTGCACCGAGCACGACGCGGCGAGTTCCGCGGGCGCCAGGTCGGCCGCCCGCGCGAGGCCGTCGAGCGCCTGCTCCGGCGCGAGCCCCGGAGCGTCGAGGTAGGCCTCGAAGCGGTTGCACGTCGCGAGCACGACGGCGCCGCGGGCGAGCTCGGGGTCGCTGAGCGCGGCGGTCACCGTGTCGGTGCGTCGCTCGATCCGCTCGAGCAGCGCCAGGTCGGCGTTTCGATGATCGACGGTGAGGCAGAGCAGCATGGGTTCTCGGGAGGTGTTCTGGGCGGGATCGGGCTCGGAGGTCTGCCGGGCGCGGCACGCCAAGCTGAGTAGATCTGATGTTTCACATCAGATCTATAAGCTAGCATCTCGACCGATGAACTCACTCCCAGCTTCGCACCCGCTCGTCGACGGTCGCACGAGCGACGCCCCCCTGGTCCGCGCCCTCCACGGCCACCGGCCGGAGCGCACGCCCGTCTGGTTCATGCGCCAGGCGGGCCGGTCTCTGCCCGAATACCGAAGCATCCGCGCAGACCACCGTATGCTCGACGCCTGCGTGAATCCCGAACTCGCGAGCGAGATCACGCTGCAGCCCGTGCGGCGGCACGGAGTCGACGCCGCCGTGTTCTTCAGCGACATCGTCGTGCCGATGAAGCTCGCCGGCGTCGAGGTCGACCTGGTCGCCGGGCGCGGCCCGGTGTTCGCCGAGCCCGTGCGCACCGCCGCGGACGTGGCGCGCTGCCGCGCAGAGTTCACCGCGGACCGCCTGCGGGAAGCCCTCGACCCGGTGCGCGAGGCCGTGCGACTGACGGTCGCCCAGCTCGGCGGCACGCCGCTCATCGGCTTCGCGGGAGCCCCGTTCACGCTGGCGGCCTACCTCGTGGAGGGCGGCCCATCACGCGATCATCTGCGGGCCCGCACGCTCATGCACGCCGAACCGCGGGTCTGGCGCGAGCTGCTCGAATGGACGGCCGAGCTGAGCGGCGTCTTCCTCGAGGGGCAGGTCGACGCGGGGGCGAGCGCGGTGCAGCTCTTCGACTCGTGGGCCGGCTCGCTCAGCGCTGCGGACTACCGGGAGCACGTGGCCCCCGCCTCCCGCCGCACGCTCGACGCCGTGCGCGGCCGCGCGTACCGGCACCCGCTGCGCGAGGGCTACGCGGCGCGCGACGAGACGGTGCCGACGATCCACTTCGCCGTGGGCTCGGGGCACCTGCTCGAAGAGCTCGCCGCGATCGGGGCCGGCGCGCTCGGCGTCGACTGGCGCACGCCGCTCGACGAGGCGAGCCGCCGACTGGGCGACGCCGTGCCGCTGCAGGGCAACCTCGATCCCGCCTACCTCGGGGCGCCGCCCCCACGGCTCGAAGCCCACCTCGACGACGTGCTGCGACGAGGATCGCGTGCTCCGGCGCACGTGCTGAACCTCGGGCACGGCGTCCCGCCCGAGACCGACCCCGGCGTGCTCACGCGCATCGTGGAGCTCGCGCATGCGCGCTGACGGATCCGGTGACGCGCCGGGCGGCCTCCGCCGTCGCGCCGACGGGATCGCCGTCGCCGTCGTGGGCGGCGGCGTCTCGGGGCTCACCGCGGCTCGGGAGCTCGCGCTCGCGGGAGCCCGCGTCGTGCTCTACGAGGAGCGGGATCGCCTCGGCGGCCGCGTGCGCCGCGAGAACGTCGCCGACGTGCCGCTCGACATCGGAGCCGAGGCGTTCGCGACGCGGGGCGGCGCCGTCGCCGAGCTGCTGACCGAGCTCGGCCTCGACGGTCAGATCGTGAACCCTGCGCCGCTCGGCTCATGGGTGGTCGCCGACGACGGCGCGATGCCGCTGCCGGCCGCGGGCACGGTCGGCATCCCCGCCGCGCCGCTCGCCCGCGACGCCGTGCGCGCGCTCGGCATCGGCGGGTCGCTGCGGGCCGCCCTCGAACCGCTGCTGCCCCGATCGGTCGGCCGCGGAGCGACGCTCGCGCGCCTCGTGCGCGCGCGGCTCGGCTCGCGCGTGCTCGACCGGCTCGTACGCCCGGTGGTGCTCGGGGTGCACTCCGCCGACCCCGCCGATCTGCCGGTCGAGGCGGTGCCCGGCCTCGCCGAGGCCTTCGAGCGCCGCGGAACGCTCATCTCAGCCGCCCGCGAGCTGCGCGACAGCCGCGCCGCGGCGGGCGGAGCCGTCGCCGGACTCCGAGACGGCATGGGCGAGCTCGTCGACGCGCTCGCCGATGAACTCGAGCGCTTGGGCGTCGAGGTGCGCACGAGCGCTCGAGTGCGGCGGGTGGAGCGCGGGGAGGCGGACGGGATCCGGATCCTCGCCGCCGCACGTTCCACCGCCGGCCCCGCCGCCGATGACGCGGAGACCGAGGCCCTCGCGGACGCCGCGATCCTCGCGGTTCCGGAGCGCGCGGCCCGGCAGATGCTCGGCGCCCCCGACGCGGAGCCGGAGGCGCGCATCGAGATCGTCGCACTCGCGATCGACGATCCGCGCCTCGACGCGGCTCCCCGCGGCACGGGCGCGCTGGTGGCCGCCGACGCCGTCCCCCGCATCCGCGCGAAGGCCCTGACCCACGTCACCGCGAAGTGGCCCGCGCGTGCCGCATCGCTCGGGCCAGGCCGGCACCTGCTGCGGCTCTCCTACGGGCGCCTGGGCAGCGCCCCCGAGACCGCCGGGCTGCCGGACGAGGAGGTGCTCGCGCTCGCGCTGCGGGACGCCTCACGCATCCTGGGAATGGAGCTCGACCCGGCATCCGTGCGCGGTATGCTCCGCCGAGAGTGGGACAACGGATCCGTCCGAGCGTCGGCCGCCACCGGCAGCGACCGCACGGGCCTGTCCGAGCCGCCCGGCGTCGCATTCGCCGGGGACTGGGTCGGCGGCACGGGTCTCGCCTCCGTCATCCCGGCCGCCCGCGCGGCCGCCCGGCGCATCCTGCGCCCCGCTCCCACTCCCGCTGCGCCCGCGCACGTCCCAGCCCCGCACCCCGAAGGAGGCCCCAGATGACCGCACGCACGACCGCCGCCGATGCGCAGGCGCCGCGCGTACGCCGATCCGACGCGCCCGTCGCGGCCGCACCCGGCCTCATCCGCATCGGCACCCGAGGCAGCGCGCTCGCCGTCGCGCAGTGCACGACCGTCGCGCGAGCCGTATCCGCGGCCACGGGCCTCGAAGCGGTGCTCGTCATCGTCACGACCCAGGGCGACGTCTCCCGGGCCTCGCTGGCTCAACTCGGAGGCACCGGCGTCTTCGTGAGCGCGCTGCGGGACGCGCTGCTCGCCGGCGAGTGCGACCTCGCCGTGCACTCGCTGAAGGATCTACCGACGGGCCCCTGCCCCGGTATCGAGATCGGCGCCATCCCCCCGCGGGCCGACGCCCGCGACGCGCTCTGCGCCCGGGACGGTCTGACCCTCGAGGCGCTGCCGGCGGGCGCACGCGTCGGCACCGGATCGCCGCGCCGAGCCGCGCAGCTCCGCGCGCGGAGATCCGACCTCGAAGTCGTCGATCTGCGCGGCAACGTCGACACCCGTCTCGCTCGGGTCGGCGCCGACCTCGACGCGGTCGTGCTGGCCTGCGCCGGCCTCGACCGGCTGGGGCGCCAGACCGCCATCACCGAGCGGTTCCCGCTCGCCGAGGCGCCCGCCGCCCCCGGGCAGGGTGCGCTCGCCGTCGAGGTGCGCGCCGACGACCTCGCCCGCGAACCCTACGCCGGAGCGCTCGCCGCCCTGGACGACGCCGAGTCGCACGCCAGCGCTCTCGCCGAGCGCGCCGTGTTGGCGACGCTCGAGGCGGGGTGCGCGGCCCCCGTCGGGGCGACCGCCCGCGTGGAGAGCGGCCGCCTCGCGCTGCGCGCCGAGGTGACGAGCCTCGACGGCGCCCAGCGGATCGTCACGGAGGACGCACTGCCCTGGGACGCCGCGGATCCCGGGCACCGGCGCATCCCGGAGCGCCTCGGCAGGCTCGTCGCCCAGAGCCTCTTCGACCAGGGAGCCGCGATGATCGCCCCGCGCGCGGGTACCGCACCGGGCGCGGAGCACCCCGGAGGTTCGCGCCCCGGAGGGCCCCGGTGACCCTCCGCCGCCCCGATCACCAGCCCGGACACCGACCCGATGAGCGCGATCTCGCCGGGTGCCGCATCCTCGTGCCGCGCGGCGGCGAAGCCGGAGAGCGGCTGGCGGCCGAGATCCGCGAGCGCGGCGGGATCCCCATGATCGCCCCGCTCACCGTGACCGCCGCTCCCGAGCATCCCGCCGCGCTCGCGGCGGCCGTCGAGCGCTGGAACCGCGGCGGCTACGACTGGCTCGCGATCACGAGCGCGAACGGGGCGCACGCCGTCGCCGACGCCGGTGCGCGCCCCAGCGCGGGGAGCGTCGCCGCGGTCGGCCCCGCCACCGCCGAAGCGTTGCGCGAGCGCGGCTTCACGGTCGATGCGCGGCCCGAGCACGACTTCTCCGCGACCGGGCTCGCCGAGGCGCTGCTCGCGACGTTCGGCTCCGGCTCCGGCCCAGCAGGCTCCGGCTCCGGTCCAGTCGGCCCGGGCGCCCCCGCGCAGCGGGTGCTGCTGCCGCTCTCCGAGATCGCGGGCGATGAGCTCGAGCGCGCGCTCGCCGCGGCGGGGCACACGGCCGAGCGGGTCACGGCGTACCGCACCATCCCCGCCGCACGGGATCCGCGGCTCGAGGCGCAGGTGCGAGCCGGCGGCGTCGACGCGATCCTCGTGATGAGCGGCTCCGGCGCGGCCGAGGCGGCCCGCCGCTTCTCGCCGCTCCCCGAGAGCACACGACTCGTCGCGATCGGTCAGCCGACGGCCCGGGCGCTCGCCGATCACGGGCTGAGCGCCGACGCCGTCTCGCCCCGGCACACCTCGACCGGACTGCTCGACACCCTCGCCGCGACTCTCGCCCGCGACTCCGCGCCCGCGCAGCCGGCCGGCCCCGACCCCGTAGACCCCGGGCCCGCACGCGCCGTCGGCCTCCCAGACCGCTCCGAATCCCCGCACCACCCGGAAGGAAGTTCCGCATGATCCCCACAGTCCGCCCCCGCCGTCTGCGCACCACCCCCGCCATGCGCAGGCTCACCGCGGAGCATCGGCTGCACCCGGCCGAGCTGATCCTGCCCGCCTTCGTGCGCGAGGGACTCGGCGAACCCCGCGAGATCTCCGCTATGCCGGGCGTGCTGCAGCACACCCTCGACTCCCTGCGCCGCGCCGCGGTCGAGGCGGCCGAGTCCGGTATCGGGGGCATCATGCTGTTCGGCGTGCCGGCCGTCCGCGACGCTCGCGGCAGCGCCGCCGACGACCCCCGGGGCATCCTCAACGTCGCGACCCGGGCCGTCGCCGCAGAGGTCGGCGACGCGCTCGTGGTGCAGACCGACCTCTGCCTCGACGAGTTCACCGACCACGGCCACTGCGGGGTGCTCGACGCGCACGGCGAGGTCGACAACGACACCACACTCGACCGCTACCGCGCGATGGCGCTCGCGCAGGCGGAGGCCGGATCGGCGCTGCTCGGGCTCTCGGGCATGATGGACGGCCAGGTCGCCGCCGTGCGCGACGCGCTCGACGCCGCCGGACATCAGGGCACCGCGATCCTCGGCTACTCCGCCAAGTACGCCTCCGCGTTCTACGGGCCCTTCCGCGAGGCCGTCGACTCGCAGCTGTCGGGCGACCGCCGCACCTACCAGCAGGATCCCGCGAACCGGCGGGAGGGGCTGCGCGAGGCCGAGCTCGACATCGCCGAGGGCGCCGACGTCGTCATGGTGAAACCGGCGATGAGCTACCTCGACGTGCTCGCCGACGTCGCTTCGGCGAGCCCCGTGCCCGTGTGGGCCTACCAGGTGTCGGGCGAGGCCGCGATGATCGAAGCCGCAGCGGCGAACGGGTGGATCGACCGGCGCCGCACCATCGAGGAGTCGGTGATCGGCATCAAGCGCGCGGGGGCCGATGCGATCCTGAGCTACTTCGCCGTCGAGCTCGCGGGGTGGCTGCGATGAGCTCCGGATCGACCGACCGCAGCGCGCAGCTCGCCGAGCGCGCGTCCCGCGTGATCCCCGGCGGCGTGAACTCCCCGGTGCGGGCGTTCGGCTCCGTCGGCGGCACGCCCCGCTTCCTCGTCTCTGGTCGCGGGCCATACGTCACCGACGCCGACGGCACCGAGTACGTCGACCTCGTCGCCTCGTGGGGGCCCGCCCTGCTGGGGCACGCGCACCCCGCCGTGGTCGAGGCCGTGCAGGCCGCGGCGGCGAGAGGGCTCGGGTTCGGCGCCTCGGTGCCCGAAGAGGCCGAGCTCGCCGAGGAGATCATCGCCCGCGTGCCCGAGGTCGAGCGCCTGCGTCTCGTCTCCACCGGCACCGAGGCGACCATGACCGCGATCCGGCTCGCCCGCGGCGCCACGGGCGGGCCGCTCGTCGTCAAGTTCGCCGGCCACTACCACGGCCACTCCGACGGCCTGCTCGCCGAGGCCGGATCCGGCCTGGCGACGCTCGCGATGCCCGGCTCCGCGGGCGTGACCGCCGAGACCGCGGCCCAGACGCTCGTGCTGCCCTACAACGACCGGGCCGCACTCGCCGCGGCGTTCGCCGAGCACGGCGACCGCATCGCCGCGGTGATCGCCGAGGCCGCGGCCGCGAACATGGGGGTGCTGCCGCCCGAGCCGGGCTTCACCGACTTCATGATCGGTCTCGCGCACCGGCACGGCGCGCTCGTGATCCTCGACGAGGTGCTCACCGGCTTCCGAGCCGGCCCCTCGGGGTACTGGGGCATCGAGCAGGCCCGCGTGGCCGCCGGGCTCGCGCCGGACCTCTTCACCTTCGGCAAGGTGGTGGGCGGCGGACTGCCGCTCGCCGCGCTCGGCGGGCGGGCCGAGATCATGGATCTGCTCGCGCCCCTCGGGCCCGTGTACCAGGCCGGAACGCTCTCGGGCAACCCGCTCGCCGTTGCCGCCGGCCTCACGACGCTGCGCCACGCCGACGTGCCCGCCTACGCGGCGCTCGGCCGCGCCGCCGACGCGATCTCGGGCGAGGTCGCCGCGGCGCTCTCCGCAGCCGGCGTGCCGCACCGCGTGCAGCGCGCGGGATCGCTGTTCAGCGTGCTCTTCGGAGAGTTCCCCGAGGCGCCCCTCGACTACGCCGCCGTGCAGCGGCAGCAGACGCAGCGCCACCGCGCCTTCTTCCACGCGATGCTCGACGCTGGGGTCAACCTGCCGCCGAGCGCCTTCGAGGCGTGGTTCGTCACGGCCGCCCACGACGACGCCGCGCTCTCGCGGGTGATCGAAGCGCTGCCGGCGGCCGCGCAGGCCGCAGCCGAGGCCGGGCCCGCGTAGCGGTCGCAGGGTTGGCCCTGCCGTGGATATGGGATCTGCCGGAGATATGGGATTTCGGCCGGGATCCGCCCGATCTTCGGCAGATCCCATATCCAGAGGTCGGCCTCCAAAACGGCGAGGGGTGGAGGGGCGCACGATCCTCCACCCCTCGCCGCAGTGTGTTGCTACACACGCCACCCCGCGCTTCGCTCCGTGGGCTGCCGCTGTGGCGGCGCCTCGGGCGTGCTCGAACGCTTCGCGTACGCGCTACACCCGCGTCGCGAGCGCCGCGACGGCGCTCTCGAAGAAGCGCAGCCCGTCGACGCCGGAGCGCATGGCATCGGTCATGTCGGGGCCGAACCCGGGCTCGACCGCGTGCTCGGGGTGCGGCATGAGGCCGACCACGTTGCCGCGCTCGTTCGTGAGACCCGCGATGTCGTCGAGCGACCCGTTCGGGTTGACGCCCGCGTAGCGGAAGGCGACGAGCCCCTCGCCTTCGAGACGCTTCAGGGTCTCGTCGTCGGCGATGAAACCGCCATCGCCGTTCTTGAGCGGGATCACGATCTCCTCGCCCTGCTCGAAGCGGTTGGTCCAGGCGGTGTCGGCGTTCTCGACCACGAGTCGCTGATCGCGGCGGATGAACTGCTGGTGGGCGTTGCGGATCAGCCCGCCGGGAAGCAGGTGCGACTCGACCAGCACCTGGAAGCCGTTGCAGATGCCGAGCACGGGCATGCCCTTGCGCGCCGCCTCGACGACCTCGGTCATGATGGGGGAGACCGCCGCGATGGCGCCGGGGCGCAGGTAGTCGCCGTAGCTGAAACCGCCGGGCAGCACGATCGCGTCGACGCCCTGCAGATCGTGGTCGGCGTGCCAGAGCTCGACGGGCTCGGCGTCGACGAGCCGGATCGCGCGCTGCGCGTCGCGGTCGTCGAGCGAGCCGGGGAAGGTGACGACGCCGATGCGGGTGGTCATCAGCGAGCCTCGCCGTCGACGCTGATCGCGACGACGTCTTCGATGACCGAGTTCGAGAGGATCTCGTCGGCGACCTGGCGCACCTCGGCCAGCACGGCGTCGGTCACCTCGCCGTCGACGGTGAACTCGAAGCGCTTGCCGATGCGCACGTTCTCGAACTTGTCGTGGCCGAGGCGGGCGAGCGCCCCCGTGGTCGCCTTGCCCTGCGGGTCGAGCAGTTCGGCCTTCGGCATGACATCAACAACAATCGTGGGCACTAGAGAGCCTCCAACTCGAGAACACAGAAGTCGAGCACCAGTCTACCCGCAGCCGCGACCCGATTCGCAGGACGCCGAACCGCGGGGAATCAGGAGCGGGCGGGTGCGCCGGTGAGGCGGGTGTAGAGCTCCGCGTAGCGGTCGTAGGTGCGCGACACGATCTCGTCGGGCAGCGCGGGCGGCTCGCCCGTGCGGTCCCAGTTGGCGGCGAGCCAGTCGCGCACGATCTGCTTGTCGAACGAGGCGAGGCGATCCCTCCTCGGCTTCCGCTCGTCGGAATAGGCCGCGGCGTCCCAGTAACGGGAGGAGTCGCTCGTGAGCACCTCGTCGGCGAGCACCAGCTCGGCGGCGCCCTCGGCGCGGGGGTCGCGGCCGAACTCGAACTTCGTGTCGGCGAGCACCACCCCCCGCTCGGCGGCGAGATCCCGCGCCGCCGTGAAGATGCGCAGCGAGGCGTCGCGCAGGGCCGCGGCGGCCTCCTCGCCGACCAGCTCGACGCTCTTCTCGTAGGTGATGTTCTCGTCGTGCTCGCCGAGCGGCGCCTTGTACGCAGGTGTGTAGATGGGGGTGTCGAGCAGGTCGCCGTCTTCGATGCCGGCGGGCAGCTCGATCCCGCAGACCGCGCCCGTGCGACGGTACTCCGCGAAGCCCGATCCGGTGAGCGCCCCGCGCACGACGCACTCGATCGGGTGCATCTCGAGGCGGCGGGTCACGACGGCGCGATCCGCGACCTCGTCGGGAATCGCGGGCGCCCCCGGCCCCGCCAGATGGTTGGGCAGATCGATGCGCTCGAACCACCAGTTCGAGAGGGCGGTGAGCAGTGCGCCCTTGCCCGGGATCGGCGGCTCCAGCACGTGGTCGAACGCGCTCACGCGGTTGCTCGCGACGACGAGCAGATAATCGTCGGAGCCGTCGGCGGGAACGTAGAGGTCGCGCACCTTCCCGGAGTAGACGTGCTTCCAACCGGTGAGCTGCTGAGGCGAGGCGAGTTCGGTCACGAATCCCATTCTTCCACGCGAATTGCCACCGGAATGAGACCTCGTTGTCAGCGGGTGGGACTACTCTTCCTAGTGAGGGGAATCTCCGTGCCCTGTGCTCGCCGGGAGCCGGGCACGAGGGAGATATCGACCCGGTGAGCGACGCTGAGGAGAAACATGATCCCGCTGGGACCGGTCGTGGCGCGGAGTCGGATGAGAGCCGCGCGTGCCGGCGTATGGTCGTACGTGAGCGACCCCGGAAGGCGGGCCGAGTGGTGGCCCGAACTGCAGTTGGAGCCGCGCATCGGCGGTGAGATCGCCGAGCGCTGGAGCGAGGGCTCCGGAGACGCCACGGTGAGCCGCGACGCCTCCGGTCAGGTCGACGTCTGGGTCGAGGGTCACGCGATCGGGTTCACGTGGCGCGAGGCCGGCGACCTGCGCGACACCGCCGTGCTGCTGACGCTGCGCACGCAGGGAAGCGAGACGGGCGTCACCGTCACCGAGACCGGCTTCGACGCGCTGCCCGCCCCCGCCGAGCGCGCCGCCGCCTCGCAGCAGGGCTGGGAGGTGCTGCTCGCCGCGCTGTCGAAGGCCATCGACGGCGCCGTGGCCGCCGGCACCATCGCCGCCGGCGAGGCGCCGAAGCCCGAGCCGCGACCGTCCGACGAGGCCGAGGAGGCCGAGGAGCAGGGTGCCGCAGCCGAGGCCCCCGGCGCGGTCGAGCCCGAGACGAACGATGAGACGGTGCCCGTCGAGCGGCTGCCGATCGAGACCGGCGGGGCCCCTGCAGGGGCGATCGAGCTCGCGCCCGAGGAGATCGACGGCGAGGTCGTCGAGGTCGAGACCGAGATCTCCATCGAGGTCGACGCCGAGCCGCAGCTCGGCGAGCACCTCGAGCTCGACACAGGGGTCGTGCCCGTGATCGCGCCCGACGCTGCACCCGACGCCGAAGACCCGCAAGGATCCGCGACTGTGCAAGGTTCCGCGGCCGCGCACGACTCCGCCGACTCCGACGAAGCGGCCGGCGCGAGCGGAACCGGCGAGCGCGACGCGAGCGGCGACGCAGAGGCCGCCGACGCAGAGGCCGCCGACGCGGCCGAGCAGAAGCCGGCCGGCCATCGGCGCGAGACCGACGACGCCAGTTTCACGGGCGACCCCGACTTCGACGCGCTGATCCGGGGCCTCTGACCCGGGCCTCTCATGCGAGGGCGTTGAGTCGGGGGCGCTGAGTCGAGGTCTCCGATCAGCGGTCTCAGAGAAGAGCCGCCGACACGACGGCGCCCGCGCTTCCTCGCATCCGCGGAGCGCGGGCGCCGTTCGTGCTGCAGCGCCTCGCGGGAGGCGAGGACGTGCGGGACGCCTAGGCGACGCGCGCCGCGATGTCGGTGCGGTGCTGCGATCCCTCGAGACCGATGCGCCCCACGGCGTCGTAGGCGCGGGACCGGGCCTCTCCGAAGTCGGCGCCGCGGGCGACCACCCCGAGCACACGACCGCCGGTCGCGATCCAGCGCCCCTCGGCGTCGCGCTCGGTGGCGGCGTGCACCACGTGCACCCCGGCGAGCCGCTCGGCGGCCTCGATGCCGGTGATCTCGCGCCCCGTGACGACCTCGCCCGGGTAGCCCTCGCTCGCGACGACGACGATCACGGCCGGCTCGTCCGAGAACTCGGGAGCGGGCTGCGAGGCGAGCTCGCCCCGCGCCGAAGCCAGCAGGTAGCGGCTGAGGGGCGACTCGAGGCGCGCGAGCACCACCTGGGTCTCGGGATCGCCGAAGCGCGCGTTGAACTCGATGACGCGCACGCCCTTCGAGGTCACGATGAGCCCGCAGTAGAGCAGACCCGTGAAGGGCGTGCCCTCGGCCTCGAGCCGGCGCACGGTCGGCAGCGCGACCGTGCGGGTGATCTCCTCGACGAAGGCGTCGACGCCGCCCGGCAGCCACGGCAGCGGCGAGTAGGCGCCCATGCCGCCCGTGTTCGGGCCCTCGTCGCCGTCGAAGATGCGCTTGTAGTCCTGGGCGGGGGTCAGCGGCAGCACGTCGTGCCCGTCGGCGAAGAAGAAGAGCGACACCTCTTGGCCGTCGAGGAACTCCTCGATCAGCACGTCGCCGTGCGGTGCCCAGGTCGCCACGTGGTCGAGCGCCGCCGCCCGATCCTCGGTCACCAGCACACCCTTGCCCGCGGCCAGGCCGTCGGCCTTCACCACGTACGGGGCGCCGAACTCGTCGAGCACGGCCCCCGCCTCATCGGCGGATGAGACGCGCACCGCGCGACCCGTGGGCACCTCGGCGGCATCCATGATGCGCTTGGCGAACGCCTTCGATCCCTCGAGCTGCGCGGCGGCCCGATTCGGCCCGAACACGGGCACACCGGCCGCGCGCAGCGGGTCCGCCACACCCGCGACCAGCGGAGCCTCGGGCCCCACCACCACGAGATCGAAGCCGCGCTCGCTCACGAACGCAGCCACCGCCTCGGGATCGGTGTAGGCCAGCGCGGGGGTCTCGACGCCGCTCGCGGCGATGCCGGCGTTGCCGGGGGCGCAGACGATCTCGTGATCGGCGGACTCCGAGCGGAGGGCGAGGACGATGGCGTGTTCGCGGGCACCCGGCCCCAGGACGAGAATCTTCACCGTTCCAGGATAGTGGGGTGGCGATCCGGGGCTCTGCGCGCACGTTCTGCGCGCGCACGTGTCCGAGCTTCCTTCCCGGCTCTCGCGCACCGATCGACGCTCAGGCACCTCGATCCGCTGCTTCTCGGTGCGTGAACGTCGATCGGTGCTTCGAGCGAGAGCGGTCGCCGAGGCGCCGCCGTTCGAGGCTCCGGGTTCGGCTCGGGACCCGGACGCGCGAGGGGCGGCGGTACAGTGGATCACGTGGCGAAGCGGAAGGTGGCGATCGAGGACGGGCGCGCTGCGCTCGCCGCGGCGCGGAAGGGCGAGACCGGCCGGACCGTGCTCGCGACCGCCGTGCGATACCTGCTCGAGGAGCTCGCCGAGCGCGCCCCGGGCAACTCGGTCGAGGTGCGCGTGCCCCCCTTCGGAGCGACCCAGTGCGTCGCGGGCCCCCGGCACACGCGGGGCACCCCGCCCAACGTGATCGAGACCGATCCGGCGACCTGGATCGCGCTCGCGACGGGCGAACTCGACTGGGAGACCGCGCTCGCCGATTCGCGCGTCGTTGCCTCCGGATCCCGAGCCGATCTCCACGGCCTGCTGCCGCTCGCCTGAGCGCCCCGAGCCGCTTGAGCGGAGCGCCGAGAGCCCCGCGCCGCCGAGCGCCCGTGCCCCGACGCGAAGGCGCGCATTCGGCGGTCTCGCACGCCGAGCGGAGGTGACGCTCAGTCGCCGGCTGCGACAATGGAGGCATGAGTAATCCCGATGCCGCGAGCGAGCAGCCGCAGCGCGCCGCCGTCGAACCCGAAGCCGAGCTCTCCGCGCAGCAGGCGATCGAAGAGGCCCTCGCAGAGCCCGTGCCCGTGATCGAGGAGACCGAGCACGAGGTCACTCTGCAGCGCACCGTGCGCTACGGCCGGGTGCTCGTGGGCGCCGCCGCCCTGGGGGCGATCGTGGCCATGCTGGCCTGCCTGCTCTTCCCCATCCCCGAGGGCGCCGAGTACACGATGGGCCAGGTGATCGGCTTCAGCGCGATCATCGGCGCCGCGATCGGCCTGGGCGTCGGCGGCCTCTTCTCGCTCGTGCTCGGATTCCTCGCGAAGCGCGGCAGCGGCGTCGGCATCGCCATTCAGCGCGACGTGCGATAATCGGCCCATCACTCACGAACGGAGTTCACCCGATGCTAGGAAACCTGGGTGGAGCGCACCTCGTCGTCATCCTCTTCATCGTGCTGCTGCTCTTCGGTGCGCCGAAGTTTGCCGGGGCTGGCGAAGAGCCTGGGGCAGTCGATGCGCATCCTCAAGAAAGAGGTGAGCAGCGATCCCGACACGACGGAGGCGGCTGCTCAGGATCGCCCCGCGGCGGCTCCGGCGGTCTCCGCCGCCCCCGTCGCGCAGGAGGCCGCACCGCAGCCGCCGCGCCCCGACGTGCCATAATGATCTGACCCTGACGATCGGAGTGCTCCCGCATGCTCGGTAACCTCAACGGCCCCACACTGGTGGTCATCCTCTTCATCGTGCTGCTGCTCTTCGGCGCGCCGAAGCTGCCGGGCCTGGCGAAGAGCCTGGGACAGTCGATGCGCATCCTCAAGAAAGAGGTGCGCAACGACGACGCGGACGCGACCGCGAAGGGCAACGGCCCCGCCGGTGCCGCGCCCGAGGCGCCGAAGAACGAGACTCCCCGCACCGAGCCCCGCGATCCCGGCGACGATCCGACCCCCGGCGACAGGCCCTAGAGCTCTCACCGACGACAGAGCCCTCACCCACGACAGAGGCGGGCGCCGCGCGAGAAGCGCGGCGCCCGCCTCTGTCGTCCCCGTCGCTTCAGCCCGTGGCGCCTCCCCGCACCTCAGCCCGTCGCTCCGCCCGGCGATCCGCTCGAGACGGATCCCTGCGCGGCGACGGCGTCGGCCGCGCTCGTGCGATCGGCGCCGGGCTGGGCCCTAGCTCTCCTGCGTCGCCTCGACCCACGCCAGGTACTCGGCGTCGACGCTGCCGGCGATGTACTCGCCGGTGAAGCAGCTCTGCTCGAGCTCGGTGACGCGATCCTGACCCTGCATGATGGCGCGGTTCATGCCCTCGACGCTCATGTAGATGAGGTGGTCGGCGCCCAGCTCGGCGGCGATCTCCTCGGAGGTGCGGCCGTGCGCGATCAGCTCGCCGCGCGACGGCATGTTGATGCCGTAGACGTGCGGGAACACCACGGGGGGAGCCGCCGAGGCGAAGACGACCGACTTCGCACCCGCGGCGCGCGCCATCTCGACGATCTCGCGCGAGGTGGTGCCGCGCACGATCGAGTCGTCGACGATCAGCACGTTCTTGCCCTTGAACTCGACGCTCATGGCGTTGAGCTTCTGACGCACGCTCTTCTTGCGCACCGCCTGTCCGGGCATGATGAAGGTGCGGCCCACGTAGCGGTTCTTGAAGAAGCCCTCGCGGTACTCGATGCCGAGCTTCTGCGCCACCTGCATCGCGCTCGGACGGGCGGAATCGGGGATCGGCATGACCACGTCGATGTCGACGTCGGGCAGCTGCTCGGCGATCTCCTCGGCGAGCACGTCGCCGAGCCGCAGCCGGGCGTCGTAGACGGCGATGCCGTCGAGCACCGAGTCGGGGCGGGCGAGGTAGATGTACTCGAACGCGCAGGGCACGAGGCGGGTGGTCTTCGCGCACTGCTGCGAATACATCCAGCCGTCGGGGGAGATGAGGATCGCCTCGCCGGGCTCGACGTCGCGCACGATCTCGTAGCCGCCCGACTCGAGCACGAGCGACTCCGAGGCGACGACCCACTCGTCGGCGCCGTTCTCGGCGGTGCGGCGGCCGAGCACGAGAGGGCGGATGCCGTGGGGATCGCGGAAGGCGAGCAGGCCGTAGCCGGCGATGAGCGCGATGGTGGCGTAGGATCCCTCGACCCGCTCGTGCACGCGGGAGACGGCCTCGAAGACCTGATCCTTGTCGAGCGAGAGGCCGGTGATCCCGGCCTGCAGCTCGTTCGCGAGCACGTTGAGCAGCAGCTCGGTGTCGGAGTGCGTGTTGAGGTGGCGGCGGTCGACGTTGTAGAGCTCGGCGGTGAGCTCGCGCGTGTTCGTGAGGTTGCCGTTGTGCACCAGGATGATGCCGTAGGGGGCGCCCACGTAGAAGGGCTGCGCCTCTTCTTCGGCGGCGGCCGAGCCGCGGGTCGCATAGCGCACGTGGCCGAGGCCGACGTTGCCCTTCAGGGTGCGCATGTCGCGCGTGCGGTAGGCCTCGCGCACCTGGCCCTTGGCTTTGACGACGTGGAAGAAGTCGCCGTCGAGCGTGGCGATGCCCGTCGAGTCCTGGCCGCGGTGCTGCAGGAGGAGGAGGCTGTCGTAGACCTGCTGGTTGACCGGTTCTTGCGAGACGATACCGACGATGCCGCACATGCTGGTGTGAATGCTCCCTGGGATGCGATGGGGCGTCAGACAGACGCACGCTCTAGTGTCCCACACGCCGCTGGGTGCGGGGGATCGCCTGCGCCCGGGGCCGTGCACTCGCCGCCGGCGCGCCCGGTTCGGCACGGTACGCTGGTGGGGTGAGCGAAAACGCGTCGATCTATGCCCAGTCCGGAGTCGATACCGCGGCGGGCGACCTCGCCGTCGAACTGATGAAGTCGGCGGTCGGCCGCACCCACGGCCCCGAGGTGCTGGGGGGCGTCGGCGGTTTCGCCGGCATGTTCGACGCGAGTGCGCTGCTCGGCTACAAGCGCCCGCTGCTCGCCTCGTCGACCGACGGCGTGGGCACGAAGGTCGCGATCGCGCAGGCCATCGACAAGCACGACACCATCGGTCAGGATCTCGTGGCCATGGTCGTCGACGACATCGTGGTGGTCGGGGCGAAGCCGCTCTTCATGACCGACTACATCGCGTGCGGCAAGGTGGTGCCCGAGCGCATCGCCGACATCGTGCGCGGCATCGCCGAGGCCTGCGAGGCCACCGGCACCGCGCTGGTCGGCGGTGAGACCGCCGAGCACCCCGGCCTGCTCGGGCCCGACGACTATGACGTGGCGGGCGCCGCGACGGGTGTGGTCGAGGCCGACCGCATGCTGCAGCCCTCGCTCGTGCAGCACGGCGACGTGGTGCTCGCGATGGCGGCCTCCGGCCTGCACTCCAACGGCTTCTCGCTCGTGCGCCATATCCTCGCCGAGCGCGGCATCGGCTACGGCGACCGCAGCGCAGAGCTGGGGGCGAGTTACGGTGAGGCCCTGCTGACGCCCACCGCGCTGTACACGGCGCCCCTGCTGCGCGTGCTCGAGGATCCGTCGCTCGACGGCGCCGTGCACGTGCTGAGCCACGTCACCGGCGGCGGCATCGCGGCGAACCTGGCGCGGGTGCTGCCGAGGGGCGCCTGGGTCGAGGTGGATCGCACCTCGTGGTCGCCGCTGCCCGTCTTCCGGCACCTCGCCGAGCTGGGCGGCCACACGCTCGAGTCGCTCGAGGGCGCCTGGAACCTCGGAGTCGGCATGTTCGCGGTGGTGGCCGCGGATCGCGCCCCGCAGGTGGCCGCGGCACTCACCGGCGAGGGGCTCGACACCTGGGTGGTGGGCACGGTCTCCACGTCGTCGCGCGACTTCGAGGGCTTCGAGCAGGGCGCGAAGGGCGTGGACGGTGGCGCGGTGCGCCTCGTCGGCTCCTACGCGGGCTGAGATCCGCGGCGCTCGATGAGCGCGGTCGCGATCGCGGCGAGCCCCTCGCCCCGACCGGTGAAGCCGAGGTGGTCGGTCGTGGTGGCGCCGAGGCTCACGGGCGCGCCCACGAGCTCGCTCATGACCCGCTGGGCTTCGTCGCGTCTGGGTGAGAACTTCGGTCGGTCGCCCACGATCTGCACGGACACGTTGACCGGGCGCCAGCCGTGCGCCTGCAGCCGCGCGAGCGCGAGGCGCACGAAGCCGGTGCTCGCGGCGCCCTCGGTGCGCGGCTGATCCACACCCACGAGGCCGCCGATGTCGCCGAGCCCCGCCGCCGAGAGCAGCGCGTCGACGACGGCGTGGCAGACGGCGTCGCCGTCGCTGTGCCCCGACAGGCCGGTCTCGCCGGGCCAGTCGAGGCCGGCGAGGCGCAGCGGTGATCCTGCATCGTACGCGTGCACGTCGAACCCCGTGCCCACGCGGATCTGCGCCGCGGCGGATCCGGGGTTCGCAGCCGGCTCGGCCGCGCTCATGCCTCGGACTCCAGGCCGAGCAGATTGGCGGTGAGGAAGTGCTCGAGGATCGCCAGATCGGCCGGTGCGGTGAGCTTGTGGGCGCGCTGCTCGCCCGGCACGGTGCGCACCTGCGCGCCGGCGCGCTGCACGACCTCGGCATCGTCGGTCGGGAGGCCCGCCTCGTGCTGCAGCTGCGCGGTGGAGTGCGCTGCGGCGAGCGTCTCGCGCGCGAAGCCCTGCGGGGTCTGCACGGCCACGAGCGGCGCGCGGTCCACGGTCTCGTGCACGATCCCGTCGGCATCGACCCGCTTGATGGTGTCGACCACCGGCAGCGCGGGAACGACCGCGTCGCCAGTTCGCCGCACCTCGGCGATCACACGCTCGAAGAGCTCGGCGCTCGCGAAGGGCCGGGCCGCGTCGTGCACGAGCACGGTCTCGACGCTCTCGGGGAGCGCCTCCAGGCCGAAGCGCACCGACTCGTGGCGCTCGCGGCCGCCGGGCACGACCGAGACCTCCCACGGCGACCCCTCGGGCAGCACCTGCTCGACGATGTCGAGCGCGATCGCGGCGTGCGACTCGGGCGCCACGACCACGAGGTGCCCCAGGTGGGGCAGCGAGGTGACGACGCCGACCCCGAATTCGAGCAGTGCGCGCCCGTGCAGCTCGACGAAGGCCTTGGGGGTGCCCGCTCCGAGCCGCTCGCCGCGCCCCGCGGCGACGAGCACGACTCCCAGGGTGGGCAGCGCGTGCGGGGTCGATCCGGACAGATCGTTCGCGAGTGGGTTCATGGCCCCAGCGTACCCGGCCGCCCCGCGACGGGGCGCAAACGCGTGACGCCCCGCTCTGGGCGGGGCGTCACGGGTGAGGGATGCGGATCCCCGAGTGCTCTGCGGCTACGAGGCGAGCACCTGGTCGAGCACTTCGGAGGCCTTCTCCTCGTCGGTCTTCTCTGCGAGCGCGAGCTCGGAGACGAGGATCTGACGGGCCTTCGCGAGCATGCGCTTCTCGCCGGCGGAGAGCGAGCGCACCTCTTGATCGCGGCGCCACAGGTCGCGCACGACCTCGGAGACCTTGATCACATCGCCCGAGGCGAGCTTCTCGGTGTTGGCCTTGTAGCGGCGCGACCAGTTGGTCGGCTCTTCGGTGAAGGGGGCGCGCAGCACCTCGAACACCCGCTCGAGGCCTTCCTTGTCGATGACATCGCGCACGCCGACGAGTTCGCAGTTCTCGGCCGGCACCTCGATGGTGAGATCGCCCTGATCGACCTGCAGCTTCAGGAAGAGCTTCTCTTCACCGCCGAGCTTGCGCTTCTTGACATCGATGATCCTGGCGGCACCGTGGTGGGGGAAGACGACGGTCTCTCCGACCTCAAATTGCATCGAGTTGGCTCCTTTACAGCAGTTCAACCACTAGAATACCACACTCGTCATCTCTGACTTAGGCTTACCTAAGCTGCGTGAGGCGAACGCGGACCGTTATGATGAGTTCAAACTGTGATCGCGGTATGCGACGCACGTCATCGACCCACGGCTCGGAGGACCTCTTGAAGATTCGGATCGCCTCGTCCATCGCTCTGGCGGCGGTACTCGCGCTCGGCGCGACCGGATGCAGCCTGATCGCGCCCCAGGGCACGCTCGAGCCCTACGCACCCAGCGATGGTCGTGACATCTCGACCCAGAACGTCGACGTGCGCAACATCATGCTGATCGCCGATGAGACGGGCGAGAACTTCAATGTCGTGTTCAGCGCCGTGAACCGCAGCGGCAGCGAGCAGCAGCTCACCATCAACTTCGTGACCGAGGGCTCGGCCTCCGCCAGCGCCGAGTTCGACATCCCCACGGGCAACACCCGCTTCGGCAACCCCGACGACGAGCAGGCTCCCGTGCTCGTGTCGCTGCCCGGCGTCTCCGCGGGCGCGACGGTCGCCGCCTACTTCCAGGCCGCCGGCACCCCCGAGGTCGAGTACCAGATCCCCGTGCTCGACGGCACGCTCGCCGAGTACCGCGACTACGTGCTGCCCGCCGACTTCGGCGCCGCCGATGAGCGCGATGAGCAGGCGACCGCCGAGCAGCAGGAGGCCGCGCAGTCCCACGTCGGCGAGAACGACGAGGATCAGCCCCAGTAACCTCCGCCGCACGCGGTGCGCCCCCGGGATCCCGACGATCCCGGGGGCGCACTGCGTAGGGGCCTCTTTCCAGCCATCCCCGGGGCGTCGATCACCTCTTCCGGCCGATGCTCTCTCGGCCGCACCGATGCTCCGGTCGTACCGATACCCCCGGCGACGCTCCCTCAGCGGCACCGAGGCCCCGGCCGCATCGATACCCCCCGCGATGTTTCCCTCAGCGGCACCGATCGACGCTCGGGCACCTCGTTTCGCGGAAGAGGGGTGTCTGAACGTCGATCGGTGCTGGAGGACCCGCCGCGCCCGCTCGGACGGGGCCGGGATGCGGCCTACCCGAACCGGTAGCCCACGCCCCGCACCGTCGAGATGAGCTTCGGTTTCGAGGGCTCCTCCTCGATGCGGGCGCGGATGCGCTTGATGTGCACGTCGAGGGTCTTGGTGTCGCCGTAGTAGTTGCTGCCCCAGACCCGGTCGATGAGCTGCCCGCGGGTCAGCACGCGGCCGGAGTGCCGCATGAGCATCTCGAGCAGCTCGAACTCGCGCAGCGGCATGGCGATCTCCTCGCCGCGCACGGTCACCGCGTGGCGCTCGGAGTCGAGGCGGATCCCCAGCTCGTCGAGCACCATCTCGTCGAGGTCGTCCTCGCGATCCTCATCGCTCACGCCCGAGCGACGCAGCGCGGCCCGCACCCGGGCGAGCAGCTCGCGAGTGGAGTAGGGCTTCGTGATGTAGTCGTCGGCGCCGAGCTCGAGGCCCACGACGATGTCGATCTCGCTGTCCTTCGCCGTGAGCATGATGACGGGCACCTGCGAGGTCTGGCGGATCGCCCGGCAGACCTCGGTTCCGGGCAGGCCGGGCAGCATGAGGTCGAGCAGCACCAGGTCGGGGTGCGCGCCGCCGAACACGGTGACCGCCTCGGCGCCGTTGTCGACCACCGTCACGCGGTAGCCCTCCCGCTCGAGCAGGAACGAGAGCGGGCGGGAGATCGACTCCTCGTCTTCGACGAGCAGGATGTGCTGTGCCACTACTGGTGTCCTTTCTGGGGAACGGGGGCGGCGGTCTGCGCCGCCTCGGCGGATCCGCGCGTCGCGCGTCGCGCCTTCTTCGCCCGCTTGGAGCTCTTCGAGGAGCCCTCCGGGTCGTGGAGGGGGAAGGTGAGTGTGAAGCTCGAACCGACGCCCGGCTGCGACCACACGTCGACGTCGCCGCCGTGCGCGCGCATCGTGTGCCGGGTGATGCTGAGGCCGAGACCCGTGCCGCCCTCCCCGCGGGTGCGGGCGCCGTCGACGCGGTAGAAGCGCTCGAAGATGCGGGGCTGGTGCTCGGGCGCGATGCCCTCGCCCTGGTCGGTGACGGTCACGAGGAAGCTGCGGCGCTGGAGCTCCATGCCGATGCCCACCCGGCTGCCCTCGGGGGAGTGCCGGATCGCGTTGCTCAGCAGGTTCGCGACCGCGGTGCCGAGCGAGGTCGGGCGGCCGAGGATCGTCGCGTCGCGATCCGGCTCCGAATCGTCGGTCACGACCAACTCGATGCCGTGCTGCGCCGCGAACTCCCGGTGCGACTCGACCTCGCCGCGCACGAGGTCGCGCAGCGAGACCGACTCGCGATCCTCGGGGCGCAGCGTGGACTGCGCCTCGGAGAGCTGGATGATGTCGCGGCTCAGCTCGCCGAGCCTGCGCGACTCCTTCACGAGGCTCTTCGCGAAGCCGCGCACCAGCTCGGGCTCGTCGGCGGCCTGCTGCACGGCCTCGGAGAGCAGACCGATCGCGGCGATCGGGGTCTTCAGCTCGTGGCTCACGTTCGCGATGAAGTCCCGTCGCATCGCGTTCACGCGCTGTTCCTCGCCCAGATCCTCGGCGAGCACCACCGCGAAGCGCCGCTGGATGCGCACGATGTGGATGCGCACCGTGTCGGCGGGATCCGTGGGATCGGGCTCGTGGGTGTCGGGCGCACCCGTCGTCATCACCCGCCGCACCCTGGCCAGGAACTCGGGATCGCGGATGTCCTCGTCGCTGATGTGGCGCTCCTGACGGGCGATCGGGTTCGCGTACACCGGGGTGAGGGAGGAGTCGAGGATCACCGCGAACATGTCGATTTCGTCGAGGATCGTAGTGGCGACCTCGCCGAGCTCGGGCCGCAGCTCGGCCGCGCGTCGACGGCCCGCCCTCCGCATGCCCAGGATGGTGACGGCCACGCCCGCGCCGACCACGGCTCCCAGTGCCGTCGAAGCGAGAACGAGCAGGGTCGGGTCCATGTCTTTTATCGTAGAGGTGGCCCCCGGCGCGAGATCCAGAGTTCAACTGTTGTTCACCTGCCGGTGCGCCGTGGTTCATCGATCCGCCCCAGACTGGTGAGGGTGCCCGTTCGGCGCAGCATTTGAGAGAGGAAACGGCATGCGTGAGGTCTTCCAGCAGGAACTGCGCGAGGTGCAGGAGCGCCTCGTCAAGATCGCCGAGCTCGTAGAGGCGGCGATCGAGAACGCCACCGCCGCCTTCGGCAACTCCGACGTCGCCCTCGCCGAGCAGGTGCTCGACGGCGCCGACGAGATCGACGTGCTCGCAGCCCAGCTCGACCAGCTCACGATCGACATCCTGGCCCGTCAGCAGCCCGTCGCGTCCGACCTGCGCCTCATGGTCGGCGCCCTGCGCATGAGCGCCTCCCTCGAGCGCATGGGCGACCTCGCCCAGCACATCGCGCAGCTCGCGCGCTACCGCTACCCCGAGAGCGCGATCCCGAAGGGCCTCAAGAAGATCTTCGTGCGCATGGGCGCGCTCGACGTCGAGATGGCGAGCAAGATCGTCGAACTGCTCGGCACGCAGGACCCGCGGGTGATCGAGGAGGTGCGCGACCTCGACGACGACCTCGACGAGCTGCACGCCAAGGTGTTCGAGAAGGTGCTCAGCGACAAGCTGGCCGCCAACCCGATGGGCGCCGTCGACGCGACCCTCGCGAGCCGGTACCACGAGCGCTTCGGCGACCACGCCGTGAGCATCGCCAAGCAGGTGCAGTTCTTCCTGCACGGCACGCTCGACTGAGCGATCCGCTCGCGCCGCCGGCGCCGGCCGCACCGGCCGCGCGGTCGGCCGCAGGTAGGCTTGTAGGGTGAGACAACGCATCTACGATTCGCGCGCGCAGCAGGTCGTCGATTTCGAGCCCCGCGAGGAGGGCCGGATCGGCCTCTACGTCTGCGGCCCCACCGTGCAGTCGGCCCCCCACATCGGGCACCTGCGCAGCGCGCTCGTCTACGACCAGATGCGGCGCTGGTTCACGGCGACCGGCCACGACGTCACCCTGATCCGAAACGTCACCGACATCGACGACAAGATCCTCGACCACGCCCGCGCCGCCCAGCAGAGCGGATCCGCCGAGCAGTGGTGGGCCCTCGCCTACCGCGTGGAGCGCGAGTTCACCGCCGCCTACGAGGCGATCGGCGTGCTGCCGCCCACTTACGAGCCGCGCGCCACGGCGAACATCGCCGAGATGATCGCGCTCATCGAGCGGCTCATCGGGCGCGGCCACGCCTACCGGGCGGCCGACGGTTCGGCGAGCGTCTACTTCGACACCGCGAGCTGGCCCGAGTACGGCGCCCTCACGCGTCAGAGCCGCGAGCAGATGGACGCTGCGGCCGATTCGGAACCGGTGGGCAAGCGCGACCCCCGCGATTTCGCGCTCTGGAAGGCGCACCGCGAGCACGAGCCGGTGTCGGCCTCGTGGGAGTCGCCGTGGGGGCGCGGCCGGCCCGGCTGGCACATCGAGTGCTCGGCGATGGCGACGCGCTACCTGGGCGAGCAGTTCGACATCCACGGCGGCGGCCTCGACCTGCGCTTCCCGCACCACGAGAACGAGCTGGCGCAGTCGCAGGCCGCGGGCCACCCGTTCGCGCGTCACTGGATCCACAACGGCCTCGTGAACACGGGCGGGCAGAAGATGTCGAAGTCGCTCGGCAACTCGCTGTTCGCCGCAGACCTGCTGGCGGCTGCGCGGCCCGTCGTGCTGCGCTACTTCCTCGGATCGGCGCACTACCGTTCGGTGCTCGAGTTCTCGGACACCTCGCTCGCCGAGGCGGCAGCGGCGTTCGAGCGCATCGAGGGCTTCCTCGAGCGCGCCGGCAAGCTCGCCGAGGCGGCGGGCGCCCCGATCCCCGCCCCGGGCGAGGGCGACGCCGCGTCACGGCTCCCCGCCGCGTTCGTCGAAGCGATGCTCGACGACTTCGCGGTTCCGCAGGCGCTCGCCGCTCTGCACGGCGCCGTCCGAGCGGGCAACGCGGCGATCGACTCCGCCGACACCGCGACGGCGCTCGCCCGAGCCGCGGAGGTCGCCGCCATGCTCGACGTGCTCGGCCTCGATCCGCGAGCCGACTCCTGGGCCGCGCCCGGCGGCTCCGCACCCGGCGATGCATCCGCATCCGCCCTCGACCACCTCGTGCGCGCGCTCATCGAGCAGCGCGCCGAAGCCCGCGCGAACAAGGACTTCGCCGCGAGCGACGCGATCCGGGACCGCCTGCTGGCGGCCGGCGTCGCGCTCGAAGACACCCCGAACGGAACCCGCTGGAGCCTGTCATGAGTAATAAGAAGAGCCGTACCGGCGCAGTGCGCAAGAAGGGCCTCGGCAAAGCCGTCGGCTCGGGCGGGCAGGGGCGTCAGGCCCTCGAGGGCCGCGGCCCCACGCCCCGCGCCGAGGATCGCGAGTATCACGCCGCCTACAAGGCCAAGAAGTCGCGCGAGCGCTACGAGGCGGCGAAGCTGCGGCACGCGGGCGGCGCCGGCCGCGGCCCCGAGCGAGGCCGCGGCGGTGCGAAGAAGGACGAGTCCGAGCTCGTGACCGGCCGCAACGCCGTGCTCGAGGCCCTACGCACCCGCATCCCAGCGACCGCGCTCTACATCGCCGCGCGCATCGAGATGGACGACCGCACGCGCGAGATCCTGCGCCTCGCGACGAACCGCAACGTGCCCGTGCTCGAGGTGATGCGCCCCGAGATGGATCGCATGACCGAGCGCGACACGGTGCACCAGGGCGTGGTGCTCAAGGTGCCGCCGATGGAGTACGCGCACCCCCTCGAGATGCTCGACGAGATCATCGGCCGCGACGAGGTGCCGCTGATCGTCGCGCTCGACGGCGTCACCGACCCCCGCAACCTGGGAGCGATCATCCGCTCGACCGCCGCGTTCGGCGGGCAGGGCGTGGTCGTGCCGCAGCGCCGGTCGGCCGGCCTCAACTCGGCCGCCTGGAAGACCTCGGCCGGCGCCGCCGCCCGCATCCCCGTGGCGATGGCGTCGAACCTCACGCAGACCCTCAAGGAGTTCAAGAAGCAGGGCGTCTTCGTGCTCGGCCTCGACGGCGGCGGCAACGTGTCGCTGCCCGGGCTCGAGCTGGCGGATCGCCCGCTCGTGCTCGTGATCGGCAGCGAGGGCAAGGGACTCTCGCGGCTCGTCACCGAGCACTGCGACGCGGTCGTGTCGATTCCGATCTCGTCGGCGGCCGAGTCGCTGAACGCCGGCATCGCGGCGAGCGTCGCACTCTACGAGGTGGCGAAGCTCCGCGCGGAGTAGCGGCTGCCGGGAGTTCGAGGTCGCGGGTTTGCGGGGCGCTTCACGGTGACTCCGCGGCCGCGGCTCAGAGCACCGTGAGCGATGTGGCGCGCCAGCGGCCGGCCGCGTGCTCGAGCCGCATCGCGACGACGCAGGATCTCGGCTCCGCGAACAGCACGACGGTCGCCTCGATCACGTGCGGCATCGGCCGTCCGATATGCGCCCTGCCGGGGGTCGCCACGATGCGGCGGTCGTCGCGGTAGATCGTGCGGCGCTCGGTGCGGGCGGCGCGTCGCTCACGCAGCTGCTGCACGACCGCCGGTGTGATCCACCCCGCGAGCTGGGCGATCGCGCGCGAGCCCTCGAGGGCTTCGAAGGCGTAGAGCGCGAGCCTCTGGACGAGCTGCGCGGGAGGCGGCGGGATGTCGCCGTTGTCGCTGCCCGTGCCGGATGCGGAGCTGGGGCGCAGGCGGCCGCCCGGTCCCGTGTCGGCCCCGACCGGCGTCTCGCCGAGTGCGGGCAGCGCGCGCAGGTGCCGCCGAGTCGACCTGCTCGGAGCGCGCAGCGGCGCCGGGCCGACCGGCCGCGCGATGGGTGTCGCGGCCGGCGCGAGCGGTGAGTCCGCCGGTGCGAACGGTGAGTCGGCAGGGGTCGGCGGACGCGGCGACGGGCCGGTGGAGTTCTGGCGCGCGGGGGTGCGAGGGGCGGAAGAGGGCATGAGGATCTCCTTTCGCGTCAGCCGACCGGGTCGTCGACGACGATGCGTCATCGCATCGAACACCGAGTTTCGCGATAACTGTCGCGGAGTCGGGGAAGCTCCACACTAGAGAATGCGACCTGCGGCGGGTCAAGAGCTTTTGGGAGCAGGATGTAAAAGCTGTGATAAAGCTGTGCTTAGCCTGGGGCGGGGGATGGGTCGTTCCGCATTGAGCCGTCGTCGGCGCGGGTCTCCGGCGCGGGTCTCCGGCGCGCCTGCTCGGAGACAGCCGATGGAAGCCCGTTCGGGCTTCAGCGGATCGAGCGGCGGCGCAGCGTCGGCCCGGGTCGGGTGCCCTAGGCTGAGGGGGTGGCAACTCTGCGTGATCTCGCGACGAAGTACTCGACCCTGAACGAAGAAGAGGTCGAGTGGCTCGAGCTGCTCGCCCTCGACTGGCAGCTGCTCGCCGACCTCGCCCTCAGCGACGTCGTGCTCTGGGTGCCGACCGAGAGCGGCGACTACCTCGCGGTGGCGCACAGCCGGCCCGCGGGCTCGGTCACGCTGTTCTACCGCGACGTGATCGGCGAGTTCCTGCGCCCGGACTGGCGCGAACTGGTCGACGAGGCGATGGGGACGGGGGAGCCGGTCATCTCGACGTCTCCCGCGTGGTACGAGGAGAACCCGATGCGGCTCTCGGCCTACTCGGTGAGCCGCCTCGCCGACGGCGAGGAGTTCGGCCCGTTCGCCGTCGTCACCGTGCACACGAGCGTCGCCGACACCCAGAAGGCGTCGCGCATCGGAGCCGCGTTCCGCGAGGTCTCCGACGACATGTTCATGATGATCCGGCACGGCCTCTTCCCGTCGCCCGGTTCATCCCCCGGGCGCCAGCACGGCGCCCCTCGCGCCTCCGACGGCCTGGCCCGCATCGACCTCGAGGGCACCGTGACCTTCGCAAGCCCCAACACCCAGACCATCTTCAACCGGCTCGGCTTCCGCGACGAGCTCGAGGGCGAGAACTTCTCGGAGGTGATCGCCGAGATCGTCAAGGGGCAGTTCGACACCAACGAGTCGCTGCCGCTCATCGCGCAGGGCAAGGTCGCGAAGCGCGGCGAGATCACCGCGCGCGGCCGCACCGTGAACCTGCGCTCCATCCCCGTGATCCGCGACGGTGCGCGCGTCGGCGGCATCGTGCTCACCCGAGACGTGACCGAGCTGCGGCAGCAGGCCCAGGAGCTCATCACCAAGGACGCGACCATTCGCGAGATCCACCACCGGGTGAAGAACAACCTGCAGACGGTGGCCTCGCTGCTGCGGGTGCAGGCCCGCCGCGCGCGCAGCGAGGAGGCCAAGCAGGTGCTCGGCCAGGCCATGCGCCGCGTCGCCGCCATCGCCGTGGTGCACGACACGCTGTCGACGGGCCTCTCTCAGATCGTCGACTTCGACGTGGTCTTCGACCGGGTGCTGGGGCTCGCCGCCGAGGTCGCGAGCCTGCACAACACCACCGTGCACCTGCGAAAGGACGGCGAGTTCGGCGAGCTGCCCTCGGAGTACGCGACGCCGCTGGCGCTGGCGCTCACCGAGATCGTGACGAACGCCGTCGAGCACGGCCTCGCGGGGCGCGAGGGAGAGGTGTTCATCCGCGCGAACCGCAGCGACGAGAGGCTCGCCGTCGAGGTCGTCGACACCGGCACGGGTCTGCCCGGGGGCGCCGTCGGCGACGGCCTCGGCACTCAGATCGTGCGCACCCTCGTCGAGGGCGAGCTCGGCGGCAGCATCGTGTGGGGCCCCAGCGAGGGCGGCGGCACCCGCGTGGCCGTGCAGGTGCCGCTGCACTGGATCTCGGCGCAGACGCGCGAGATCCCTCGCATCCAGGGCTGACTCAGCGTCTGCCTCGCAGCAGGATCGCCCCGCCCACCACGAGCAGCAGCACGCCGAGGCCGATCACCGTCGCGGTGATCCACCAGGCGGTGTCGAGGCCGTCGGTGCCGAACGCGCGCTGCGCCGCATAGCCGCAGAAGGCGAGGATCAGCGCGCCCCAGACGATCGGTCCGGTGCGCGGTCCGGTGCGGGCCGGCGGTCGGGCGTCCGCGGCGACCGGCGCCGGATGGGCGCCAGCGGCGGGCGCGGCGGGAGCGGCACCGGATGCGGCCGATGCCCCGTCGGTCTCGGGGGGAGGGGGCACGAGATCGTCTCGCCCGTGCGGCAGCGGCGTGGTCTGCGGCTCGTGCGGCTCGGAGCCCTGGTCGTTCGTGTTCATCGCGCCATCTCCTGTTCGAGGTCGTTCACGGTGTCGAGTAGCTCGTCGCGCTGCCGTTCGAGCGATCGCTGCTCGCTCGCACTCAGGCCGGGCTCCTCCAGCCTCCACTCGACGCGCTCGAGCTGCTGCTGCGCCTCGTCGAGGCGCTCGGCGTCGGCACCGGCCCGCTGCTCGGCGGCGATGCGGCGCTGCTCGTCTTCGAGTCGCTGCCGTTCGCGCTCGCCGATCTGACCCACCGACGATCCGCCGCCCTCGACGCGCACGTTGCCGGCGAGCAGGTATACCGTGACATGCGCGACCGAGTCGTCGGCGAAGGCGTCGCCGGTGCCGGTGAGCGTCGTGCCCGTGTCGTGGGCGAGGAACGGCCCCGAGATCCTGAAGCCGTCGCGCTCGGTGCCCGTCTCCTTGACGTTGCCGGCGAGCACCCGCACCCGCACCGCCGTGGGTCGATGCTCTGGGAGCTGCACCGTCGCGTTGCCGGCGAGCTGCCAGACCTCGATGTCGCCCCCGTCGCCGGGATGCTCGTCGAGGCTGCTGAGGTCGATCTCGACGTTGCCGGCCACGACGACGGTGCCCGCGGGGCTCATCCCGTCGACGTGCGCGGTGCCGAACGGCTGGAAGCGGGTGCCCCAGGGCAGCACGACGGTGATGAGCAGCGCGAACACACCGCAGGCGGCGAGGAACCCGACCCAGCCGGTGTGGCGGCCGCGCACCCCGGCGACGATGAGCGAGAGCGCCAGCACTGCGAGCGCCGCGATGATGGCCGCGAGCAGGGGTGCCGGTGCGACGCTGCTCACCTGCGGGGGCACGTCGAGGCCCATCACCCAGAGCGCGGTGCCGCCTGCCGCGAGCAGTGCGAGTGCGAGTGTGAGCACCGCCTGCGCGGGGCCCATGCGGTGCGCGTCGTGGTGCTCGGCGTACCGGGCGCTCCACTCGTCGGCCTGGCGGCCGACCTCTTCGCTCCAGCGGGTGGCCTTCTCGCCGACGCGCTCGCCCCAGGCCGCGGCGTCTTCGGCGGTGCGCTTCGCGAACTCGTCGGTGCGATCGGCGAAGGAGCGGCCGCCTGAGGCCGGCGGAATCGAGCCGTCCGCGCTGGGCGAGCCCGGCGCGGACGTCGGGGTGGGCGGACCGAGGGGCTCGGTGCCCGAGCCATCGGCGGTGGCGGCGAAGCCGGCCCCGAACGGGGGAGCGGGCGCCGACGAGCCCGTCGCCGCCGCCTCGTCAGCGGTCTCGGCGGCGCGCTGCCCGGCCTGCTCGCGACCACGGTTCAACAGGGCCTTGCGCAGCCACAGGAAGCCGAACACGAGGATCGCGATCCAGAACAGCCAGGCGACGGTGCGCGGAATCCACTCGGGCACTCCCACGGAGCCCCAGAGATCCCAGCCCCAGAAGCCGGGCGCGCCGACCAGCGGCGCCCCCGTGAGCACGAACCCGACGATCGCCGGGATGATGACCACTGCGGCGAAGATGATCGCCGCGGTCAGCACCCCGGCCGATGCTCGCCCCCGGAAGATGTCCTCCACGTGGATGCGCCCGGTCGAGTCGGGCAGCAGCAGCCAGCCCACGAGGTAGAGGATCACGCCGGGCCCGCCGAGCAGTGCCAGCACCACGAAGATGCCGCGCACGATGAGCGGGTCGATGCCGGCCTTCGCCGCGATGCCTCCGGCCACGCCGGCGAACCAGCGGTCGGAGCCGCGCACGATGCCGAGGCCGCGGAGCCAGGCGAAGAAGCCCTGCCCGGCCGGGGCGCCCCCGGGGCGTTCGGATTCTGATGATTCGTTCATGCTTCGAGTCTGACGCCGACCACCGACACCGCGCCATCGGGGATCACCCTGAGCGACCCCTGATGTTTCGAACGCGACCCCGACCGTGTCGGCGGCCCGTGCTTTGATGGAAGCATGCAGCGACCGCCCCTCACCCGTTCGCGCGACGCCGGCGTTCTCGCCGGTGTCTGCGCGGGTCTCGCCGAGCACCTCGGCTGGCCGATCGCGGTGGTGCGCGGAGCGATGCTCGGCATGTGCCTGTTCGGCGGAGCGGGCGGGCTGCTCTACCTCTGGCTGTGGGGCACGGTGCCCCTCGAGGGCGAGGTCGAGGGCGTGGTGCCGCTGCGCCGAGCCCTCACCCGTCCCTCGGCCGCCGCGCCTCGGGCAGAGGGTCAACTCCCGCTCTCCGGGCCGCGCGCGGCCCCCTCAGCGGAGGCGACGCGGGAAGGCACGCGTTCGTCGGCGCGGCCCGAAGCGCCCGCTCCGGAGCCCCGGTCGGGCGAGGCGCCCCGCCCCCGCCCGCGGTGGCCCATCGCCGAGCTGCTGCTGGGCGTCTGCCTGCTGATCGCGGGCGCCGGCCTCGTGCTCGACCGCCTCGGCGCGCACCTCGAGCTCGAGCTGCTGCTGCCCGCTCTCGCGGTGCTCGTCGGGGTCGGGCTCACCTGGTGGCAGATCGCGGATCGCGACCGCCCAGACCGCAACCAGCTGCCGCGCGTGCTCGGCGCACTCGCGCTGGTGGCCGTGGGAGTGCTCATGATCTTCGTGACCTCGCGCGAGCCGAACGCCTGGACGGTGGTCGCAGCCTCCCTCGCCGTGCTCGCGGGCGTCGCGCTCGCCATCGCGCCGTGGCTGCTGCGTATCAACCGCGAACTGATCGCCGAGCGCGCGGCGCGCGCGAGGGAGGCCGAGCGCTCCGACATCGCGGCGCACCTGCACGACTCGGTGCTGCAGACCCTGGCGCTCATTCAGCAGCGGTCGGAGCCGGGCAGCGACGTCGCACGGCTCGCGCGGGGCCAGGAGCGCGAGCTGCGGGAATGGCTGTTCCGGTCGGCCGACGGGGCTCCGCAGCCGCAGCGCGAGGCCGTCGATGCAGAGCTCAGGGCGCATGCGACGGCGCTCGAGGGGGATCACGCCGCGCGCTTCGAGGTGGTGTCCGTCGGTGGCAGCGCGACCGCGCCCGAGGCGATCGTGCTCGCAGCCCGGGAGGCCATGCTCAACGCCGCGCGGCACGCCGGGGGCGACGTGACCGTCTACATCGAAGCCGCTCGCGACCGCATCTCCATCGACGTGACCGACCGCGGCCCCGGCCTCGATCCCGAGCGGCTGCCCGAGGGTCGGATGGGCGTGCGGGAGTCGATCCTCGGCCGCATGGAGCGCGCCGGCGGCTCGGCGAGGATCGTTCCCGGCCCGGGCGGCGGCACCTCGGTGCGACTGGAGATGCCCATCGACCAGCCGGTCGCCGAGACCGCCGAGCACGAGCGACGAGGGAGCGAACGATGACGGAGCAGCGCGAAGCGGACGAGCAGCGGGATCGGGGCGGGGCGCCGATCCGGGTGGTGATCGTCGATGACCACCAGATCTTCCGCACCGGGCTGCGCGCGGAACTCGGGCCGCAGCTCGACGTCGTGGGCGAGGCGGCGAGCGTCGACGAGGCCGTCGAGCGCGTCGCGGCGCTCGCCCCCGACGTGGTGCTGCTCGACGTGCATCTGCCGGGCGGGCGCGGCGGGGGCGGGGCCGAGGTCGTGCAGCGCCTTGCCGCCGATCCGACGCTGCGCGCGACGCGCTTCCTCGCGCTCAGCGTCTCGGACGCGGCCGACGACGTGGTCAGCGTCATCCGCGCCGGCGCGCGCGGGTACCTCACCAAGACGGCCTCGGGGGCCGAGGTGACGGCAGCGGCCCTGCGCGTGCACGGGGGCGACGCGGTGTTCTCGCCGCGACTCGCGGGCTTCGTGCTCGACGCTTTCGGAGCGGGTCTCGGCGAGACCGCCGCCGCCGACGACGAACTCGATCGGCTCTCGGCCCGCGAGCAGGAGGTCATGCGCATGATCGCCCGCGGCTACGCCTACAAAGAGGTGGCCGCAGAGCTGTTCCTCTCGGTCAAGACGGTCGAGACCCACGTCTCGAAGGTGCTGCGCAAGCTGCAGCTCTCGAACCGTCACGAGCTCACCGCCTGGGCGTTGCAGCGGCGCCTGCTGTGACCGGGCACCGGCTCCGTCCGGGCCGGTCAGCAGCGGGTCAGCTCCACCCGGGCAGCCACAGGTGCAGCTGCCAGAACCAGTCGGCGACCGGCATGCCCGACCACACCGGGAAGAAGAACACGGCGAGCACTCCGGCCACGACCACGAACAGTGCGACCGCGAGGCGACGGCCGAGCAGGGCGGCCGGCTCGGGGTCGAACGGCGCCTCGAAACGCGCGCCGTCCCTCGAACGCAGCGGGATCCCGCACAGCATCCCGAGCACGAGCCCCAGCGCGAGGGCCGAGAACGGAGTCAGCACCACCGCGTAGAACTGGAACACCGCCGAGCGCGAGAACGTGAGCACCCAGGGCAGCCACCCCGACAGGTAGCCCGTGAGCACGAATGCGCCCCCCAGCAGCAGGGGGCTGCGGGCCGCCCCGCCGGGCCCGATCCCGAACCCCCCGCGCGAGCGGACCAGCTGCCGCACCAGCAGCCAGACCAGCCCGACGAGCGCGGCCGCCCCTCCCCAGGTCACGAGCGGATTCGGCAGCGGCGAGATGCCCGACACGCACTCGCTCCACGAGCACCCCTCGGACCAGCGCACCTCGTACATCGCGGTCGGCACGAGTGCGAGGGGCCAGCTCAGCGGAGGCGACTGGTACGGGTGGGGCGCGGTGAGCGTGCTGTGCCACGACAGCATCTCGGCGTGGTACTCGACGAACGCCGCGGGCCACGGCGTTCCGGGCGTGCGCCCCCACCCGCCGGGGGTGAGGATCCAGCCCGTCCAGCTCGCGAGATAGGCCAGCGCCGCCGCCGGCAGAACCAGCACCGCGGTGACCGCCGCCTGGGCGGCCGATCGTCGCACCCCCGCGTGCTCGCGCCGGCGCAGCCGAGCGAGCAGATCCCGCACCGCCACGAAGACGAGGAGGAACGCGAGCGGGTAGAGCCCCGACCACTTCACCGCCGCAGCCGCGCCGAAGGCGAGCCCCGCGGCGACGAGCCAGGGGCGCCAGACGAGGATCGGCCGCGCGTCGGCCCGAGATCCGGCGGTGAGGCCGTTCCGGCCCGTCCCGACAGGTCGATCCTGCGACCTCAGCGACACCCACTCCGCGTCCCGCCACACGAAGAGCGCGCCCAACGCTACGAACAGCGTGAGAAAGCCGTCGAGCAGCGCCACGCGGGTCAGCACCACGTGCACGCCGTCGATCGCGAGCAGCAGGCCCGCGGTGCACGCGATGACCAGGCTGCGCGAGAGCAGCCAGCCGAGCCGCATCACCACGGCGACCGTCGCCACGCCCGCCAGCGCGACCGCGCTGCGCCAGCCCCAGCCGCTGTCCGGGCCGAAGACCAGGATCCCGAGCCCGATCAGCCACTTGCCGAGCGGCGGGTGCACGGCGTTGGACGGTGCGTCGCCGAACGCCGTCGCGCGAGCCCCGGCCATCGAGGGCTCGTCGTCCGGCCAGACGGTCGGGAAGCCGTGCGCGAGCTGGCTGATCGCGTCGCGCACGTAGTAGAGCTCGTCGAACACGAGCACCCCCGGGCGGCCCAGCGCCCAGAACCGCAGCGCGGCGGCGATCCCGAGCACCAGCGCGGGAGCGACCCAGCGCAGCCACCGTCTTCCCCTCATGCCCCCAGACTAGGGTGGGCGCGGCGAGGGGCGCGCGGGTGCGGCGCCCCTCGTGCGGTGGAGCGCCCATCGAAGCGGCTGCAACCCGGGAAGCCGTCCGCTCCGGCGGGGATCCAGTGCACGACGAATCGAGTGATGATGGCCCGGCGCCGACGGGGCTACGATGGTGGGGTGATTACGCGGCTCAGCAACTACTTCCTGAAGACCCTCCGTGAGGATCCCGCCGACGCCGAGGTGGCCAGCCACAAGCTGCTCGTGCGCGCCGGCTACATCCGCCGACAGGCGCCGGGAGTCTTCGGCTGGCTGCCGCTGGGGCTGCGCGTCAAGGCGAAGCTCGAGCAGATCATCCGCGACGAGATGGCCGCGGCGGGCGCCCACGAGGTGCACTTCCCCGCCATGCTGCCGCGCGAGCCCTACGAGGCCACCGGCCGCTGGGAGGAGTACGGCGACGCGCTGTTCCGCCTGAAGGACCGGCACGGCGCCGACTACCTGCTCGCCCCCACCCACGAAGAGGCCTTCACCCTGATGGTGAAGGACATCGTCTCGTCGTACAAGGATCTGCCCCTCTCGCTCTACCAGATCCAGGACAAGTACCGTGACGAGGCCCGGCCCCGCGCGGGCCTGTTGCGCGGGCGCGAGTTCACCATGAAGGACGCGTACTCCTTCGACGTCTCCGACGAGGGGCTCGCCGCGAGCTACCAGCGGCAGCGCGACGCCTACGAGCGCATCTTCTCCCGGCTCGGCCTCGAATACGTGATCGTCTCGGCCGACGCCGGAGCGATGGGCGGGTCGCGCAGCGAGGAATTCCTGCTGCCGATCGGCATCGGCGAGGACACCTTCGTGCGCTCGGCGGGCGGCTACGCCGCGAACGTCGAGGCCTACGCGACGCCCGTGCCCGATCCGGTGCCCGCCGAGGTGATCGCGGGCCTGCCGCAGCCGGTCGTGTTCGACTCGCCCGACACCCCCACGATCGACACGCTCGTCGCGCACACGAACGCGGTGCTGCCCCGCGAAGACGGCCGGGCCTGGCGGGCCGCCGACACGCTCAAGTGCCTCGTGTTCGCGGTGACGAACCTCGAGGGCGAGCGCTCGCTCGTGGTGATCGGCGTGCCCGGCGACCGCGACGCCGACATGAAGCGCGTCGAAGTGGCGTTCCCCGGCTGCGAGGTCGAGCCCGCGACCGCCGCGGACTTCGAGAAGCACCCCGGGCTCGTCAAGGGCTACATCGGCCCCGCGCTGAACGGCGAGGCCGTGCTGGGCCTCGAGGGAACGACGGGGATCCGCTTCCTGCTCGACCCCAGGGTCATCGACGGCACCCCCTGGGTGACCGGCGCGAACGAGCACGAGAAGCACGTCGCGCACCTCGTCGCAGGCCGCGACTTCACCGCCGACGGCGTGGCCGACGTCGCGACCGTACGCGACGGCGACCCCGCGCCCGACGGCTCGGGCCCCATCGAGACCGCTCGCGGCATGGAGATCGGCCACGTCTTCCAGCTCGGCCGCAAGTACGCCGAAGCCCTCGGCCTCAAGGTGCTCGACGAGAACGGCAAGCTCGTCACCGTGACCATGGGCTCCTACGGCATCGGCGTGACCCGCATCATGGCGATCCTCGCCGAGCTGCACCACGACGACCGCGGGCTGATCTGGCCCGCCGCGGTGGCGCCGTTCGACGTGCACCTCGTCGCGACCGGCAAGGACACGGCCGTCTACGACATCGCCGACTCGCTCGCCTCGACCCTCGACGCCGCGGGCGTCGACGTGCTGTTCGACGACCGGCCCAAGGTGTCGCCCGGCGTGAAGTTCGGCGACGCCGAACTGCTCGGCGTGCCGCGCGTGGTGGTCGTGGGACGCGATGCCGCCGAGGGTTTCGCCGAGGTATGGGATCGCGCCGCGGGCACGAAGGATCGCGTGGCGCTCGCCGACGTGCCCGCGCTCTTCACGGGTGCGACCGCGCAGTAGCGGAGACGACGCGCGCTGCGCGTGATCGGAGAGGCCCCGGATCGCTCGATCCGGGGCCTCTTTGCGTATCAGAGCGTTGGCGGCACTTCGCTCCCACATGGTTGATAGCTTGCTTCTTGCCTGAGTTATCCACATATTTGTATTGCTTACGCATTGTGAAGTCATATAGAGGGTAGCGTTGCAGACATCGCCTCAGCGGCGACCTCTCACTCATCATCTTCGCGGGCGCTTCTCCTCGCGGACCGGAACGAACGGACCCCCCATGGCTAACATCAGCGTCTCCTACGCCGAGATCGAGCAGTCGGCGACCCAACTGGGCGTCGGGCGCGACGAGATCACCCAAAAGCTGCAGCTGATGCAGCAGCAGATCGCCTCGCTCGTGTCCTCGGGTTTCGTCACCGACCAGGCCTCGGTGCGATTCAACGAGGCCTACGGGCAGTACACCGCGAGTGCCAACACCGTGATCGAGAAGCTCACCGAGATCCAGAGCTTTCTCACCCAGACCGCGAACGCGATGCGCGACATGGACGCGCAGATCGCGTCGCGGATCAACTAGGGCCGGCCTGCTGCTCGGTCGAGGAGGGTTGCGCCGTGTCTGATCTGAAACTGTCCAGCGAGCAACTGCATGCGGCGGCCTCCGGGTTGCACCGCGCGTGTTCCGCCGTTCCCGCGAGTGCGGTGACGGGGCTGCCGATACGTGGCGCCGCCACATACGAGAACGTGACCGACCGCATCGACGCGTTCTTCCGGGCCGTCGAGACCGGCATGGCGGAGCTCTCGATCTCGGCGGCTTCCGCTCGCGCTTCGGTCATCGCCGTCGCCGATACGGCGAAGCAGACTGATAATCGCATTGCGCACGGCGTCGGCTCCGGCGGAACAGCGACGGTCTAGTCATGCCGGTGCTGCTGCCCCCGGTCGAAGGCGGTGTACTGCACGAGCGGTCGCCCGTGGCGGGGTCTCCCGCTGACGCGGCTCAGGCCGCCCAGGTTCTACGCGGCGTGGTCCGTCGACTCGAAGAGATGATCGGGCACACGGTCCAGGCGTCTGGATCTTTGAACGCGATGCGGGCGGTGAGCATACGGAACCTGCAGGCCCGGCTCGACAGCCGTGTGGTTTCCGGAGCCCGCGCGTTCACGCGGTCGGTGACCGCAGGTGCGCAGGCATTCGGCAGGTACGCGTCCGAGATCGAAGAGATCCATACCGCCGCTCATGCGGTGGTGACCCGGGTTGAATCCGAACTGGCCGTGATCGTCGCGGCCTCCCGTCGATTGGAAGCCGCATGCGAGGGCCTCGGAGTAGGAAGCCGGTGCGTGCCCGAGAGATGGAACGCGCCGCCGAGCGTGTTCCCGCCTGCGGACCCCGGGGAGTCGGTGTTCGCGGGTGCTGAGACGGTCGACCCCGCGGTCGCCGCGCGCGGGACCGCGAAGCGGGCTGCGCGGGCGCAAGCCGAGGCCGAGTGGGCAAGCGCGGTTCGGATATGGCTGGGCGCCGTGGAGCGCGTATGCGCGGAGCAACGTCTGTGGCGTGCTCTCGTTGAGGATCGGAGGAACGCAGAGCATGCGCTCGTGAACGCACTGGATCGCACGGATATCGGCGAGCTGATCCGTTTCTCGGGAGGCCCGGTTCCTGCGAGCATGTTCCAAACGGATATCAGCGGTACATCGCGGCCCAGAAGTCTCGCCGACGATCCGAACATGCGACGGATCCTTTCGGGCGGGCTCTCTGAGACCGAGGTTGCTGCGGCATGGAAAGCGATCCGAGAGTCGGCGCGGTACGGGAAGAGCGAAGTTCAGAATCTTCCCCTCGACGTGCTCGCGGTGCTGGCGCGCACGAACGGCATTCCGGCCTGGGTGCAGGATATCGCCGGGCGAGCGGTGCTCGATCACGCACTGACCGATCCGGCTTCGGCCTATGAGCTGATGTACGGTTCACCGCCCGGGGATCCGCTCGCTCTCACCGAGTTCATGCGGCATGTCGAGGGGCTGAATGAAGCGCTCGTCGACGCCGACCGGAGAATCGGGAAAGACCTCCCCGCCGGCACGAGGATCCAGCTCGTGAACCTGGGAACGCACGACGGCGCTCTGACCGCCGGGATCTCGCTCGGCAACCTCGACCGTGCGTCTCATGTGGGGGTGAACTACGCGGGCATGAACTCGAGTGTGGGACTGTCTGAATAATGGTGTGTGAGGGTCCGGCCTGATCCGAAAGGAGATGGCCGTGGCTGACACGACCACTGTCGTTGTTGACGACGAGATGATTGATCCCGTGACCGGGGAGATCATCGATCAGAAAGAACTCGCAGAACGCTTGCTCGCGCAGGCGAAGGAGCAGGGCGTGAGCCTGACGGGGCCGGGCGGCCTGCTCAGCCAGCTCACGAAGAACGTCCTCGAGACCGCGCTGAATGCCGAGTTGACCGAGCACCTCGGCCACGAGCACGGCGGGACCCCAATCGGCGAGAACATGCGTAACGGGACGCGGGTCAAGACGGTGCTGACAGAGATCGGCCCCGTCGAGATCGAAGTCCCGCGAGATCGAGACGGGTCGTTCGAGCCGGTGATCGTCCCCAAGCGGAAACGCCGACTGGACGGCATCGATCAGATCGTTCTGTCCCTTTCCGCTCGGGGGTTGACGACCGGTGAGATCGCTGCGCATTTCGACGAGGTCTATGGGGCGAAGGTCTCCAAGGACACGATCAGCCGGATCACCGAGAAGGTCGCCGGGGAACTCGCCGAATGGTCGAGCAGGCCGTTGGATGCGCTCTACCCGGTGATCTTCGTCGACGCGATCGTGGTGAAGGTCCGTGACGGGCAGGTGAGGAACACCCCGTTCTATGTCGTGATGGGCGTCACCGTGAACGGGGAACGCGACATCCTCGGCATCTGGGCCGGTGACGGTCAGGAGGGTGCGAGGTTCTGGCTGCAGGTGTTCACCGAGCTGAAGAACCGGGGTGTCGAGGACGTGCTCATCGCGGTCTGCGACGGGCTGAAGGGTCTCCCGGAGGCGATCAACACCACTTGGGAGCAAACGGTCGTCCAGCAGTGCATCGTCCATCTGATCCGCAACAGCTTCCGCTACGCCGGGCGGCAACACCGCGACGCGATCGTCCGTTCCCTCAAACCCGTCTACACGGCCCCGTCGGAGCAGGCGGCGAAGGATCGGTTCGAGGAGTTCGCCGCCGAGTGGGGCGGACGGTATCCGGCGATCGTGCAGCTCTGGAAGAACAGCTGGGCGGAGTTCGTGCCGTTCCTCGAGTATGACGTCGAGATCCGGCGGGTGATCTGCACGACCAACGCGATCGAGTCAATCAACGCTCGCTATCGGCGCGCCGTGAGAGCTCGGGGGCACTTTCCCAACGAGGCCGCCGCGCTGAAATGTCTCTACCTCGTGACGCGGTCGCTTGACCCGACTGGCGGCGGAAGGGCACGCTGGGTGATGAGGTGGAAGCCCGCGCTGAACGCGTTCGCGATCACCTTCGCCGGACGGTTCGAGAAAACCACTCACGAATGAAAACCGCCGGATCCCACACACCGTTTATCGGACAGACCCTCGAGTGTCGCCGGGATCGGAAACGGGGTCGACGGTGCCGCGGAGATATTCAAGGAAGCCCGGGACGTCCGCCCCGGCAGCTCCTATGCGGTGGTGATGATGATCGGTTACCGGCCCCCATCCTTCGCGGGAGTGGCATCGATGGCGCGTGCGACCGGGGCCGCGGAGAGCATCGCGAGTTTCCTGGACGGCATTCAAGCGAGCCGCGGCACGAGACGGCGTCCTGTCGAGCAGTTCGCGGTGTTCGCCCACTCCTACGGCTCGACCGCGGTTGCCGAAGCGCTGCAGCACGTCTCGCTGGAGTTCAAGATCGACAGCTTCGTGACATACGGGTCTGCCGGCTTCGCGGCCGATACCACGCTCGACGGCCTGCGGCACGGGATCACAGACACGGGGCACCTCTACGCAACGCACGCAGCGGGAGACGGGCTGGCGCAGCTGCCGATCAAGGCGCAAGCCGGCACAGATGTCTACCTGAGTGACCGGGTCGACCCGCGGCAGCTCGGGGCCGCGGAGTTCTCGGCCGAGGGCGGCAGGGGTGAGAAGCGGACGAATGCTCATGACATGTTCGTGGCAGACGTTGATGAGAAGGGCAGTCCGAGCGAGAAAGTCGGGTATCTGTCGCCCGGGACGAGTTCCGTGAGGGAGATCGCGTCGATTCTTGCGACAGGGAAGTTGAGGAGTGATACATGAGATCGAGAATGGTTCGAGTGGTCGGCGCGGCGGCGGTGCTGCTGTGTCTGGCGGCGTCATCGGGGTGCGTGCGGGCGGAGAAGGAGAACGGGGAGGTCGGCCTGATGCTGACAGGCGAGGTGCGAGACGCGGCGGGGCTCACGCGGTCCGAGGTGGAGCGGATGCCGCTTGCGCAGCAGTTCGCTCTGCTGGGTGAGCGGTATGACCGATCGCAGGATTTATTGGCTGATGCGCAGAAGCAGGTCAGCGAAGACAAATGGCTCTACAACTACCGAGGGATGGCGCCGTCAAACGGGTTGTTTGCACCGACGGGCGCGCTTCCGGGTGCTGGAGGTGAAGACTCCTATTACTTGAGTGCGAGCCGTGCGATTGAACTTGAGGGTGCGATTGGGGAACGGGCCGACCTTGACCGGGTCCTCGCGTATTTCGATGCGCAGGGCTGGGCGTACCAGGTCAACGACGTCGCGGAGTTCCACCACGAGGTGTACGCTGACACGGATGACGGCTACCTGCTCGAGTACCGAGTGCAACCGGGCGGATGGTACGTCATGAAGGTTTCCGCGGGCCCGTTCTGGGGGAGTGACAGTGCACTCCTTGCCGAGCTCGATAAGCGCACGCTCGACGAGGCCTTCGAAGACGAGTTCACGGTCCCGGGGGTGCGGGTGCCGTTCCCCGCGTGGGACGACCCCGTCGTGAACCCGCCGAAGAAGAACCTGAGCGACCGGTAGTGCGCGAGCGGGCGGGGAGCGGGCCGTGAAGCTGAAGGTCTCGGTGTCCCTGCCGCAGGGCAGGGTGCACGATGTCACGCTCTCCTGCGATGTCACGGCGACCGTCGCCGACGTCGCACGATCCCTCATGCGCGCGGGCCTGGGATCGGACCCGCGCCTCGCCGAGATCGCGAACCGCGGGCTCGCACCGATGACACTGCGCGTCACCCGGGGCGGCGAGGCGAGCGCCGTGCTGCTCGACCCTGCGGCCCCGGTGGCGGCCTCCGGATTGCAGTCCGGTCACGTGATCCAGCCGGTGCCTGAATTCGGATCCGCGGGCCCGGCCGAACGGATGATCGAAGCCGCCGCATTCGTCGAGGTGCTGACCGGGGAGCAACGCGGCGTGCAGTTCAGCCTGATCCGCGGCGCGGCCCTCATCGGTCGCGACAGGTCCTGCCGCATCCGACTGCTCGATTCCAGCGTTTCGCGCCGCCACGCCGAGGTGCGCGTCGAACCCGACGGCACGATCGCCGTGACCGACCTCGGATCCGCCAACGGCGTGCTGCTCGCCGATGAGCGCCTCACCTCATGCCGTATCACCAGGCCGACCACTCTGCGCCTGGGCGAGATCGACCTCCGCGTCTTCCCCGGGCAGCCCGGCGCCGCCGAACCGCGACCGCCGGCCCTCTCCCACCGAGTGATGCACACCCGATCGCCCCGCGTCGCGCCTCGTTTTCCGGCGACCGGGCGAACGCTCCCCGCCCCTCCCGCACCGAGCGAGCCCGCGCGGATCCCGATGCTCGCCATGCTCGTCCCCATGCTCATGGGCGGCGCCATGTACGCGATCACCCAGTCCCCGCTGAGCCTCATGATGGTGGCCTTCACGCCCATGATGATGATCGGATCGTGGCTCGACGGCAGGCTCGGAAGCCGCCGCAAGCTCAGGAGTGCGACCACCCGCTTCGAGGAAGACCTGAGCGGGGAGCGCGACGAACTCACCGCTCTGCGCAGGCGTGAGATCGAGGTGCGGGCCGCGGAGACCCCCACCAGCGGTGACGTGCGCGCCGCGATCGAGAACCGCGGCGAGCTGCTCTGGACCCGGCGCCCGGAACATCGATCCTTCCTCGAGCTGCGCTTCGGCGAGGGCGCGCTTCCCAGCCGCACCGGGCTTTCCATGCCAGACCGGGGCGATGCGCCGCATCATCAGTGGCAGCGACTGCAGCAGATTGCGGACGAGTTCGAGCACATCTCACCCGTGCCCGTGCTCGAGCGCTTCGACCGATGCGGGGCGATCGGAGTCTCCGGCGAGAGATACTGGGCCGAGGGAATGGCCGCGTCACTGGTGCTGCAGCTCGCCGGCCTGCACTCGCCGTATGAGCTCGTGCTGGCGTGCTTCGCGGGCGCGCAACACGATGAGACCTGGGGCTGGCTCAAGTGGCTGCCCCATGTCGACCCCGTTGCGAGCCCCATCCGCGGCTGGCAGCTCGCAGACTCGAAGCAGAGCTCCCTCAGCCTGCTCACCGCGCTCGAGGGGGTGCTCGAAACCCGCAAAGCCGCCCGAGGCGCGCGAGCGGGCATACGCTCTCACCTCGATGAGACCACCCGCAACGACGAATCCCACGGCGACGCGGTGACCGAGACGCCCGCGCTGCCGGCGATCGTGGTGCTGGTGCTCGAAGACGGCCTGGTCGATCCCGCGCGCCTCATCGAGATCGCGGAGACCGGCCCCGACCACGGCATCCACATGCTCTGGGCGGCTGCGGATCGCGCCTCCCTGCCCGCGGCCTGTCGCGCCTTCGTCGAGGTCGATCGCGGTGAAGGCCGCGTGCACTTCGTGCGCTCCGGAAACGTGGTGCCGATGTCGCGGCACGAGCACGTCGACTCCGCGCTGGCCCACGACCTCGCCCGGCGGCTCGCCCCCGTCGAGGACACCGCGGCACGCGTGCTCGACGAGAGCGACCTGCCGAGATCGGTGCACCTGCGCGAACTGCACGGCACTGACCTGCTCGGCGGCAGCCTTCCCATCGCTCGGGCCTGGGCGCGAAGCGGCTCCCTCGTATCGGAGTGGCAATCGGGTCGGGATCGCGGCCCCGTCGAACTCACCGCCGTGGTGGGCCAGAGCCCCGACGGGCCCGCGAAGATCGACCTGCGCGCCCACGGCCCGCACGCGCTCGTCGGCGGCACCACGGGCGCCGGCAAGTCGGAGTTCTTGCAGACCTGGATCATGAGCATGGCCGCGAATGTGAGCCCGGATCGCCTCACCTTTCTCCTGGTCGACTACAAGGGCGGAGCCGCGTTCGCCGAGTGCGTGGACCTGCCCCACACCGTCGGGCTCGTTACCGACCTCAGCCCCCACCTCGTGCGTCGCGCGCTCACCTCGCTGCGCGCCGAGCTCCATCACCGTGAAGAACTCCTCGCGGCACGCGGAGCGAAGGATCTCATCTCGATGGAGCGTCGATCCGACGCGGAGGCTCCGCCCGCGCTGGTCATCGTGATCGACGAGTTCGCGGCCCTCGCGAGCGAAGTGCCCGAGTTCGTCGACGGCGTCGTCGACATCGCCCAGCGGGGACGATCCCTCGGGCTCCACCTGATCATGGCCACGCAGCGCCCCGCCGGCGTGATCACGGACAATCTGCGGGCCAACACGAACCTGCGCGTCGCTCTGCGCATGGCCGACGAATCCGACAGCGCCGACGTGATCGGGATGAAAGACGCCGCGTTCTTCGCCGCCGAGACCCCCGGCCGCGGTGCGATCAAGGTCGGCCCCGGCCGCATCGCGCACTTCCAGACCGGCTACCTCGGCGGGCGAGCCTCACGCGAGAGCACATCCGCCGAGATCGAGGTGCGATCCCTCGGCTTCATCGAGAGCGAGCCGTGGAGCATCCCCTCCGAGGCCTCGCTCGCAAGCTCGGCTCGGCCTCAGGCCAGGGACATCGAACGTCTCCGCGACGGCATCGTGGCAGCCTCTCGGCACCTCGGACTCGCCGCGCCTCGCAGACCGTGGCTCGACGAACTCCCTTCCCGGCTGACGCTCGCAGAGCTGCACGCCCGGGCAGACGAAGAGCCCCCGGCTGCTCTCATCGGCCTGCACGACGAACCAGCTGCGCAAGCTCAGCACCCCGTGCACGTCGGCTTCGAAGAAGCCGGCAACATCTCCATCATCGGAGCCGGCGGCACCGGCAAGACTAGCGCGCTCATCACCCTGTCGGCCGCCCTGAGCGCAGCGGCCGGCAGCGACCCGGTGCAGATCTACGCCATCGACGCCGCGGGCGGTTCGCTCGCCACGCTCACACCCCTGCCCACCGTCGGCGCCGTCGCGCCGCTCGCCGACACCGAGCTGACGGGCCGGGTGCTCCGACACCTCAGAGCGCTGATCGCCAGTCGCGGGCCGCGCTACGCGACGGTGCGTGCCGGCGGGCTCGCCGCCTACCGCGAGGCCGTGCCGGACAGCCGCGAACCCCGCGTTTTCCTGCTGGTCGACGGGTTCGCCGCGTTCCGACAGGCCACCGAGACGCTCGGAGGAGCCGAGGCGCCGTTCCAGATGCTCGCCGAGATCATGATGCAGGGCCGCTCGGTCGGCGTGCACGTCGTGCTCACCGGCGACCGACCGTCGGCGATTCCCGCATCGATGAGCGCGAGCCTGCAACGGCAGTTCGTGCTCAGACTGGCGAATCCGCACGACTACGGCGCCCTCGGGGTGCCGGTCGACGCGCTCGAGAACGCTCCCGCGGGGCGGGGGCTGCTCGCGGGAGACGATCGTGAGATCCAGTTCGCGATCGTCGGCGGCCTCGATCTCGCAGAACAGGCCGCCGCGATCGAGCTCCTCGCCGACGAACTGCGCGCCAGCGGAGTCGAACAGGCGCCGCGCGTCGTGAACGCCCCCGAACGCCTGCCGCTCGTCGAACTGCCGGCCACGGCGAGGGGCAGGCCGGTGTTCGGCATCGACGTGCGCACGTTCGATCCGGTCGGTCTGCCGAGCCGCGGTCTCGGGGTCATCGCCGGCCCCAGCGGATCGGGTCTGTCGTTCGCCGCGCTCTGCTGCGTCGGAGCCGTCGAGCGCGCGGCCGCCGAACGGGGGCAGCCCATCGACTGCGCACTGCTCAGCCTCGACGAGAACGGTCTTCGAAGCGGCCGGGCGTGGAACCGCCTCGCCCAGGGCGAGGAAGAGGTGGAGCGGCTCGCGGGGGAGCTCGTCGTCGCCATCGGGGGCCGGAGCCCCGCGCGCGCTCCCTCCTCTGGAGGAGTGCTCCTCGGAGCCGGAGCGCTCGTCGGCGGGGGAGTCATCGGTGCGGGCGGCGGGGGAGGCGGGGCCGAACTCGCCGAGGGCGGCAGCCCCAGCGCAGTCGGGTTCGCGCATGCAGCCGCGGATCGGACTCGAGCAGCCGATGGCCCGCTGGTCTTCCCGAGGGATGGCGCCCAGGGGGTGATCGTCGTCGAGCGCCCCGCCGAGGCCGAGGGCACCGCGGCGCTGCCGCTGCTCGTCGCGCTCGCCAAGGCCGCGCGCAGGGCCGGTGTGCTCGTGCTGTTCGAATTCGAATCGGGTACGGCGAGCGCCGTCTGGGACCTCTTTCACGCACTCAAACAGCCGAAGTGGGGCCTGTCGCTGCAGCTGGATCAGCAGGAGTCGCAGAGCCCGTTCCGCGAGGATCTCGGCCGCGTGAAGCGCGCGGACTTCCCTCCCGGCCGTGGTTTCGCGATCGAGGGCGGGCGCGCGATCCCCGTGCAGGTGGCGATTCCCTGCCCGGTGGACGCATCAGACGAGCTGGGATAAAATCGAGGTTTGATCCGCTGTGCGGATCGATAGCTGAATAGACATTTCAATACTCAAGGAGGCGCCGTGAAGATCGAACTCGTCACGCTGCGACAGATCGAGCGCGAGAAGGAGATCCCCTTCGACGAACTCGTCGAGATCATCGAGCAGGCGATCCAGTCCGCCTACCTGCGTCACGCCGAGAACCAGAACATCCCGGTTCCCCGGGAAGACGAGGTGCGGGTGACGCTTGATCGCAAGAGCGGCGAGATCTCCGTGCTCGTTCCCGAGGTCGACGAGCAGGGCCAGGTCATCGGCGAGGCCTACGTCACCACCGACGAGTTCGGTCGTGTCGCCTCGAGCGCGGCGAAGCAGGTCATCAACCAGCGCCTGCGCGACCTCAGCGACGACGCCGTGCTCGGAACCTTCAAAGACAAGGAAGGCCAGATCGTCTCCGGCGTCGTGCAGCAGGGGCCGAACCCGCGCATGGTGCACGTCGATCTGGGCGAGCTCGAGGCGATCCTGCCTCCCGAGGAGCAGGTGCCGGGTGAGAAGTACCCGCACGGCGCCCGCATCCGCGTGTACGTGACGAGCGTTTCCAAGGGGCTGAAGGGGCCGCAGGTCATCGTGTCGCGCACCCACCCGGGCCTCGTGCGCAAGCTGTTCGAACGGGAGGTTCCCGAGCTCGCCGAGGGCATCGTCGAGATCGTGTCGCTCGCGCGCGAGGCGGGGCACCGCACCAAGGTGGCCGTTCGTGCGAAGCAGCCCGGCATCAACGCCAAGGGCACCTGCATCGGCGAGATGGGCAGCCGCGTGCGAGCGGTGATGAGCGAGCTCGGCGAGGAGAAGATCGACATCGTCGACTACTCGTCGCAGCTGCCCGCGTTCGTCGCGAACGCGCTCTCGCCCGCGAAGGTGACCGACGTGTTCATGCTGAACGAGTCGCTGAAGCAGGTGCGCGCGCTGGTGCCCGACTTCCAGCTGTCGCTCGCGATCGGCAAGGAGGGCCAGAACGCGCGCCTCGCCGCGAAGCTGACGGGCGCGAAGATCGACATCCAGCCCGACTCGATCATGAACGACTGAGAGCGGCGTCGAGGGCCGGATGTCTCGATTCTTGCGCCGGAGCGCTCAGGGAGATCGCGCCAGCGATTTCGTACTCCGGTCGGTGAGCTGTGGCGAGCGCAGAGAGCATCGACATCCAGCCTGCGGGGATCGCTTGAGCAGAAGCGCGCCAGCGGTTCTGCGCGATCCGCGGCGGTGCCACCGCGCCGCTTCATGAACGGCCGAGTTTCGTTCGAGGCTGAGCCCCGGTCCTGCACGGGATCCCCGGGCTCTCCCCGCGTGCGCCGACACGCGGGGAGAGCCCGGGGATCGCTGTGAGCGCAGCACCGAAGGAGAGCGAGAAGTGGGAAGCTGGTAAGATGGATTCGGTTCGGACCTGTGTCGCGTGTCGCAAGCGTGCGTCGCGCGCAGAACTGCTGCGTGTAGTGCTGCACGATGACCGGCTCATTGCCGATGATCGTGCGGTGCTTCCCGGGCGGGGAGCCTGGGTGCATCCCACGGCGCAGTGTCTGGAACGAGCGGTGTCTCGCGGAGCTTTTCCGCGTGCATTGAAGGTGTCGGGCAAGCCTGACACCGGCCCCTTAGAGAACAGGCTGAAAACACTCATGGACAACTAATGAGCGGCTCACAATGAGGCCCGTCCGATAACCAAGGTTCTCGCCTGTCTGGCGTGAACCCAGACAGGAGAAAAGTGGCAAACCCACGCGTACACGAGATCGCTACTGAGATCGGTGTAGATAGCAAGGTCGTGCTGGCCAAGCTGAAGGAGATGGGCGAGTTCGTCAAGGCGCCCTCGTCCGCTATTGCGCCCCCGGTGGCGCGCAAGGTCAAGGCCGCCCTCGAGGCGGATGGCGTGACCAAGAAGAACGACGGTGCGACGGAGCCGAAGCCCGCCGCCAAGAAGCCCGCCGCGCCGAAGCCCGGCCCGAAGCCGGCTCCGAAGGCTGAGGAGCCCGAGGCTCCCGCTGCCGAGGAGTCGAAGAAGTCCGCGGCGCCGAAGACCGAGGCCGCCCCGAAGTCGAGCGCTGCGGCTGCTCCGACGCCGGGCAGCTCGCCGAAGCCCGGTGCGAAGCCGGCTGCTGCGCCCAAGGCGGGCGCCAAGCCCGCCCCCAAGCCCGCGGGCCCCCGTCCCGGCAACAACCCGTTCGCGTCGAGCCAGGGCATGGGCATCCCGCGCCCGCCCCGCCCGGGCAACAACCCGTTCTCGCCCAACCAGGGCATGAATCGCGGCGGCGCCGGCCGCCCCAACCCCGGAAACATCCCCCGGCCCGCTCCGCGCCCGCAGGGCGCAGGTGCCGGCGCAGGCGCGGGTCGTCCCGGCGGCGCAGGCCGTCCGGGCGGCGGACGCCCGGGCGGCGGCGGTGGCGGCTTCAACCGTCCCGGCGGCGGCACCGGCCCCGGCACCGGCTTCGGCGGTCCCCGTCCCGGCGGCGGCTTCGCCGGTCGCGGTCGCGGTGGTCGCGGCGCCGGCACCGCGGGTGCGTTCGGTCGCGGCGGCTCCAAGAGCAAGGCGCGCAAGTCGAAGCGGGCGAAGCGGCAAGAGTTCGAGATGCGGCAGGCACCGTCGATCGGCGGCGTGCAGGTTCCTCGCGGCGACGGCAACACGCCGATCCGTCTGCGTCGCGGTGCATCGCTCTCCGACTTCGCCGACAAGATCGATACGAGTGCGTCGAACCTCGTGACGATCCTCTTCCACCTCGGTGAGATGGCGACCGCCACGGAGTCGCTCGACGAGGCGACCTTCGAGATCCTCGGTGACGAGCTGGGCTACAAGATCCAGATCGTCTCGCCCGAGGACGAGGATCGCGAGCTGCTCGAAGGCTTCGACATCGACATCGAGGGCGAGCTCGAGGATGAGGGCGACGAGGTGCTGCAGGCGCGGCCCCCGGTGGTCACCGTCATGGGTCACGTCGATCACGGCAAGACCCGTCTGCTCGACGCGATCCGCAAGGCGGACGTGGGCGGCGGAGAGGCCGGCGGCATCACCCAGCACATCGGCGCCTACCAGGTGCACACCATGCACGACGGCATCGATCGCGCGCTGACCTTCATCGATACCCCGGGTCACGAGGCGTTCACCGCCATGCGCGCCCGTGGTGCGCAGGTGACCGACATCGCGATCCTCGTGGTCGCGGCCGACGACGGCATCATGCCCCAGACGATCGAGGCTCTGAACCACGCGCAGTCGGCGAACGTGCCGATCGTGGTCGCGGTGAACAAGATCGACAAGGAGGGGGCGAGCCCCGACAAGGTGCGCCAGCAGCTCACCGAGTTCGGCCTCGTGGCCGAGGAGTGGGGCGGCGACGTGATGTTCGTCGATGTCTCGGCGAAGAACAACATCGGCATCACCGATCTGCTCGACGCCGTGCTGCTCACCGCCGACGCGGGCCTCGACCTGCGCGCGAACCCCGACAAGGACGCGCGAGGCGTCGCGATCGAGGCGAAGCTCGACAAGGGGCGCGGCTCGGTCGCGACCGTGCTCATCCAGTCGGGTACGCTGCGCGTCGGCGACGCGATCGTGGCGGGCACCGCCTACGGTCGTGTGCGTGCGATGAGCGACGAGAACGGCGATGCCGTGGTCGAGGCGCTGCCCTCGCGCCCCGTGCAGGTGCAGGGCCTGTCGAGCGTGCCGCGCGCCGGTGACAACTTCATCGTCACCTCCGAGGACCGCACCGCCCGTCAGATCGCCGAGAAGCGCGAGGCGGCTGAGCGCAACGCCCAGCTGGCCAAGGCTCGTAAGCGCATCAGCCTCGAGGACTTCACGAAGGCCCTCGAGGACGGCAAGGTCGAGTCGCTCAACCTCATCATCAAGGGCGACGTGTCGGGTGCCGTGGAGGCGCTCGAGGAGTCGCTCATGAAGATCGAGGTCGACGAGTCGGTGCAGCTGCGCATTCTGCACCGCGGTGTCGGCGCGATCACCGAGTCGGACGTGGACCTGGCGACGATCGACAACGCGATCGTGCTCGGCTTCAACGTGCGGCCGGACGTCAAGGCTCGCGAGCGCGCCGCGCGCGAGGGCATCGACATCCGCTTCTACAACGTCATCTACAACGCGCTGGACGACATCGAGAACTCGCTCAAGGGCCTGCTCAAGCCCGAGTACGAAGAGGTCCAGTCGGGTGTCGCCGAGATCCGCGAGGTGTTCCGCTCCTCGAAGTTCGGCAACATCGCGGGTGTCATCGTGCGCAGCGGTACGATCACGCGCAACGCGAAGGCGCGCGTGATCCGCGAGGGCGTCGTGATCGCCGATGGCCTCGCCATCGAGTCGCTGCGCCGCTTCAAGGACGACGTCACCGAGGTGAAGACGGACTTCGAGGCCGGTATCGGCCTCGGCAAGTACAACGACATCCAGATCGGCGACGAGATCGAGACCACTGAGATGGTGGAGAAGCCGCGCGCGTAGCGAGCGGTTCCCGCGAGAAGGGGGCGGGGAGGATCGGCACTGCTCCCCGCCCCCTTCTCCGTTGCGCCCGCCGCGCAGTGGATCCTGCGTCGTTCGGACGGGCGTCCTCGCTCAGCCCAGCTGCTGCACGCGGACGGTGTTGCCGGCCGGGTCGCGGAACGCGAAGTCACGGGTGCCCCAGTCCTGGTCCATGGGCTCCTGGAGCACGTCGACGCCCGACGCCTCGACCTTCTCGAACAGCTGCTGCAGCTCATCGGTGGCGAAGACGATCGAGGCGTAGGCGCCCTTGGCGACCAGCTCGCGCACCACGCGGCGCTCGTCGTCGGTGAGGCCGGGGTCGATGGCGGGCGGCGTGAGCACGATCGAGGTGTCGGGCTGGCCGGCGGGGCCGACCGTGATCCACCGCATGTCCTCGTATCCGACGTCGTTGCGGACTTCGAATCCGAGCACGTCGCGGTAGAACGCGAGGGAGGCCTCGGGATCGGTGTGGGGCAGGAACGTGACGTGAATGTTGATCTTCATGCCGGTCACGCTACTCGCCGGTCGGGCGCGAGACTTCTCGATTCCTGACCGGTTTCGTGGCGCGCATGGTGATGATGCCGGGCAGCCCGGTGAGGGGCGGGCCGCCCTCGCGCCGGTATCGCCCGGGCGGCATGCCCACGAGCTCGGTGAATCGGGTGGTGAACGTGCCGAGGGAGCCGTAGCCGACGGCGAAGCACACGTCGGTGACGCTGAGGTCTCCGCGCCGCAGCAGGGTCATGGCGCGCTCGATGCGGCGGGTCATGAGGTAGCTGTAGGGGGATTCGCCGTACGCCGCTTTGAACTCGCGGCTCAGATGACCCGCCGAGAATCCGACGCCCCGCGCGAGCGATTCGACGTCGAGCGGGCTCGCGTATTCGCGGTCGATGCGATCCCGCACCCTCCTCAGCAGCGTGAGGTCGTGCAGTCGCCGATCCTCGTCGTTCGCTCTGCTCACGGGTCCATCTTCCCGGATCGAGGGCGGTCTACGCGATCCCGTGGTGGAGGGCTGGAGCCATGACGAGGGAGGCGCGAGCGTGAGCTCGCCGGGAGGGGGCGTCGCGGTGCAGTGCCTGTCGGAGGCTGGCGGTAGGCTTGGGGCATGAGCAATCCCAGGGCCGGCAAGGTGGCAGAGCGCATCCAACAGATCATCGCGCGCAGGCTGGAGAAGGGGCTGCGGGATCCGCGTCTCGGCTTCGTCACCATCACCGATGTGCGCGTGACGGGCGATCTGCAGCAGGCGAGCGTGTTCTACACGGTGTACGGCGACGAGCAGGAGCAGGCGGACTCGGCGGCGGCCCTGAAGGCCGCCACGGGCATGCTGCGCACCGAGGTGGGCAAGCAGCTCGGCACGCGACTCACCCCGAGCCTCGAGTTCATCCACGACGAGCTGCCCGAGAGCGCGCAGCACCTCAACGAGCTGCTGGCCGAGGCGAAGCGGCGCGACGAGGAGGCGGCGGCGCTCGCGGCCGGCGCGAAGTACGCGGGCGAGGCCGACCCGTACGTGAAACCCCGCGAGGACGACGAGGACGACTGAGCTGAGGCGGCCTCGCTCTTCCGCGGTCGGGATCAGGGCAGACGCACGCCGTCCCCGAACTCGACCACGAGCCCGTCGGCGATGAGCGAGTCGTAAGCGCGGCGGGGCTGTTCGGGATCGCGCCCCCCGCCCTCGGCCGCCGCCGCGAGGACGTCCTCGACCGAGACCGGGGCGTCCGCTCTGCGCAGCAGCGCCATGATCCGACCGCGCACCTGACGGTCGCTCCCCTCGAACTTCGCCTGGCGCGGCCGTTTGGCGGGCGCGTTATCGGGGTATCCGGCGCCCCGCCACTCGCACCACTGCGCGACGGGGCATGCATCGCAGCGGGGCGCGCGGGCGGTGCAGACGACCGCGCCGAGCTCCATCGCGGCGGCGTTGAAGACGGCGGCCTCGGCGGGGTCGTCGGGCAGCAGCAGCTCCATGTCGACGAGGTCGCGCGGCGAGGGCATGCCGGCGGCGGCCGTTCCGTGCAGCAGTCTGGCGAGCACGCGCCGCGTGTTGGTGTCGACCACGGGGTGGCGCTCGCCGAAGGCGAAGGCGGCGACGGCGCGCGCCGTGTAGGGGCCGATGCCGGTGAGGGCGAGCAGCTGCTCGACGTCCGCCGGCACGCGGTCGCCGTGCTGCTGCGCGATCTCGACGGCGGCTCGGTGCAGCCACAGTGCGCGGCGGGGGTAGCCGAGGCGATCCCACGCGCGCACCGCCTCACCCGGCTCCTCCGCGGCGAGAGCCGAGGGGGCGGGCCAGCGCTCGATCCACGCCGTCCACCGCGGCAGCACCCGCTCGACCTGGGTCTGCTGCAGCATGAACTCGGAGACGAGGATGGCCCACGGCGTCGCGTCCTCGGCGCGCCAGGGCAGGTCTCGCGCGGTGCGCGCGTACCAGGCGTTCAGCTCGCGCGCGATCGCTGTTGTGTCCACCCGCTCAGCCTAGCGAGGCGCCGCCCGAGGCCGGGCGCGAGGACGCTCCCTCGCAGGGTGGGCCGAAGGCACTCCCGACGAAGCCCGGCGATTGGATCGGCCCGGCTTCGTCTCATGAAGACGCCGCGAAACGGCCTGCTCGGGAGGAGAAAGCTGGGCGGATCGGCCGGGTGCGGGATGGGTCAGGGGCGGGGCGCGCCCCTCGGTAGGCTGGTGGCGTGACGAACGACCCCCGGAGTGCTCCCGCCGTGCTGCCCCCGCAGGGCGCGATCCTGCTGATCGACAAGGCGGAGGGGTGGACGAGCCACGACGTCGTCGCGAAGGCGCGTCGGGCGCTCGGCACGCGCAAGGTGGGGCACGCGGGCACGCTCGACCCGATGGCGACGGGGCTGCTGGTGCTCGGCGCGGGCCCCGCGACCCGGCTGCTCACCCACCTGGTCGGCCTCGACAAGACCTACACGGCGACGATCCGTCTCGGGTCCGCGACGGTCACCGACGATCGCGAGGGGGAGACGCTGAGCATCGCCGATCCCGGGGCGGTGGTGTCGCTCGCGGCCGATCCGGCCCGCATCGCGGCTGCCGTGGCCGATCTCACCGGCGAGATCGAGCAGGCGCCGAGCGCCGTGAGCGCGATCAAAGTCGACGGACGCCGCGCCTACGACCGGGTGCGGGCGGGCGAGCAGGTCGAGCTGCGGAAGCGCCCGGTGACGGTCCACGCGTTCGAGCTCGGCGAGCCGCGCCCCGGCGTCGCGACGGGCGCGGACGGCGCGGAGCACCCGGTGATCGACATCGAGGCCACCGTGCAGTGCTCGTCGGGCACCTACATCAGGGCGCTCGCCCGCGACCTGGGCTCCGCGCTCGGCGTGGGCGGCCACCTCACGGGGCTGCGGCGCACCGAGGTCGGGCCCTTCTCGGTGATGGGCGTCACGTCCACGGAGCAGCTGGTGGAGGGGCGGATCGGCGCGCTCGCCGAGCCCGCCGAAGTGGCGACGGCGCTGTTCCCCGAGCTGCGGCTGACCGCCGAGCAGGCCGTCGACCTGGGGCACGGCAAGCGGGTGGAGGTGGATCCCGAGACGCAGCCCGATGCGAAGCTCGCCGCGGCCGTAGCGCCCGACGGGCGTCTGGTGGGCCTGGTCGAGGTGAAGCAGGGGCGCACGCGGGTCGTGACGAACTTCCCCACGCCCGACGCGGGCGCGCCGGGCGGCGTTCGGGAAGGGGAGGGCTCGGCATGATCCTCTGGTACGCCGTCGTCACCATCGTGGTCGCGCTCGCGGGCGCGTCGCTGTGCCTGATCGCGGCCCTGCGCAAGCGGGGCCCGGACGACTTCACGATGGGCGCCACGCTGCTCGTCGCGCTGCTGCTGCTCGTTCAGATCGTGATCTCGATCGTCGCTCCGTTCACCGGCAATTCGGCGACGGGCGACCCGCTCGAGTTCTGGATGTACCTCGTCGTCGCGTTCCTGCTGCCCCCTGGCGCGGGCTTCTGGGCGCTGGTGGATCGCACCCGCTGGGCCAATCTGGTGCTCTCGGTCGTGCACCTGGCGGTCGCGGTGATGGTCTACCGGATGCTCGTGATCTGGGGTTAGGGCTTGCCCGACGAAGCACATTTGCGACACGCTGGCGTGTCTTCGACCCTCAAGCGGTTCTTGAGGGTTTAAACTTCCCGGCTTGACTTGAACGAATCACACCGATGTAATTGTGAGGTATCAGCGCACACTCGGTGCTCGGAGCAGAGGAAAGGAGCGGCAGTGTCGGATCAGTCGCAGACCCCCGTTCCGGGAAACTGGTTCGTAGATCCCGTGTTCCTCGGCGTGCCGGGGGTTCGCAGCGACGACGAACTGCTCGCCTGGCAGACCGACGCCCTCTGCGCGCAGACCGACCCCGAGGCCTTCTTCCCCGAGAAGGGCGGCTCGACCCGCGAGGCGAAGCGCATCTGCGAGAGCTGCGAGGTGCGCTCGGAGTGCCTCGACTACGCCCTCGAGAACGACGAGCGCTTCGGCATCTGGGGCGGCCTCTCCGAGCGCGAGCGCCGCAAGCTGCGCCGCGAAGCCGGCTGAGCCCACTCGCCGACGCACGGGATCGAGTCGCTCGCTCGGTTCTTTTTTCATGCCGCCGGGAGCGGGGGCTTTCGCGGGATGCGACGACGGCTGCTGCTTTTAGTGCCGTGCCGGGCATGGCGTCAGGGAGCGATGGCGATCCGCGCCTAGACTGAGCGCGATATGCGTACGAGAGTAACCGCCATTCTGGTCGCCCAGCGGGGCGGAGAGTGGCTCGACCAGACCATCGCCGGGATCGCGGGCCAGACCGTGGCGCCGGCCGCGATCGTCGCCGTGAACAACGGGGGCGCGCAGCGGGTCGGCGAGCAGCTCATGCACAGCGGCGCCGAGCGGGTGGTCGGCCTCTCATCGCGGCTCCCGTTCGGGCAGGCTGTCGCGCGCGGCGTGCAGACCGTGCCGCTCGAGGCCGGCGTCGACGACTGGATCTGGCTGCTCAGCGAGGACGCCTGCCCAGAACCGCAGGCGCTCGAGCACATCCTCAGCAGTGTGCAGCGCGCGCCCTCCGTGGTGGTGGCCGGACCGAAGCTCGTCGACTGGGACCACCCCGAGCGCATCATCGAGCTCGGCCAGAGCCTCACGCGCTACGGCTCGCGGTGGACGCTGCGTCGGCAGGAGCTCGATCAGCAGCAGTACGACCACATGCAGGACGTGCTGGGCGTGGGCCCCGTCGGCATGCTCGTGCGCCGCGACGTCTGGGAGCAGCTCGGCGGCTTCGATCCCGCGCTGCCCGTGTACGACGACGGGCTCGACTTCTGCGTGCGCGCCCGCCTCGCCGGTCACCGCGTCGAGGTCGCCCCGGCCTCTCGAGTGCGCTTCGCGCAGAGCGGCGTGGCCGGCCCCCACCTCGACCGCCGCCGCTCGGTGCTGCGCGCCGCGCACCGTCAGGCGCGCACCTCGCAGCTGCACCGCCGCATCTCGTACGCCCCCGCGCCGGTCGCGTTCTTCGAGTGGCTCGGGCTGCCCGTCTACGCGGTGCTGCGGGTGCTGTGGGCGCTGATCCGCGAGCAGCCCGGTTACATGCTGGGCGAGTTCGTGGCCGCGTTCGCCGTCTTCTTCCGCCCGCACTCGATCGTCGCGTCGCGGCGCCGCATCCGCAGGCACTCTTCGGCCGGGTGGCCCGCGATCCGGCAGCTCAGGATCGATCCGAAGAGCGTGCGCACCGCCCGCATGATCGACCGCGAGGCGATCCTCGCGTCCTCCGGCCGGCAGAGGCGCGAGCTGCACTTCATCTCGAGCGGCGGGCTCGCGGTGCTCGCGGCGGCGGCGGTCGCCGCGATCGCCCTCACCTGGTGGGCCTTCCCGCAGACCAGCCTGGCCGGGGGCGGTCTCGCGCCCCTGAGCGAGATCGACCAGCTGTGGTGGAACACCCGGCCCCTCGGCGGCGTGCCCGCCGACCCGTTCACCTGGGTGCTCGCGCTGCTCGGCACGCTCACCTTCTGGAACCCCTCGCACGCGCTCGTGCTGCTCATGATCGCGGCGATCCCGCTCACCGCGCTCGGGGCCTGGATCTGGGCCGCCCAGCTCACCGAGTCGCGCGCCGCGCGCGTGCTGCTGAGCCTCGGCTTCGCCCTAAGCCCCGTGCTGCTCGGCTCGCTCGATGCGGGGCGGCTGCCCACCCTCGTGCTCGCGATCGTGCTGCCGTGGCTGCTGCTCGCGGCGACCCGCTGCCGCGAGTCGTGGAGCTGGGCCGGCACCGCGTCGCTGCTCGCCGCCGTCGCCCTCGCCGCGGCTCCGATCCTGATCCCCGCCGCGCTCGTGCTGGTGGTGGTGGGGCTCTTCACGACTCTGCGTGGCGCGGCGCGCGTGCTCACCACGGCGCTCATGCCGGCGGTGCTGTTCGCCCCGAAGATCGTCTACGCGCTCGTGAACGGCCGCCCGCTCGATCTGCTGCGCGACCCGGGTGTGGTCGCCCCCTTCGACGCGGGCACCACCTGGCACCTGCTGCTCGGCTTCCCCGAGTTCGGACTCGAGGGGTGGGCCGGCATCCTCGACGGGATCGGTCTCGGCGGGCCGCCCGCCACGCTGCTCGTCGGGGTGCTCATGGCGCCCATCGCTCTGCTCGCCCTGCTCGGGCTCTTCACGGGCCGCGTCGCCATCACCGTGCTGAACTCGGTGCTGGGCGGTCTGGGCATGGCGACCGCGATCGCGGCGGCGCAGCTGCACCTCACCGTCACGGGCGATCAGAGCGTCGCCGTGTGGACCGGTTCGGGGCTGGCCGTGTACTGGATCGCGGTGCTGAGCCTCGCGGCGATGGGAGCCACCACGCTTCGGCGCGGCGCCGCACCCGTGGTGGCGGTGGGTCTCGTGGCGGCGGTGCTCGCGGTGGTGCCCGTCGCCGGCAACCTGCTGTTGAATCGTGTGCCCTTCGTGCCCGCCAGCGCCCAGATGCCCGCGCTCGTGCAGGCCGCGGGCGAGAGCGATCCCGACGTGCGCACCCTCGTGCTCACCCCCGAGGCGGCCCACAGCGTGCGCGCCGAGCTGGTGACGGGCAGCGGGTCGCGCCTCGACCGCATCCGCTCGTCGCTCGCCTCGCCCGAGGAGACGGCGGCCGATCGCGACCTTGCCGAGGTGGTCGGCGGGCTCGCCAGCGTCGGCGGCCCCGATATGCGCGAGCGGCTGCAGGACGAGGGCATCGGTTTCGTGCTGCTCGTGAACGGCGGCAGCGACCTCGAGCGGGCCGAGCTGCAGCGCGTGTTCGACCAGCACGCCTCGCTCGCGAGCGCGGGCCTGACCGAGCAGGGGCTGCTGTGGCGGGTCGCGGATCCCGAATCCGTCTCCGATGCTCAGGGCGACGCGGGTACGAGGCTCGGCGGCACCTCGCTGACGGGGCAGACGATCTGGGGCATCCAGCTCGTCGTGCTGCTCGGGATGGTGCTGCTCGCGCTGCCGACCGGTGAGGTGACCTACCGTCCCGAGCGGCGCAAGCGGCCGAGCCGGCGAGCCGTGAAGCGGGCGGGGACGTCTGCGCCCGCAGCCCCGGGAACGGCGGCGGGCGCTGCCCCGGTGCTCCCGGGCGCACCGGGCGCTCCGACGGAGGCCCCGTCGGAGGCGGCGCCGAGCGATCCCGACCCCGGCGCCCGGCACGGGAGCGAGGACACGGCATCCGCAGCCCGCTGGCTGCCCGCGTCCGAACACCCCGACCCCGAGCATCCCGCACCCGAGCGCCCCCGAGCTGGGCATCCCGCGCCCGAGGCCGACAGCCCCGAGCACCCCGAGAACGGAGGCCCGCGATGAGCGATCGTTCCCGCATGCTGCGCGGCGGCGCCCGAGCCGCGACCGGTCTCGTGGTGGTGGGCGTGTGCGCCTCGGCGGTGCTGCTGCTCGGTCAGGTCGAGCTGCCCGGCGTCGAGCGGGAGCCCGTCGCGGTGACCGTCGACAGCGCCCAGAACACCGCCCGCAACCTGGTCTGCGCCGGCCCCTTCGCCGAGCTGGGAGCCGACCCCGCACGGCCCGGCGTCGCCGTGCCCACGGGGTCACCCGGTGTCGTGATCTCCGGGGAGCCCGCCGAGACGAGGGGCCTCGAGCGGGCCGAGGGCGGCGAGTCGCCGCCCCTCGTGCTGTCGGCCCCCGTGGAGGAGCTGATCGGGGCCGCGCAGATTCAGGCCGTGAGCACCGAGGGTCTGAGCGGCGCGGCCGCGAGCGCCTGCGCCGAACCGCTGAACGAACAGTGGCTGCTGGGCGGTTCGACCGCCCTGGGCGTCTCCACGACGCTCAGCCTGGGCAACCCCGGATCGGTGCCGGCCACCGTGCAGATCAGCGTCTACGACGAGGCCGGGCCCGTCGACGCCGTGCAGACGGCGGGCGTGCTCGTCGCCGCCGGTGCCGAGCAGACCGTCTCGCTGAACGGCTACGCCCCGGAGCGCGAGCGGCTCGCCGTGCGCGTCATCAGCACGGGCGCGCCGGTCACCGCGAGCCTCGGAGTGGGGCAGACGTCGGGCATCTCGCCCTTCGCCGTGTCGTCGGTGACCCGTCAGCTCGAGCCCGAGACCCAGCTGGTGCTGCCGGGCGTCGCCAACCGGAGCGACCACGGGCACGGCCCGAGCGACTCGGGCGAGGGCGACGACTTCCCCGTGGTGGTGCGCGCGCTCGCACCGGCGGGCGAGGAGGGCGCCGCCCGCGTGCGCGCCGTCGATGCGGATGGCCGCAGCGTCGACCTCGGCGAGATCGCACTCGCCGATTCGGCGGTCGGCGAGCTGGTCGTGCCGCACTGGCCCGAGGAGGCCGAAGCGGTGATCGTCGAGGCCGATGCTCCGGTCGTCGCGGCCGCGCTCGGCTCGGCGACCGACGAGGACGGGCACGACTATGAGTGGTTCGCGCCCGCGCCGACCACGACTGCCGATCTGCCTGTAGCGGTCCCCGTTGTGGGCGGCGGGCAGCTGGTGGTCGTCAACCCCGGTTCTGAGGAGGCTGAGCTCGTGATCGAGAGCGCCGACGGCAGCGGCAAGCCCCGCGAGCAGAAGCTGCCGGCCGGGGCGGCCGCCGTGGTGCGCGCCCCGGCAGAGGCGCGACTCACGAGCTCGGTGCCCGTGCACGCGGGCGTGCGCTATGTGAGCGGCGGAACGATCGCGGGCTACCCGATCCTCGCCCCGGACCCCCGCGACGGCGAGATCACGGTCTACACCCGCTAGCCGATCGCCTTCCGCCGGGTCATACGTCGTGGGAGGCGATCGCCGCGCCTGGGATGGGGCGGGGCCGCGGCGCGCGGCGAGGCGTGCGCCCACGCGTAGACTGGGCTCATGTTCCGTCGCGAGCGCAAGCCCTCAGCCCCCGAGCGGGTGCAGCGACGCCACGGGCGGCGGTCGATGCGCTCTTCGCTCACCGGCCCCGGTCTGGCCGATCCGAACGCCCGCGCGCTGCGCTTCGAGATCGATGCGCGAGGCGCGGTCGAGCTGCTGCAGTCGCAGTTCCCCGACGAGCTGCGCGGGGTGCAGATCGGCTTTCAGACGGCGCCCACCGGCCGCGGCGAGAGCCGGTTCCCGCTCTTCTACTCGATCGACCGGGGGGCGCGCACGATCATCATGTACCGCATGCCGATCCAGCGGGCGCGCGGGCTGCACGTCGAGGACGACGAGCACCGGCGCTACTTCGTGGAGCACTGCGTGTACCAGGCGGTCTGCGAGTACCTCGGGCGCGAGCCCTGGGAGCTGCTGCCGGGCCGCTTCGACCACTACTGAACAGCGGGCGTCGCCGCAATCCGGCGACTGGGAGCCTGAGCAGCCATAATGGGAAACATGAGCGCGCGCATCCTGGTGGTTGACGATGACAGGGCCCTGGCCGAGATGCTCGGCATGGTGCTGCAGGGCGAGGGCTTCGTCACGGAGTTCTCGGTCGACGGCGCCGAAGCGGTCGAGAAGTTCCGCGAGATGCGCCCCGACCTGGTGCTGCTCGACGTGATGCTGCCCGGCCTCGACGGCATCGAGGTCGCCGAGAAGATCCGCGCCGAGTCGGGCACGCCCATCATCATGCTCACCGCGCGCACCGACACCCGCGACGTGGTGAGGGGCCTCGAGGCCGGCGCCGACGACTACGTGGTCAAGCCCTTCAACCCGGCCGAGCTGATCGCCCGAATCCGCGCCCGCCTGCGCGAGCCGCAGCAGGACGCGGTCGAGACGCTGCGCATCGGCGACCTCACGATCGACGTCTCGGCCCACGAGGTGCGCCGCGGCTCGCAGCCGATCCCGCTGACCCCGCTCGAGTTCGACCTGCTCGCGATCCTCGCCCGCAAGCCCCAGCAGGTGTTCACCCGCGAGGTGCTGCTCGAGAAGGTGTGGGGCTACCAGTACAAGGCCGACACCCGACTCGTCAACGTGCACGTGCAGCGGCTGCGGGCGAAGATCGAGCAGGATCCCGATCACCCGACCATCGTCACGACCGTGCGCGGCGTCGGCTACCGCGCGGGCGCGCCCGTCGAATAGGGGTGCCCGTGCCCACCCTCCGAGCGCACCGGGGGCGACCGCCCCGGGGACGGTCGCGCCCGGGGATCGCGCTGCGGCGCCTGCGACTCCGCTGGGTCAAGCTGACGCAGCCGGTGCTCGGCCCCTTCCGGGCGCGCTGGCGGCGCTCGCTCATGCTGCGCACCATGACCATCACGGGCATGGTGACGGGCTTCATCATCTTCGTGGCCGGCGTGTTCATCCTGACGAGCATCAGCGATGATCTCTACTCGTCGCGTCGAGATCAGGCCCTGCAGGATTCGGCGCGCGCCACGCTCGCGGCGCAGCGCCAGATCGACGCCTCCGATGCCTCGGATCGCGGCGGGCTCGTGCAGCTCGCCGCCTCGGTGCGCAGAACCGTGCAGGACACGTCGGCGAGCCAGCTCGTGTATCTGCGCCGGCAGCCCGGGCAGCCCGCGTACCCCGAGGCGCCGCCCTCGGCGGCGACGAGCGTCATGCTGCGCGAGGCGGTGAGCGCCGACCTCAGCAGGGCCGTCGGCGACGGAAGCCCGCCCCAGCACTGGCAGGCCGTGACCTTCCACGGCGACGACGGTTCGCAGTCCGCGGGCATCGTCGTCGGATCCACCCTCGTGTTCCCCGCCGAGGCGGGCAGCTACGACCTCTTCATCGGCTACAACCTCGCCGACACGCAGGACACATTGAGCTTCGTGCAGCGCACGCTGCTGATCACCGCGGCGGCGATGATGGCGTTCATCGGCATCCTGGTGTGGATCATGTCACGCATCGTGTTCCGACCGATCCGCGCCGCCGCCGACACGAGCCGCCGCCTTGCGGCAGGCGAGAGCGACGCCCGCATGCCCTGGCAGAACGACGAGCACTTCGACGCGCTCTCGGACGGCTTCAACGACATGGCCGACACGCTGCAGGCCCGCATCCACGAACTCGACCACCTCTCGGAGATGCAGCAGCGCTTCGTGTCGGACGTGTCGCACGAGCTGCGCACCCCGCTCACCACGATCAGGCTCGCGAGCGAGGTGCTGCAGGGCGGCGCCGAGGGCCTCGGCCCCGGCCAGCAGCGCGCCGTCGAGGTGCTCGGCGCGCAGGTGGAGCGCTTCGAGTCGCTGCTCGGCGATCTGCTCGAGATCTCGCGCTACGACGCGGGGCGGGTGACCCTCGACACCGAGCCGAGCAATCTCGTCTCGCTCGCGCACGAGGTCGTCGACGGGCTGCAGCCCCTGTCGGAGAGTCTCATCGAGGTGCGCCCGCTGGGAGGCTACGCGCCCGTCGAGGTCGACGCCCGCCGCATCCGCCGCATCGTGTCGAACCTCGTCGGCAACGCGATCGAGCACGGCGAGGGGCGGCCGATCGTGGTGACGATCGACTCGAACGCGGCAGCGATCTCGATCGCGGTGCGCGACTGGGGAGTGGGCATGAGACCCGAGGACGTCGAGCACGTGTTCGACCGGTTCTGGCGCGCGTATCCCTCGCGCAAGCGCACCCTCGGCGGCACGGGCCTCGGGCTCGCGATCGCGCAGGAGGACGCCGCGGTGCACGGCGGCATCCTCGAGGCCTGGTCGAGGCCGGGGGAGGGATCGAACTTCAGGCTCACTCTGCCGCGGGGCGACGCCATCACGAGCTTCATGTCGCCGCTGCCGCTCGTGCCGGACGACGTCGAGACCGATCTCGGCGATCCTCAGAAGACGGGCGGGTGGCTGCGGCGGCCCGGCAGGCGCATTCGGAAGGAGCGGCGATGACTCGGCGATCGAACGGATGGCGCTCGGCGGCCGCGCTCGCCGCCGCGGTGCTGCTGCTGAGCGGCTGCGCGGCGATCCCCTCGACGGGGCCCGTGCAGCCGGGCCTCACCAATCTGCAGCAGGCCGATCAGACCTGGCAGAACATCCCTTCGGGCCCGTCTCCGGGCGCCAGCCAGAAAGACGTGGTGCGCGGCTTCGTCGAGGCCGCCTCGTCGAGCTCCGAGGACTACGCTGTGGCGCGCGAGTTCCTGGCGCCCGAGTACGCGGGCCAGTGGGATCCGCACCTCGGCGTGCTCATCGACGACGGCAGCCGGCCGTACCGGGCCGACGGCGAGACGGCGGGCGTGCTTTCGCTCGCCGCGGTCGCGAAGGTCGACGAGACCGGTATCATGCTGCCGGTGCAGCCGGGCCCGACCACCGACATGCGGTTCGAGTTCGAACAGGTCGGCGGCGAGTGGCGCATCTCGTCGGCGCCCGCCGGCATCATCCTCGACAGCACCACGTTCACCTCGATCTGGTCGCCGAGGCAGCTGTACTTCGTGGGACCGGGCGGCATGCTCGTGCCCGACACGCGCTGGTTCCTGAACCGCTCCTCGCTGCCGACCGCGATCGTGAGCGCGCTTCTCGCCGGCCCCTCGGATCGTCTGCGCGAGTCGGTGCACAGCGGCTTCCCGTCCGGCACGGCTCTCGTCTCGAACACCGTGCCGGTGGTCGACGGCAAGGCGCGGATCGACCTGACCGGCACGCTGCTGCAGGGCGGTCAGACCGCGCTCTCCGAGGTCTACCAGCAGCTGCGCACGAGCCTGCAGACGGTGGCCGACGTCAACGGCTTCGACCTGTACGTCGACGGCGTGCAGACCCAGATTCCGGCCGACGGCTCGGGGCCGGGCGTGCTGAGCGAGGTGTACGAGCCGTCGGTGCTGGTCGACGGCCGCTTCGGCACGCTGATGGCGGGCGACTTCAAGGAGAGCACCGGGTTCGTCGAGACCCTGCCGGGGTACGACCCGGACGCGGTGACGCTCTCGCTCGACGGCGAGACGGCGGCCATGCTGAACGACGAGGGCGTGACGCGAGTCGACGCGGCGGGGCGGGTGCTCGTCGACGCCCGCGACGGCCTGATCGAGCCGGGGGTCGATGTCTTCGGCTACGTCTGGACCGTGCAGAGATCGACCGCTCAGCAGCTGCAGGTGTGTGTGTGGGGAGGGGGGCCGACGGCTCGTCGGCGTGGATCGCCGCACCGTGGCTGGCCGGTCGGGAGCCCGTGGCGGTGCGCATCTCGCCGGAGGGGGCGAGGATCGCCGCCCTCGTTCCCAGCGACTCCGGCAGCCAGGTGCTCGTGGCCGGCGTGGTGCGCGACGAGAACGGCGCGCCCGTCGCCACGAGCGAGGAGGCCGACGTGCAGATGTGGGCCGCAGGGGAGCCCGTGGACCTCGATTGGGTCGGCCAGACGGGGTTCGTGGCGCTGACGCGGGCCGACGGCACCAGCCGGGTCACGGTGGGCGGCCCCGGCCGCTTCAGCGTGGAGCAGGGCGGCGCCATCCCCGGCGGTGCGCAGGTCTCGGGCGGGGGCAGCCGCACCCAGTTGCGGGTGCTCGGCGAGAACGGCGACCTCTTCGCCGCGCAGAACAGCGGATGGCAGCGCCTGGACGAGAATGTGAAGCTGCTGGCGAAACGGGGCTGAGACACCCGGGCGGGCTCCGAGCCCGGGGGCGGCTGAGCTCCGCTCACAGGCGAGGGATGCGGCGGATCGCGGGCGATCTCTCCACGGATCGCTCGAATGGGAGCGCCGCGGCGGCCTCGCTGCGCCAGGATCGGAGCGTGTCGATCATCGCAAAATTCAGAGGGGTCGGCCTCGACCTGCTGGCGCTGCTGTGGCCCACCACTTGCGTGAGCTGCGGCGACGCCGACCGCGAGTGCTGCCTGCCCTGCCGCGTGGAGCTGCGCCGCTCGGCGCCACCGCTGCAACCCGAGATCGGCGCTCCGTGCTTCGTGCGGGGCGCCTACGAGGGGCCGCTGCGCGCAGTGCTGGTCGCGTTCAAGCACGGGGGCCGCACGGGCCTCGGGCGCGAGCTCGGGGCGCAGCTGAGGGTGCCGCTCGCGGCGGCGCTGACCCGTTGCCGGGGCCCGGCAGCCCCCGTGATCGTCGCCGCGCCCTCGCGGCGCTCGAGCACGCGGCGGCGCGGCTACCGGCACGTCGATCTGCTCGTGAGCAGCGCTCTGCGAGGCCAGGGGGTGCGAGTGCTGCGAATCGCCGCGTTGCGGGCGGCTCGCGGGCGGCGCAGTCAAGTCGGTCTGAGCGCTGACGAGCGGGCGCGCAACGCCCGCAGGGTGCGCGTGCGCGCATCGCGCCGAGCCGTGCTGCGGGGACGCGAGGTGGTCCTCGTCGACGACGTGATCACCACGGGAGCGACCGCGCTCGCCTGCCGCGACGCGCTCGAAGCCGCGGGCGCGAACGTGGTCGCGGTCGTCGCGCTCTGCCATGCCCGGCGTCGCGACACGCGTGAGGCGTCGGGGCGTCCCGCAGGCCCTCCGAGGGTCGTCGGGTGACCCGATGCCGAGCCCCGAGCGGCCGTTCGCGACGCCGAGCGGCCGCGTTGAATCGTGCTCCCGGGCCGCGTTCCCGGGCCTCGCGCTCATCGACGGGCGGATGTTCCCGGGAGCTCCGCAGAGCTGAGCGAGGTTCCTGACCGCGAGCTCGGAGCCGAGGTGGAAACGAAAACCCCGAGTGCAGTAGAGTTCGGGAAAGGCGTAACGGTGCGCCACAGAGGCCCACCCGCCTGAGTCACTTGGGAGGTCACCATGGACGTGAACATCCGCGGCAAGAATGTCGGGATCACTGACCGCTTCGAGAACTACGTCGAATCGAAGACCGAAAAGGTGTCGGGCCTGTTGCCCCGGGCTCAGGCGCTCGAAGTGAAGGTTTCGCGCCAGAGCGACCGCAGTCCCAAGCACGGCGATCTCGTCGAGATCACGCTCATCGGGCCGGGCCCCGTGATCCGCGCGGAGTCCGCCGGCGGAGACAAGTACTCGGCCTTCGACATGGCCTACGGCCGGGTGCTCGAGCGCATCCGCCGCATGAAGGACAAGCGGCAGGACCGCCGCGGCCGCGGCCGCCTCTCGCTGGGCGACGCGGCGGCCCGCGACTTCGCCGAGATCGATGTCACCCCCGCTCCCGCCGAGGTCATCGACGCCGTCGCGACCGGCAGCATCCCGCTCCCCGATCAGCAGGGAGGCGAGGATCAGTACTCGCCCGTGGTGATCCGCAGCAAGGAGTTCCCCGCCGAGCGACTCTCGGTCGAGGACGCCGTGGACCAGATGGAGCTGGTCGGCCACGACTTCTTCCTCTTCGTCGAGAGCGGCACCGGCCGCCCGAGCGTCGTCTACCGGCGCAGGGGCTGGAACTACGGCGTGATCTCGCTCACCGAGGAGTAGCGCGCACGCCGGTTCGCCTCGGACGAGCCCCTCGCCCCTGCCTCAGGGGCGAGGGGCTCGCCGGTGACACCGCGATCGATCGCCCCGGCCGGCTGCGGAACGGCGTCAGCCGCGCCGCCCGAATCGCAGCCACCAGCCTCGGCGCAGCACGTTCCAGAGAGCCTCGAACACGATCCCGCACGTCATCTTCGAGTGGCCGCCCGCGCGCTCCACGAACGTGATCGGCACCTCCGCGATGGGGCAGCCCAGCCGCTCGAGCTCCCAGGCGGTCTCCACCTGGAAGCCGTATCCCTGAGAATCGAGCGAGTCCAGGTCGAGGCGCGCCAGCACGAGGCGTCGATCGCGCGGAACCCGCTCGTGAGGTCGTGCAGCCCCGAGCGCAGCGCGATCCGCGCCACCCGAGTGCCGGTGCGCGATATCCACCGCCGATAGCGCGGCCAGCCCACGATCCGCCCGCCCTCGATCCAGCGCGCGCCGATCGCGGCGCCGCCGTTCGCACGTGCGGCGTCGAGCAGCAGCGGCAGCTCGCCGGCGAGGTGAGAGCCGTCGGCGTCCATCTCGACCACCAGGCGGTACCCCGCGGCGATCCCCGCCCGGAATCCCGCGATGTAGGCGGTGCCGAGCCCGCTCTTCCCGGCCCGGTGCAGCACCTCGACGCGGGGCTCGGACGCGGCCAGCCGATCGGCGAGCGCCCCCGTGCCGTCCGGGCTGCCGTCGTCGACCACGAGCACCCGCGCCTCGGGCACCGAGCCCAGCACCCCGGCGATCACACCGGACAGCGTCTCGCGCTCGTTGAAGGTGGGGAGGATCACGAGCACCTCGCGCGAGGGTTCCCCCACTGGGCCTCCATCCGGGCAAGTCCCCAGCCGGTGCCGGGCTTGGCCTTGCTAAGCTGAGGAGTTGTCACAATTCGGCAACGGCGGTGAAGTCGCGAAGCGGACCACCGTGCAGAACCTTACAGGAGACACAACGTGGCGACAGTTCTCGAAAAGCTCCTTCGCGTCGGCGAGGGTCGCACCCTGAAGAAGCTCCAGCGGTTGGCCAAGACGGTCGCCGATCTCGAGGGCTCCTTCGCCGACCTCAGCGACGAGGAACTGCGCGGGGAGACCCTCGAGTTCAAGGCCCGCCTGGAGAAGGGCGAGACCCTCGACGATCTGCTGCCCGAGGCGTTCGCCGCCGTGCGGGAAGCCGCCAAGCGCACCATCGGTCTGCGCCCGTTCGACGTGCAGGTGATGGGCGGCGCCAACCTGCACCTGGGCAACATCTCCGAGATGAAGACCGGTGAGGGCAAGACGCTCGTCGCCACGATGCCGGCCTATCTCAACGCGCTGGCCGGCGAGGGCGTGCACGTCGTCACCGTCAACGACTACCTCGCCAGCTACCAGAGCGAGCTCATGGGCCGCGTCTTCCGCGCCCTCGGCATGACCACCGGCTGCATCGTCGCCGGACAGGATCCCGCCACCCGTCGAGAGCAGTACAACGCCGACATCACCTACGGCACCAACAACGAGTTCGGCTTCGACTACCTGCGCGACAACATGGCGTCGAGCGCCGAGGAGCGCGTGCAGCGCGGCCACTTCTTCGCCATCATCGACGAGGTCGACTCGATCCTCATCGACGAGGCCCGCACCCCGCTCATCATCTCGGGCCCGTCGTCGGGAGAGGCCAACCGCTGGTTCGCCGAGTTCGCCCGCATCGCGCGCAAGCTCGAGCCGGGCGTCGACTACGAGGTCGACGAGAAGAAGCGCACCATCGGCGTGCTCGAACCCGGCATCGAGAAGGTCGAGGATCACCTCGGCATCACCAACCTCTACGAGTCGGTGAACACCCCCCTCATCTCCTTCCTCAACAACTCGATCAAGGCGAAGGCGCTCTTCACCCGCGACAAGGACTACGTCGTGCTGAACGGAGAGGTGCTCATCGTCGACGAGCACACGGGCCGCATCCTTGCGGGCCGCCGCTACAACGAAGGCATGCACCAGGCCATCGAGGCCAAGGAGGGCGTGCAGGTCAAGGCCGAGAACCAGATGCTCGCCACCGTCACCCTGCAGAACTACTTCCGCCTCTACGAGAAGCTCTCGGGCATGACCGGTACGGCCGAGACCGAGGCCGGCGAGTTCATGTCGGCCTACAAGCTGGGCGTGGTGCCCATCCCCACCAACAAGCCCATGCAGCGCAAAGATCAGCCCGACCTCGTCTACAAGAACGAGGAGGCCAAGTTCCAGCAGGCCGTCGAAGACATCGCCGAGCGCTACGAGAAGGGCCAGCCCGTGCTCGTCGGCACGACGAGCGTCGAGAAGAGCGAGTACCTGTCGCGCCTGCTCGCGAAGAAGGGCGTGCGCCACGAGGTGCTGAACGCCAAGAACCACGCGCGCGAGGCCGCGATCATCGCGCAGGCCGGGCGCCTGGGCGCCGTCACCGTCGCCACCAACATGGCCGGCCGCGGCACCGACATCATGCTCGGCGGCAACGCCGAGTTCCTCGCGGTGCAGGAGATGGCCGCTCGCGGTCTCTCGACCGAGGAGGATCCGCAAGGTTACGAGGCCGCCTGGGACGACGTCTTCGACGCCGTCAAGCGCACCGTCGCCGAGGAAGCCGAGAAGGTCATCGCCGTCGGCGGCCTGTACGTGCTCGGCACCGAGCGCCACGAGTCGCGCCGCATCGACAACCAGTTGCGGGGCCGTTCCGGCCGTCAGGGAGACCCCGGCGAGAGCCGCTTCTACCTGTCGCTCGCCGACGACCTGATGCGCCTCTTCAACTCCGGCGCCGCCGCCGCGCTCATGAACCGCGACGGCTTCCCCGACGACCTCGCGATCGAGTCGAAGGTCGTCACCCGCGCCATCCAGAGCGCGCAGAGCCAGGTCGAGCAGCGCAACGCCGAGATCCGCAAGAACGTGCTGAAGTACGACGACGTTCTCGACCGCCAGCGCAAGGCCATCTATAGCGACCGCCAGCAGATCCTCGACGGCGAAGAGATCGAGTCGCGCATCGACGCGTTCCGCGAGCAGACGATCGACGCGATCCTCGATTCCCACGGCCTCGACGGCGAGTGGGACTTCGACGCCCTCTGGAGCGACCTCAAGCAGGTCTACCCGATCGGCATCACCGTGGACGAGCTCGTCGCCGAGGCCGGCGGCACCCGCGTCGACAAGGCGTTCCTGCGCCGGGAGATCCTCTCCGACGCCGAGGTCGCCTACCGTAAGCGCGAGGAGGAGCTCGGCGAGGAGGCCATGCGCGAACTCGAGCGCCGCGTGGTGCTCGCCGCGATCGACCGCCGCTGGCGCGACCACCTCTACGAGATGGAATACCTCAAGGAGGGCATCGGCCTGCGCGCGATGGCGCAGCGCGATCCGCTGATCGAGTACCAGCGCGAGGGCTTCACCATGTTCGAGGGCATGATGGGGCAGATCAAGGAAGAGTCCATGGGGATGCTCTACAACCTCGAGGTGAAGGTGCGCCCCGCCGCCGGCCCGCAAGACCACGTGCACCTCGAGGGTGGCGGGCTGGAAGACCAGCAGACGCCGGATCAGTCCAAGCTCAGTTACACCGCACCCGACGAGGACGGCGCGCCGTCCGTCAGCGGCGCGCAGGGCGAGACCGGCGCCGGCGCGCGTGCGCGCAACGCCGCACGCGGCAGCCAGCCCGCGCAGCCCCAGCAGCCCGCGCAACGCGGAGCCTTCGGCCAGCAGGTGCCCGGCGACGGCACCCCCCGCGAACCGAGCCGAGCGCCGCGCGAACAAGAAGAAGTAAGGCGAGGCGGCGGGCCGCCCAATCCCTGAGAACGACCGGAGCCGACCGGCAGGCGGCACTACTGGAGAGAGCCATGGCAGAGAAACTCACGAAGAACGAGCGCCGAGAGCGGGCGCGCGAGCAGGCGCGCCTCGCCCGCGAGGCCGAGAAGCGCCGCGAGAAGCGCGGCCGCCTGCTGCTGCAGGGCGGCATCGTGGTCGGCGTGCTGGCGATCCTCGCCGTCGTCGCCCTCATCCTCACCCAGACGATGAAGCCCGCCGGCCCCGGCCCCGAGAATATGGCCTCCGGCGGTGTCGTATTCACCAAGGACCTCAAGGTGGTCGAGACCCCGGCGCTGCAGTCCGGCGAGGAGCGCGAGGCGCCAGAGGTCGACCGCAAGCAGCTGCCCCTCGACGTGAGCATCTACGTCGACTACATGTGCCCCGCCTGCGGCGCGTTCGAGCAGCAGTACGGCACGATGCTGGAGAACTACGTGGGCAGCGGCGACGTCACCCTGCAGGTCTACCCGCTGAACTTCCTCGACAGTGCGTCGCTCGGCACCAAGTACTCGACCCGCGCCGCCAACCTGTTCAGTTGCGTGGTCGAGCAGCAGCCCGACGTCGCATTCAAGCTGCACAACACCCTCCTGAGCGCTGAAGTGCAGCCGGCCGAGGGCAGCACCGGCCTCACCGACGACGAGCTGCTCGAGCAGGCCGAGGGCGCCGGAGCCGAGCTCACCGACGAACTGCGCCAGTGCGTCAAGGACGTGCGCTTCGGCAGCTTCATCGCCGCCAACTACAAGGCCGTGAGCGAGACCGGCGTGCAGGGCCTCGCCAAGGGCGCCCAGATGTTCGGCCCCGGCGGCACCGAGCTGCAGCCCGCCGACCAGGCGCAGCGCCTCGTCAGCACCCCCACCGTCATCGTGAACGGCCAGCAGTGGAACCAGGCTCGTGACGGCGATCTCGAGTCGTACCTGCTGAAGGTCAAGAGCGAGGTCGAGAAGAACAGCTCGGCCGCCGACGATTCCGCCGACGCGGAGGACTCGGAGTAAACTGCTCGGGGCGGCGGCGCACGTCGCCGCCCCCTCGCCGCCTTAGCTCATCTGGTAGAGCAGCGCCCTTGTAAAGCGCAGGTGGTCGGTTCGAGTCCGACAGGCGGCTCGCAGAGAAAACGCGCCAGCGTTTTCTCAAGAGGCGCGCGGCCACTGCTGCGGCCATGGAGCGCAGCGAGGGCTGGGCTCGCAGAGAAAACGCGGCAGCGTTTTCTCAAGAGGCGCGCGGCCACTGCTGCGGCCACGGAGCGGAGCGAGGGCTGGGCTCCACGCTGGCCCCGCTCCGCGGGGCCTTTTGCGTGTCGCCGCCTGTCGGTCTGCGAATCGACTCCGGTGTCGCCGGCTCCACCGGCTTCCCGCGCAGCAGCCCGCGGCGCTTCCCGGCGCGCAGGCTCCTGTCGGAGGAGTATGGTTGACCGGGTGCATGTGAGGTTCAGGGTTCCCGTCGCGCTGCTCGGCTCCGGTACTGCGGGCATGCTGGTCGCGGTGCAGTCGCGCATCAACGGCGGCCTGAGCCAGCAGATCGGCAGCGGATACCTCGCCGCGCTCGCCTCGTTCGGCTCCGGCCTGCTGCTCGTCGGGCTGGTGCTGCTCTTCACGCCGAAGGCGCGACGCGGCATGGGGCTGCTCACGGCGGAGGTGCGGGCGGGCCGGTACCCCGTCTGGGGGCTGCTCGGCGGTACCTGCGGCGCGTTCTTCGTGCTCACGCAGGGGCTTGTGGCGTCGGTGATCGGTCTCGCGCTGTTCACGGTCGGCATCGTCGCCGGTCAGGTGCTCGGGGGCCTGCTCATGGATCGCATCGGGCTGGGTCCGGGCGGCCGGGTTGATCCGTCGCTGCCGCGCGTGACGGGCACGATCCTGGCGGTCGCGGCCGTGGCGATCTCGGTCGCGGGCGGCCTCGGCGGCGCGGGATCGCCGTGGCTCGTGGTGGTTCCGCTGGTGGCGGGCATCGGCATGTCGTGGCAGTCGGCGGTGAACGGCCTGGTGCGGGCGGCCGCGCAGAGCGCGATCGCGTCGACGTTCGTGAACTTCGTGGTGGGCACCGCGGTGCTCGCGGTCGCCGCAGCGGTGTCGGTGGCCACCCAGGGGTGGCCTGAGAACTGGCCGAGCGAGCCCTGGTTCTACGTGGGCGGCGTGATCGGCGTGATCTTCATCGCGGTGGCCGCGATCCTCGTCCGCCTCACCGGGGTGCTGCTGCTCAGCATGTCGAACGTCGCCGGGCAGCTCATCGCGTCGGTGCTGCTGGAGGCGGGGTTGCCGCTCGCCGGCGGTGTGACGGCCGCCATGGCGGTCGGCACCGCCGTGGCGCTGGCGGCCGTGGTGATCGCGTCGCTGCCGGGGCGCGGCTCGCGGGCGTGACGGATCCGGATCGCCGCCGGATCAGAGTTCGCTGAGGTGCCGTGAGAGATCGAGGGGCTTGCGCGGCTTGACGCGGCGCTCCTTCTCGGGCACGCCGCCGACGTAGATCCAGCCGAGCAGATACTCGGGCTTCTCGACCCCGAGCGCCTTGCGCACGGCCTTCGCGCGGGTGAGCGATCCGGTGCGCCACATCGTGCCCCAGCCGGCCTCGTGCAGCAGCAGGCCGAGGGTGTGCGCGACGCCGCTCGCGACGGCCTCCTGCTCCCAGAGGGGAATCTTGTCCTTGCGCGGGCTCACGACGATGGCGAGCAGCAGGGGAGCGCGCTGCGCCTTGGCGACGTACTTCTCGCGGTCGCCGCCCTCGGCCTTCGCGAGCGCTTTGCCGAGCTTCTTGCGGGCGTCGCCGCGCAGCGCGATGATACGCCAGGGGCGCAGCCCGGAGTGGTCGGCGATGCTCGACATCGCCGACACGAGCTCTTCGAGCTCGGCCTGCGACGGGGCGTCGTCGGTGACCTTCGAGTAGGAGCGGCGGTTGCGCACCGCGTCGAGCGCGGCCCGTGGCGTCGACTCGGCGCTCATGCGCCGGCCGTGGTCTCGTCGGACCCGGACTCGAACGAGAGGGCCAGGGAGTTCATGCAGTAGCGGTCGCCGGTGGGGGTGCCGAAGCCGTCGGGGAACACGTGGCCCAGGTGCGATCCGCACTTCGCGCACCGCACCTCGGTGCGCACCATGCCGAGGCTGGAGTCTTCGAGCAGTTCGACCGCCTCGGGGCGCACGCTCTCGTAGAAGCTCGGCCAGCCGCAGCCCGAGTCGAACTTGGTGCCCGCCACGAAGAGCTCGTTGCCGCAGGCGCGGCAGCGGTAGAGACCGTCGCGATCCTCGTTCAGCAGTGCTCCGGTGCCGGCCCGCTCGGTCGCGGCCTGGCGCAGGATCGCATACTCCTCGGGGGAGAGGCGCGCGCGCCACTCGGCGTCGTCGAGGCGCACCTCATAGCGGTCATCGGGTTCGACCGGCTGGTTCACGGTACTCCTTCGCGCGCGTCGATGCGCTGCCCAGTGTACGCCGGGAGGCTGCTGAACGTCAGGGGAGAGGATCGTCGACACGGGTAGAACGCACACCCGACTTGCATCATCCGATGATATTCGTCAGACTATTGGTGATCGACTGGGGTTAGGTATGCCTTAGTCACATCCGAGGGAGGCCGAGCGCCTCCTTTTTGACGAGAAGCCTCGTCTGCAACCGCCCCCAGAAACAAGGAGCATCGCGCACGTGATCCAGCACGATTCGCAGGTACGCAGCAGATCATCGAAACTGCTCGCGCTCATCACCACCGTCCTCGTCGCGCTGAGCGGCCTCTTCATGGTGCCCACGGCCGCGCACGCTGCCGGCCCTGAGATGGTCGCGTCGGAGGCTCCCCGCGAGGGCGGCACCGTGACGGTGACCGGCTCCGGCTTCGACGGCAGCAACAGCGTCGGCGTGTACGTCGGCATCGGCCCGGCCGGGCTGCCGGGCTTCTACCAGGGGTCCGCGCAGCTGCTCGATACGGTGTGGGTCGCTCCCGGCAACGTCGAGGGGGAAACCGGCGTTGGTAAGACTGCTCCTCTCAACGGGGACGGTACGTTCTCGATCACCTTCGAGGTGCCCGCCTTCGCTGAGGGAGCGAACTATGCGCTGTACGCTTCGAAAGCGCACGGCCAGGGCTTCAGCGATCCGTCGCAGAACGCGGTGGGATCCATCTCATACGCCGCCGCTCCGGTGGTGACCGAGACCGTGACGGAGTGGTCCTCGGTTCCGAGCGCTCCGGTGACCGAGGGTGCGAGCTTCGATCTCCAGGCCATCGTGACCCCCGTGGGGGCGGCGGGCACCGTGACCTTCACTGAGGACGGCGTGGCCATCGGATCCGCAACCGTCGACGCCGCGACCGGCATCGCCGGCGCCTCCATTCCGGCCCTGGCGGTGGGTGACCACAGCATCATTGCGAGCTTCGCTCCCGATGAGGCTGCTGTGTACGCCCCCTCCTCGACTGGGACGCCGGTAACGGTCACCGTCGAGGCGGCTGCCCCGGTGTGGTCGCCTGAGGTGCAGGTGTTCTTGGGTGATTCGACGACTCCGCTTGCTGCGGGTGCGCAGGTGTACAAGGGTGACAAGCTGACGATCAAGGGCACCGGGTTTGATCCGGCTGCGAACGTGGGCGGTCGTGGCATGCCGATCCCGAGCACGTTGCCGCAGGGTTCGTATGTGGTGTTCGGCAAGTTCGCTGAGGCGTGGAGCCCGGCTGACGGGGTGGCATCGTCTCAGCGGAAGGCCGGCCCTCAGGGGTGGGTTCTGGCTGAGAGTGTGCTGAATCAGATTCCGAACGATCGGGGTTTCCAGGACACGGTGCGTTCGCAGTGGGTGTCGCTTGCCGAGGATGGTTCGTGGACGGCTGAGCTGACGCTGGCTGATCCGAAGGATGCTGCGACGGTGACCGGCGATTACGGCGTGTACACCTATGGTGCTGGTGGTGTGAACAACAAGGCGCAGGAGACCAAGCTCGCGCTGAACTACACCGACAGCGAACGCCCCGTGGATCCCACCTTCGAGGCCGATCTGCAGGTGTTCCTCGCCGACGGCGTCACCCCCTACGACGGCCGTGAGGTGAAGGAGGGCGATCAGCTCGTCGTCAAGGGCACCGGGTACGACCCCTACGTGAACAAGTGCCTGCCCGGCCAGATCACGTGCGACCTCGGCGGTATCGGCACTCCCATCCCCTCCGACAAGCCGCAGGGCACGTTCGCGGTCTTCGGTCACTTCGCCGAGAACTGGAAGCCCTCGGCCGGCGTGAAGAGCGACCAGCGCAAGATGGACAAGAGCAACCGCGCTTGGGCTCTCGCCGAGGACACCCTCGAGCAGGACGTACCCGCAGAGCACCGCGACACGATCCGTACGGAATGGGTCGATCTCGATCCGGCCACAGGATCGTTCACCTGGACGGTCACGCTCAAGGAACCCGCAGATCTCGTCTCGGGCGGCAAGTTCGGCATCTACACCTACGCGGGTGGCGTCAACACCAAGAACGCTGCCCAGGAGAAGATGGTCTCGCTCAACTTCAAGGGCAAGGATCGTACGCCGACCCCCGATCCCGAGGTCGCCAAGGGCGGCCTGAAGTGGGGCGTCAAGGAGAGCTTCCGCACCTACGTCGAGGGTGGTGCCGGCGGCACCATCACGATGCTCGGCGCCGCGAAGCGCTCCGGCAGCGTCTTCGAGTTCCCGCAGATCACCGGCGGTTCGTGGAACACGAAGACCGGCACAGGCAACGTGCGCTACGCGGGCGGTGTGGGTTTCAGCGGCCACAACGGCGGTCTCGCACTCACCCTGGCCGATCCGCAGATCACTGTGGAGAGCGCGACCCGGGCTGTGCTGAGCGCGAAGCTCGACAACACGCTCGTGCGCCTCGTGGACATCGACCTGAGCAAAGCGAAGCGCACTGAGGACGACGGCACCGTGACCTGGACGGGGGCGCCCAGCGCGCTGCGGGCCGACGCGGTCGACCACTTCCTCGGTTTCTACCCGGCCGGCAGCGAGATGGATCCGGTCACCTTCACGGTGGGTGCGGCGTCTGACGTGAAGCCCACCGATCCGGTGACCCCCAAGCCCAAGCCCGAGCAGCCGAAGCCCGTCGCTCCGGCCCCCGTGCAGCCTGCGCAGGGCGCCCAGCAGGCCGGTTCGCTGACCTGGGCCGTGTCGTCTGGGTTCGCGGGCTACACGACCGGCCCGATCGCGAAGGGCAGCGTCACCGGTAACGGTGTCGGCGGCGGTGCGGGCGGCTACGTGTTCCCGCAGGCCGGCAGCTCCTGGAACGCGGCGACCCACACCGGCTCGGTGCTGTACTCGGGCGTGGTGACCTTCAGCGGGCACGGCGGACAGATGAGCGAATCGTTCGGCAACCCGGTCATCACTGTTACGAGTGCCGTCTCGGCTACCATCACGGTGCGCGGGCAGAGCTACCCTGTCAATCTCGCGGTAGCGGCAAAATCCGTGGGAGCTAACGGTGAGGTCACTTGGGCTGGTGCACCCGTCGCAGGGCGTGTTAGCCGTGAAGGTGTGAGCGATGCAAAGTACTCGTTTGGCATTGACCCCGTCACCTTCACGGTGGGCTCGGCGAGCGGTGCGAGCTACGGCTCGACGACTGTTGCGGCGAAGCAGACCAAGCGCACCCCGGCCGCGACGCCCCCGGCCACCACCGGCATCCAGGTGGTGACCCCCACGAAGAAGCTGGTGCCCGGCGGCGAGATCGAGATCGAGGCCTCCGGCTTCGAGCGCAAGGAGCGCGACATCCTCGTGGTGCTCTACTCCGACCCGATCGTGCTCGACGAGGCTGCGGGCGCCGACGAGAACGGCACCGTGCGCTGGATCGGCACCCTGCCCGAGGACATCGAGCCCGGGGTGCACACCATCACCCTGCAGGGCAGCATCAACGCCGGAGCGGTGATCGAGATCGCCGAGAAGGCCGAGACCGCGAAGGTGAAGGTCAAGAAGAAGGCCACCAGCGCGATCGCGGAGCAGGCGGAGCCCGTGGCTGCCGGCGTGGTACCGACCGACGACGGGCCCGTGTGGGTCTGGTGGGCGGCCGCGATCGCCCTGCTGGTGATCGCCGGTGCGACGACGGGTCTCGTGGTCGTGCAGCGTCGGGGCAACAGGGGAGAGTGATGAGCAAGAAGACCGCAGCGCTCCGGGGTCTCGTCACCTCCGCGCTCATCGGTGCCGCCGTCACGGCGGCACCGGTGGCCGCGACCGCGGCCCCTGCGACCGCCGAGGCGAACGGTTCCTGCACCGTGCAGTCGGCTGAGATGACCTGGGGTGTGAAGGAGAGCTTCCGCTCCTACATCAGCGGTTCGATCGCGAACGGCGAGTGGACCGTGAGCGACGACATGCGATACGAGACGCCCGACTTCATCTGGAACCAGGTCGAGGGCGCCTTCTCCGAGACGCTCGAGGAGGGGCGGATCGCGTTCACCGGTGCGGTGCACTTCACCGGTCACGGCGGCGCCATGGAGCTCGACCTCGCCGATCCGGTGATCGAGTTCGCGGGTGACGACACCGCCTACCTGCTGCTCAGCATGGGAGCCACCGATACGGCGAACGCGGGCAGCGAGGCGGCGACCTCCGAGGTGCGGGCCGCGAAGATCGATATCACCGGCGTCGTCGCAGCACAGGGCGGCGACCTCGAGATCGTCTCGGCACCCACCCGCCTCACGGCGGAGGGCGCCGACGCCTTCAACGGCGAGTACGGAAGCTACGTCTCGGGAGAGGAGCTCGATCCCGTCAGCCTCACCGCGGCGGCCGACTGCGTGCTCGCCGAGAGCACGGCCGAGGAGCCGACGACCCCCGCTGAGCCCGCAGAGACGGCGGAGCCCGAGCAGGCCGCAGAGCAGGGTGTGCCCTGGCTGCCGATCATCATCGGCGGCGTGGCGATCCTCGTCATCGGCGTGACCGGAGGCATGCTCATCGCGGGCCGCGGCAAGAAGCAGCCCGCCGCCGAGCGGGAGACCGACGGGAGCTCGTCGCCAGAGGCCTGATCGAGTCGGCCCATCTGTGCCGAGACGGCCCACGATTCACGCGAATCGTGGGCCGTCTCGGTGTTTTCGGGCCGACTCAATGATGCCGCGCAGGCCGGCTCAGCGGCGGGCCCGCCGCGTCAGAAGCGCCGCGGCAGCACGATGCCCCTGCCCGTGACGGGGTGGGGGATCACCTCGACGGGCGTCTGGTAGACGTCGCTGACCACCTCGGCCGTCAGCACCCGCTCCGGAGCGTCGCAGGCGATGATGCGGCCGTCGCGCAGCAGCGCGATCCGATCCGCGTACGCCCCGGCGAGATTGAGATCGTGCAGCACCACCAGCACCGCGTCGCCCGCACGCGCCCGCTCGCGGGCGATCCCGAGCACCGCCTCCTGGTGCCCCAGATCAAGGGCGGCCGTGGGCTCGTCGAGCATCAGCACCCCGGTGCGGCCGGCCATCACGCGGGCGAAACCGGCGCGGGCCCGCTCACCGCCCGACAGCGACGGAACGCGGCGGTTGCCGAGGTGCGCGATGTCGGCCGCGGCGATCGCCTCCGAGATCGCCGCGTTGTCGTCGTCCTCGAGCGGAGTGCGCCGCCACGGCGCCCGCCCCATCTCGACCACCTGATGCACGGTGAACGGGAACAACAGCTGGTTGTCCTGCAGCAGCACGCCCCGGCGCCGCGACAGCTCGGAGAGCGACCAGTCGCCGATCTCACGATCGCCGAATCGCACCGATCCGCGATCCGGAGCGACATCGCCCGACAGCACGCTCAGCAGTGTCGACTTGCCCGCCCCGTTCGGGCCGAGCAGCGCGAGCACCTCGCCCGCGCGCAGCTCGAGCGACACCGAGTCGAGCAGGGCGCGGCCGCCGCGCTCCAGGTGCACGGCCTCGGCCGCGCACACCGTCTCGCCGATCGTCGCGCGTTGCGGGATCTCGATGTGGCGGGCCATCAGCCCCACCCCCCGCTGCGCTTGCGCGTGCGACGCAGCAGCCAGAAGAAGAAGGGGCCGCCCACGAGCGCCGTGAGCATGCCGATGGGCATGTCGGCGTTCGGAACCACCGTGCGCGCCGCGAGGTCGGCGAGGGTGAGCAGCAGCGCGCCGCCCAGCGCCGACGCGGTGACGAGCGGCAGGTGGGCGGGGCCGAGGATCATGCGCATCAGGTGCGGGATCACGAGGCCCACGAACGAGATGATGCCCGCGAAGGCCACCGCCGCGCCGGTGAGCAGCGCCACGACGAAGATCATGCTGATGCGCAGCACTTCGACGTTCACGCCGAGATGACGCGCGTTGCGCTCGCCGAGCGACAGCAGATCGAGCTTGCGGGCCGCGAAGTACGCGGAGAGCAGGCCCACGGCGATGACGGGCGCGATGATCGCGACCTGCGACCAGCGGCTGCCCGCGAGACTGCCGAGCTGCCAGAAGACGATCTGCTCGCGCGACTGCGTATCGCCGAGGAAGGTGAGCAGTGCGATGCCGGCGCCCGCGATCGCGTTCACCGCGATACCGGTGAGCACCAGTGTGACGACCTCGGTGCGGCCCTCGGCCCGGCTCATCGCGTAGACCAGCAGCGTCGCGCCGAGGCCGGCCGCGAAGGCGAACACCGCCGTCGTCCACTCGCCGAACACCGTGACGCCGAAGACGATCGCGAGGCCCGCACCCACAGCCGCACCCGACGAGATGCCGATCACACCGGGTTCGGCGAGCGGGTTGCCGAAGATGGCCTGCATGAGCAGACCCGCGACGGCGAGGCCCGCCCCGATGAGCGCGGCGATCGCGACGCGCGGGAAGCGCACCGTCCACAGGGTCTGATCGCCCATGGGGTGGCTCGGCAGCGGCAGCCAGTCGATGCCGACGCGGTGCAGCAGCGACCCGAGCACCTCGAGCGGCGGGATGCCGAGCTGGCCCGTGCTGCCCGACAGCACGATCGACACGAGCAGCGCCACCGCGAGGGCCGCGAACAGGATGGTTTTCGTCGTCGCGCGACGAGATGTCGTGGCGGACGAGGAGACGGTCATGCGAGCTCGGAACACCTTTGCGTGGAACACGCGGCGAGCGCGGCTCGGCCGGTGTGGAATGGGGCGGATCTTCGAAGTCCAGTAATCATCATACCTAGCTTGGGTTAGGCTAAACCCCGGTATTCAACGGATGAATGAGGAGCGCCGTCGTATGAAGTTGGGATCGAAGCGCGGGATCGCCGCGCTCGCGCTCGTCGTGCTGCTCGGGATCGGTGTGACGGGGTGCCAGAGCGGCTCCCACCACGGCGGTTCGGCCGCGGCCGAACCCGTCGAGCTGCCGCCCCTGAGCGAGATCACCCCGCTCGAGGACCCCACCGCCTACGAGGGGCCCACGACCGCGCTGGTCGGCGGTCCCAGCATCCCACCGCTCGCGGAGGAGCCCGAGCAGCAGCTGCCCGCCACCGTCACCTCGCACGACAACTCGGGCGACACCGAGGTGACCGTGACCGACAACTCGCGCATCGTGCCGCTCTCGCTCAGCGGCTCGATCGGCGAGCTCGTCTACGCGTTCGGCCTCGCCGACCGCATCGTCGGCCGCGACATCTCTACGAGCTTCCCAGGCTCGGACGACATTCCCGTGGTCACGAAGGACGGCCACTCGATCGACGCCGAGGGCGTCCTCGCGCTCAACCCCAGTCTCATCATCACCGACGGCAGCATCGGCCCGACCGACGTCGTGCTGCAGCTGCGGGAGGCCGGCATCCCCGTCGTCACCGTCGATCGCGCCGTCGACGCCGAGGGCAGCTTCGCCACCGCGCAGCAGGTGGCCGACGCGCTGGGCGTCGGAGCCGCCGCCCCCGATCTCATCGACTCGCTGGGCCAGGCCATCGCCGACAAGGAGGCCGAGGTGCAGCGGCTGCTGCCGGCCGACGAGTCGAAGCTGCCGCGCGTCGCCTTCCTCTACGTGCGCGGCACCGCAGGCGTCTTTTACCTCTTCGGCGAGGGCAGCGGTATCGACTCGCTCATCCGCTCGGTCGGCGCCGTCGACGTGGCCGCCGAGATCGGCTGGGTCGGCGAGAAGCCCATGACCGAGGAGGCGCTGATCGCGATGAACCCCGACATCATCATCGTGATGACGAAGGGACTCGAGAGCGCCGGCGGCGTCGACGGCCTGCTGCAGGCGCAGCCGAGCATCGCCCTCACCGAGGCCGGGCAGCACCGGCGCATCATCGACGTCGACGACTCCGTGCTGTTCGCGGGCGGCACCCGCATCCCGGACGTCATCGACGGGCTCGCGCGCGCCATCTACGCGCCCGACTCGCTGTAGGCGCCGCGAAGCGTCGCCGCGAGCGGCGGCTCAGGGTCGCGCCTCGTGCCTGAGGAACTGTCAGGAAGCGGCAGGGTACTCTAGTGTGTGTCTCAGCCGGATCGGACGTGGTTCCGCCATCCTGCGCGAGGTGCGGGCCGCAGGATCTCGTCGGGAGATCGCGGGGTTCGCGAGTTCGCGCGAACCGACGCGAGCTGAACTGAAGCAGGTGGACGACCGAACGGGAGCAGGGTTGGCGCAGAAGAACGAAGGCACGAGCACGCCTCGTGGCGCGCGCCAGGACTACCCCGAGGATCGCTTCGACCGCATACCCCGCAGCGGTCGCGTCGGCGCCCACCGCATCACGGCCCGGCCCCGGTACGTCTGGCAGTACCTGGTCGCCGCCCTGCTCGGCTTCGCCCTGCTCACCACCGTCGGAATCGCGATCGTGAGCGGGCTCGGCAACGTCGGCAAGTTCACCGGCGACCGGCCCGCGACGACGTCGAACGCGCCCAGCACGCCCGACGCGGTGCTCGACCCCACGGCCACCGTCGCCGTGCTCAACGGCACCGAGATCCCGAATCTCGCCGCCGCGCTCGACCAGCTCATCACGCAGCAGCAGTGGGGCACCATCCTGTTCAGCGGCAGCGCCGCGGCGAGCGACGTGCAGATCTCGGCGGTCTTCTACTCCGACTCGGCCGATGAGTCGGCTGCAGCCGGCCTCGCGGCCGAGCTGGGCGGCATCTCGACGTACCAGACCGAGGAGTACCAGCAGTACGGCGCACGCCTCATCGTGCTGCTCGGCGGCGACTACGCCGGCCCCGGTCTCGACGAGGCGCAGGCGCTGACCGGCGGATCCGCCCCCGCAGAGGAGGTGCAGATCGACCCCGAGACGGGCTACCAGATCGACCCGACGACCGGGCAGCTCATCGATCCCGCCACCGGCTGGCTGATCGATCCCGACACGGGCTGGCCCGTCGATCCGGAGACCGGCGCGCCGGTCGATCCCGCGACCCTGCCCGCGGAGTGAGTCCGGCGGGCGAGACCGCCCTCCGCTCGCGCGTACCCGCGCTCCCTGCTTGATCCGCGCACTCGTGGCGGCTTCGCGCTCAGGTTTCCCTGTGCGTGCGGCTTCCCCGTGCGCTCGCATGCAGGGTGCCCCGTGCGCGCACGGGGTCCACTCGGCTGTGTTCGCTCCTCGCGAGCATCCCTGCTTGCACTCGCCATGCTTGAGTGCCAAGATTGGTGTTAGCAGTCGATTCGACTGAGTGCTAAACATCCGTGCGTCGGTGCCCGGCGCCGGCACGGAGCCCACCATCAGTAAAGACGTCCGGGAGGGGCGAAATACATGGCAAAGATCATTGCATTTGATGAGGAAGCGCGTCGTGGGCTCGAGCGGGGTCTCAACACCCTCGCCGACGCCGTCAAGGTGACGCTCGGCCCGCGCGGCCGCAACGTCGTCCTCGAGAAGAAGTGGGGCGCCCCCACCATCACCAACGACGGCGTCTCGATCGCCAAGGAGATCGAGCTCGACGATCCCTACGAGAAGATCGGCGCCGAGCTCGTCAAGGAGGTCGCCAAGAAGACCGACGACGTCGCGGGCGACGGCACCACCACCGCCACCGTGCTCGCTCAGGCGCTCGTGCGCGAGGGCCTCCGTAACGTCGCCGCCGGCAGCGACCCGATCGCCATCAAGAAGGGCATCGAGAAGGCCGTGGCCGCCGTGTCGGCCAAGCTCCTCGAGAACGCGAAGGAGATCGAGACCACCGACGAGATCGCCGCCACCGCCTCGATCTCGGCTGCCGACGAGCAGATCGGCCAGCTCATCGCCGAGGCCATCGACAAGGTCGGCAAGGAGGGCGTCGTCACCGTCGAGGAGTCGAACACCTTCGGCACCGAGCTCGAGCTGACCGAGGGCATGCGCTTCGACAAGGGCTACCTCTCGGCCTACTTCGTCACCGACGCCGATCGCCAGGAGGCGGTCTTCGAGGATCCCTACATCCTCATCGTCAACAGCAAGGTCTCGAACATCAAGGACCTGCTCCCCGTCGTCGATCCCGTGATCCAGTCGGGCAAGCAGCTCCTCATCATCGCCGAGGATGTCGAGGGCGAGGCGCTCGCGACGCTCGTGCTCAACAAGATCCGCGGCATCTTCAAGTCGGCCGCCGTCAAGGCTCCCGGCTTCGGCGACCGCCGCAAGGCCATGCTGCAGGACATCGCGATCCTCACCGGCGGCACCGTCATCTCCGAGGAGGTCGGCCTCAAGCTCGAGAACGCCACCCTCGACATGCTCGGCAGCGCCCGCAAGGTCATCATCACCAAGGACGAGACCACCATCGTCCAGGGTGGCGGCGACGAGGAGCAGATCCAGGGCCGCGTGGCTCAGATCCGCCGCGAGATCGAGTCGACCGACAGCGATTACGACCGCGAGAAGCTGCAGGAGCGCCTCGCCAAGCTCGCCGGTGGCGTCGCCGTCATCAAGGCCGGCGCCGCGACCGAGGTCGAGCTCAAGGAGCGCAAGCACCGCATCGAGGACGCCGTGCGCAACGCGAAGGCGGCCGTCGAGGAGGGCGTGCTGCCCGGCGGCGGTGTCGCGCTGATCCAGGCCGGCAAGGACGTGTTCGACTCGCTCGAGCTCTCGGCCGACGAGGCCGTGGGCGCGAAGATCGTGCGCGCCGCCATCGAGGCTCCGCTGCGCCAGATCGCGCAGAACGCCGGCCTCGAGCCCGGCGTCGTCGCCGATCGCGTCGCCAACCTGCCCATCGGTCACGGCCTCAACGCCGCGACCGGCGAGTACGGCGACCTGGTCGCGCAGGGCATCCTCGATCCCGCCAAGGTGACCCGTTCGGCGCTGCAGAACGCCGCGTCGATCGCTGGCCTCTTCCTCACCACCGAGGCCGTCGTCGCCGACAAGCCCGAGCCCGCCTCCGCGGCTCCGGCCGATCCCGGCGCCGGTATGGACTTCTAAGTCCGAAGCTCACGCAGGGGCCGCACCTTCGGGTGCGGCCCCTGCTGCGTTTCCGGGGGTTCCTGGGCGCCGTGCTCCTCCCTCGCCCTCCCTGCCTCCCGCCCCACTCTCACTCTGTCCTCGCTCTGCCCCGTCCCTGCCCCGTCCCCGCTCCCGATCCCGCCCCTGCTCCCGCCCCATTGAGCTGACGCGTGTGGCCGTTTTGTGGGAGGCAGAGGGCCACACGCGTTATCTCGCACGGGAAGGGCGGGCGGGCAACAGGGCGGGCGGGCCGGATCGCAGCGGCCGGATCGAGCCGGAGGTCTATCCGAACTCAGCACTTCGTCCACAGGCGGCGCCGGGCGCGATTTTCTGGCGTGGATCGGCGGCCCCTGTGGGGAACCGCGTTTCAGCCCGTCACGTCCTCCAGGGTGAGGCCATGCCCTCCTCCCGCGGACCCCGAACCTCGCCACTGCCTCCTCGCGCCTTTCTCGTCGGCGAGGGGATGCGGGGCGAGTTGAGCCGGCGACAGCTTCGCCACCCCAGATTCGAGGCGCCGCACCGGGGTGTGCGGCGTCTCAAGGACGACGCCCGCTCGGCGCACCTTCGCGAGCGTGTCGCACGTGCGGCCGCAGACTACCTGCCGCTGCTGCGTCGGGAGCGCCGGGAAGCGTTCAGTCACACCACCGCGCTGCACCTGTACGGCGCCCCGATTCGCACCCCGGTCGAGGTGCACGTCTCGATCGCCGCTCCGCACGGGCCCGCCCGCGGCCGCAATGTGCTGGGGCATCACCACGGTGCCCGCGTGCGGCCGAGAGCGCTGCGCGTGGCGGGTGCGGCGACGGCATTGCCCTGCGTTCCGCCCGCCACGGCGCTCATCCAATCGGCGTCTCTGCTGAGTTTCCGCGAGCAGGTGGTCGCCATCGATCATCTCGTGAGGGTCCGAGGGCGCGCAGGAGGGGAGTGGTCTCTGGCCGAACTGCACGATCTCGCCGCCGCGGTAGCGGATTCGAGCGCGCGAGGCATCCTGAGGCTCAGGGCAGCGCTGAGCGTCGCCCGCATCGGAGCGGAATCGCGTATGGAGAGCCTGCAGCACTTCGAACTCGCGCGCATGGGGGTCGATACGCTGGAGTTGCAGGCCGACCTCCACGACCGCGAGGGCGTCTGGATCGGCAGATTCGATTCGGTGGATCGGGTGAAGCGCCGCATTCTCGAGTACGACGGAGAGCAGCATCGCATCGACCGCGCGCAGTACTTGCACGACGAGCGCCGCCTCGACCGCGCTCGTGACGAGGGCTACCGGGTGATGCGCACGCACTACGAGGACTTCCGCCCGGAGGCACTCGAACGCACGAGGGCCGGCCTCTGCGAGTTCCTGCAGTGCCGTCCCCGGCCGATCCCCGCCTGGCTCGAGCGATACTTCGCCGAGCCGTACTGAGGGGGGCGCCTACCCTCCCTCCTTCCCTCCTGCCCCGCCCTGCACTGAAACTCGTTCGAACTGACGCCTGTGGTCGCTCTGTGAAGGCGAAACGACCAGAGGCGTCAGCTCGAAACCGGGGAAGGGCGAGGGGGAGGGAAAGCGGGGAGGGAGGAAGGAAGGGAGGGAGGGGGGGAGAGGAAGGGGGCGGGACGCCTCAGGCTCCGGCGGTGTCGTCGGCGGGCTCGGGGGCGGGCAGGTCGATCCGGAACGTCGCTCCGCCGCCCGGTGTCTCGTGCACGTCGACGGTGCCGCCGTGCGCGTCCACGATCGACTTCACGATGGCGAGGCCGAGGCCCGATCCGCCGGTCTCCCGGTTGCGCGAGGTGTCGGCCCGCCAGAACCGCCCGAAGATCTTCTCGCGGATCTGCTCGGGGATGCCCTCGCCGTGGTCGACGATCTCGAAGCGAGCCATCGCCCGGCGTCCCTCGGCGGGGGGCGCGGTCGAGACCACCACCTCGATCGGGCTGCCCTCGGGCGTGTGGCGCATGGCGTTGCCGATGAGGTTCGTCATGAGCTGGCGCACCTTGTGCTCGTCGCCGAGCACCTCGGGGGCGGCGGCGTCCTCGACGACGCTCACCTCGCGGTCGGGCGCCTGCGCGCGCGCGTCGAGCGCAGCGTCGTGCGCGAGCCGGTTCAGCGACAGCGGCGCGAGTTCGAGGGGGCGGCGCTCGTCGAGGCGGGCGAGGGCCAGCAGATCCTCGACGAGCGAGGTCATGCGGATCGCCTCCTTCTCGATGCGCTCCATCGCCTGCCCCACCTGCTCGTCGTCCTGCAGGGCGCCCATGCGGTACAGCTCGGCGTAGCCGCGCACCGACACGAGGGGGGTGCGCAGTTCGTGGCTGGCGTCGCCGATGAAGCGGCGCATGCGCTCGATGGTGCGGGCCCGGTCTTCGAGCGAGCCGTCGAGGCGGTCGAGCATGACGTTGAGTGACTCGCCCAGGTGCCCGACCTCGGTGTGCGGGCTCGACACCATGATGCGCTTCGAGTAGTCGCCGCGCGAGATCTCGAGCGCGGTCTGCTCGACCTCGGCGAGCGGCAGGAAGGTCGCGGTGACGAGCAGCCGCGTGAGGGCCGCGCCGAGCAGGATGACGGCGATGCCGAACGCCGTGAAGATCACCACATACTGCGCGAGCACCTGGTTGATGAAGCCGCTGGAAACGGCGATGAGCAGGGTGCCCCTGACGACGCCGTTCTCGCTGATCGGCAGCGCGATCGCCTGCCACTCGGTGCCGTCGGGGCTCGACATCGGGATGGGGCGGTCGTGGTTGAGCAGGCCGGGCGGGGGCACCTCGGGGATCGCGGCCGACTGCTCGCCCCTGGTGTTGTCGTACTGCAGTGAGCCGTCGGCGCCGAGCAGGGCGACGTAGTACACGCGGGGCGCGCCGAGCACGTCGTTGCGGGTGAGGTCGGTGACGTCGGCGCCACGGGCGAGCGCCTCCGTCGGGTCGTTGCGCAGCTGGAGCAGGGTGCTCGTCTGGGTCGAGGCCAGGATGGGCCGCAGCACCGAGAGGGTGCCGACGCCGGCCACGATGAGTCCTAGGAACAGGATGAACACCGTGACGCCGGTGATCTTCGCGCGCAGCGAGACATCGGCCCAGCGGTCGGCGAAACGGGTCACCCTACTTCGTCTCTGTCTTCAGCATGTATCCGAAGCCGCGCTTGGTCTGGATCAGCGACTCCTCGGTGAGGGGGTCGAGCTTGCGGCGCAGGTACGAGATGTACGACTCGACGATGCCGGCGTCGCCGTTGAAGTCGTACTCCCAGACGTGGTCGAGGATCTGGGCCTTCGAGAGCACGCGGTTGGCGTTCTGCATGAGGTAGCGCAGCAGCTTGAACTCGGTGGGGGAGAGCTCGACGGGGGTGCTGTCGACCGAGACCTCATGGGTGTCCTGGTCCATCGTGATGGGGCCGACGGTGAGCACCGAGTCCTCGTCCTCCTGGATGGTGCGGCGCAGCACGGCCTTGATGCGGGCGATGATCTCGTCGAGGCTGAACGGCTTGGTGACGTAGTCGTCGCCGCCGACGGTGAGGCCCTCGACCTTGTCTTCGGTGTCGTCTTTCGCGGTGAGGAAGATGATCGGGGCGGTGTAGCCCGCGGAGCGCAGGCGCTTGGTCACGCTGAAGCCGTTCATGTCGGGCAGCATGACGTCGAGGATGATGAGGTCGGGCTCTTCTTCGAGGACGGCCGAGATGGTCTGCGCGCCGTTGGCGACCGCGCGCACGCCGAAGCCCGCGAAGCGCAGGCTCGTGCTGAGCAGCTCACGGATGCTGGGCTCGTCGTCGACGATGAGGATCCGGGGTCCCTTGTTCTGCGTAGTCATGCATTCAGTCTCTGATTGCCAGCTATGAAGTCGCTGACAATATGCGGGATCGCGCGAAGGGGGCTGTGGCCCTTGCGCGATCCCGCGGGCGTCAGGGGCGGCGGCTCACGCCCCGGTCACCCATGCCGCCCAGGCCGAGGCCATCGCATCGTAGTTCTCCACCCAGAAATCGAAGTTGGGGACTCGGCCGGTCTCGAAGCGCGTGCTCGCCAGCCAATCGGACAGCGTCTCGTCGACCTGCGGCTCGGCGTGCACGTTGACCGGCGACATGGAGTTGAGCTCGGTCATTCCTGCCTGCTGATCGGCGCCGAGGAAGTAGTTGATCGCGGCGTGCGAGGCCTCGGGATCCTTCGCCCCCTTCGGGATCGCGGTCGAGTCGATCGCGACGAGCCACTCGTCCCAGACCGGCGCGATGGGGGCGCCGGCCTCGGCGGCCCCGTAGCCGCGGCCCGACCACACGAAGCCCATCACGGCCTCGCCGCTCTCGAGCTGCTGCTGGGCCTGGGCTCCGGTGCTCCAAGCGATCATGTCGTCGCCGAGGCTCTGATACTTCTCGATCGCCTGGTCGATGTGCTCGGGCTGCAACCGGTCGAGGTCCACGCCTTCGGCCATGAGGGCGAACTCGAGATTCTGCGGATCGACGTAGGTGGTCTGCGGCACCGTGCGCTTGCCGGGGAACCGGACGGTGTCGAAGAAGTCGGCCGCGCTGCGCGGCGGGTCGTCTCCGAACACCTCGGTGTTGTAGGCGATGACGAAGCCGTACATGACGTTCGGGATCATGCAGTCGTCGGTGATCGTGCCCTCGTGGAGCTCGGAGGTGTCGATCTTCGAGCGGTCGATCTTCTCGTACAGCGTGCCGCAGTTGCGGGCGGTGTCGACCTGGGAGGTGTCGACGATGTCCCACGACACGTTGCCGCTGTCGGCCATCGCCTTCAGCTTGCCCGAGTCGAAGGCGTCCATCTGCATTCTCGCTCCGGATGCTTCGGCGAAGGGCTGCCAGATGGCCTCGTCCTGGCCTTCCTGGAAGATGCCGCCCGGACCGGCGTAGGTGAGGGTGGTCCCCTCCAGCGCTCCCGGGGCGATCTCCCCGACCCGGGGCGTTCCGAGGTCGCGGTCGGGCGGCGGGGCGGCCTCGCCGCCCGAGCACGCTGCGAGGAGGAGTGCGGCGGCGCCGGTGAGCGCCACCGCGGAGGTGATGCGGGAGAGTGTCGTCATTGATTCTTCCGTTTCTTCGTCGCGGGCGACCGCGGGTGGAGGGGGGCTACCGCCCCCAGAGGGAGAGGAACTCGTAGGCGACGTGCGCCGCGGCGAGCGAGGTGACATCTGCGTGATCGTAGGCGGGCGCGACCTCGACCACGTCGGCGCCCACGACGTCGAGCGGTGCGAGTCCGCGAAGCAGGAAGAGCAGTTCGCGGCTGGTGAGGCCGCCCGGCTCGGGGGTGCCGGTGCCCGGTGCGAACGCCGGATCGAGCACGTCGATGTCCACGGATACGTAGACGGGGCGTTCTCCGAGCCTGCTGAGGATCTGCTCCAGCACCCCTTCGAGGCCCGTCGTCGAGAACTCGCTGGAGTGGACGGTCTGGAACCCGAGCGCCCGATCGTCCGAGAGATCGTGCGGGCCGTAGAGGGGCCCGCGGATCCCGACGTGCATGCATCCCTCGGGGTCGAGCAGCCCCTCTTCCGCGGCGCGGCGGAAGGGCGCGCCGTGGTGGAGCGCGGCGCCGAAGTAGGTGCCGAAGGTGTCGATGTGCGCGTCGAAGTGCAGCACGGAGATCGGACCGTGCCGGGCGGCGAGCGTCTTGATCGACGGGTATGCGATCGTGTGGTCGCCGCCGAGCACCACCAGCTTGCCGGAGCGTTCGCGGGCCTCGGAGAGGCCGTCGATCATCGCCGAGACCGCGCGTTCGATTCCGAAGGGGGTGATGGCCAGGTTGCCGACGTCGGCGACCTGGTGGTGCGCGAACGGGAACGCGTCGAGTTCGACGTTGTAGGGGCGGATGAGGTGGCTGGCGCCCCGGATCCCTGCCGGGCCGAATCGCGCGCCCGGGCGGAAGGTGACTCCCGCGTCGAACGGGATGCCGATGACACCGGCCTGCGCCTCGCCGACGTCTTCGAGGCGGGGAAGCCCCGCGAAGGTGCCGGGGCCGGAGAATCGCGGGACCTGCGAGAAGTCGACCTGGGAGGTGATCCGACCGCCATCCGGAGAGACAGTGGTGGCGTAGGGGATCTAGAGGCTCATGCGTCCGCCCCTTCGCGCAGCAGCGAATCGGCTTCGACGCGGTGCTCCGCCGGGGCCCTTACGACGATGACCGACAGCGCGGGTCGAGCCGTCGCCTCCCGCAGGGCATCCTCCAGTTCCGCGGGTGTCGTGGCGCGCGTCACCTCGGCGCCGAACCCCGCGGCGATCGCCCCGAGCTCGTGAGCGGAGGTGCGAACCCCTGCGGGCTGGATGTCGGTGCGGTCGAAGGAGATCTCGATCTCGCGGTAGCCGCCGTTGTCCCAGATGACGAGTGTGATGTTGGCGCCGAGATCGTGCGCGGTCGCGAGCTCGGGCAGCGTGAACAGCGAGCTGCCGTCGCCCGCGAGCCCGATGACGGGCCGGCCCGGTGCCGCGATGGCCGCGCCGATCGCCATGGGGAGCGCGGGGCCGAGCGTGCCGTAGCCGTAGGGGGCGAGCCAGCGCCCGGGTCCGTGCAGCGAGAGGAAGTGGTGCGACTGGTAGGCGACCTGCGCCGAGTCGGCGGTGAGGATCGCCGACTCGGGCAGCGCTCGCTCGATGGCGTCGATCCAGGGGGTGTGCGGATCCGCTTCCCGCGCCTCCGCGAGCCCGGACTTCGCGGTGGCCGCCCGCGCCGCGCCAGCCGCGCTCGCCGCAGCATTCGGCTCCTCGAGGCCGGCGAGCGCCGTCCGTGCGAAATCCGCGACCCGCATCGGCAGCGTGGGGCGGGTCTGATCCGGGTGGGTCGTCTGGGGGTCGATGTCGACTCGCACGATGTCAGCCAGGCGCGGCTCGGGCGAGCCGGTGAACAGGAACTCGAAGTCGGAGAGCTCGGTGCCGAGGGCGACCACGAGGTCGGCGTCCTCGAGCAGCTCCTGGGTGCGGGGGAAGGGCATGCTGATGCCGACATTGAGCGGGTGCTCGTCGGCGATGAGGCCCTTCGCGTTGCCGGTGAGGACGACCGGGGCGGCCAGGCGTTCCGCGAGCCGGGTCACGGCCGCGCCGTCGTGGCGGGCGCCTCCGCCGGCGACGATCACCGGGCGGTCGGAGGAGGCGAGGCGGTCGAGGGCCTCGACCAGTCGGGCCGAGATCTCCTCGGTTTCGGCGGCGGGAGGGAGGGGCGCCCGCGGGGCAGGCCGGTGGGGTTCGCCGACCTCCTCCTCGAGCAGGTCGCGCGGCACTCCGATGTAGACGGGCCGGGCGCGCTCGTGCTCCCATCGCCGGAAGGCCTCGTCGATCAGCTCGGCGACCCGCTCCGCCGAGGTGGCCGTCTCGCTGATCAGCGTGAAGGGGCGGAGCACCTCGGCGAGGTCGGGGGTGTCGTGCAGGGTGCCGCGGTGCTCGCCGAGCTGATCGCGCGTGACGGTCGACCCGATGACGAGCATCGGGATCGAATCGTGCCAGGCCTGGGCGATCGGCGTGAGGGCGTTGAGGACGCCGGGCCCCGTGATGAGGTAGCAGACGCCGGGGATGCCCGAGACGCGGGTGTAGGCGTCGGCCATGAATCCGGCGCCCTGCTCGTGACGGGGGATGGTCACGCGCAGCCCGCTGCGATCGATGTCGCGGAAGAGCTCGAGCGTATGGACTCCCGGGATTCCGAAGATCTGCTCGATCCCGTATTCGGTGAGGAGCGAGCTGATGGCCTGGCCGAGTCGCATGGTCGATGTGTCTCCTTCCGCGGACGTCGCTGTCCGCTGTCGCTCGGGTGTCCGGAGTGCCGGCGCCGAGTACCGCAGTTTTATCACGCAATACTGTGTATGGTTATACTAAACACTGCCGAAGAGTTTCGTCAACGGTTGCGGAGCGGGCAGGATAGAGGCGTCGTCGAAGACCCGGCGTCCGCTGGCAGATCGGAGCACCCCATGGCCGAACGCGGCACCACGGCTCGCCATCCGCACTCCGGTGCGACGGCCCAGCTCGCCCAGATCGGCTTCCGCCTGCGCGTCGCCCGTGAGGAGCGCGGCATGACGATCAGCAGCGTGGCGGCGTTCACCGGCCTCACCAAGGGATTCATCTCGCAGGTCGAACGAGGTCTCGCGTCAGCCTCGGTGACCTCGCTCGCGGCGATCTGCGACGCGCTCACCATGCCGATGGGCCGGCTCTTCGACCCGCCCAAGGTGTACGTCAGCCGTCACGGCGACCGCGAGCCGGCGAAGCTCATGGGGGAGGGCGTCTCCGACACGGTGCTCTCGCCTCCGGGCCAGAGCGACGTGCAGGTGATCGAGACCTGGGTCGAACCGGGCGGCGGCTTCGAACCCGAACCGTACCGTCTGCCCGTCGATCGCGAGTTCGTCGTGGTGCTCGCGGGAACGCTCGAGCTGCGCATCGAGGCCGAGACGTATCTGCTGGGCGAGGGAGACTCGGTGAGCTTCGACGCGTGCCACGCCCACATCTGGCGCAACCCGTCGGAGCGCGAGCGCACCCGGCTGATGTGGGTGCTGACCTCCCACGTGTGAGGCGTGCCCGGAGGGGTCGGGCGGCCTCGGCCGCCTACACCTCGTGCGCGTCGAGAATCGTGTAGCTGTACCCCTGCTCGGCGAGGAATCGCTGGCGGTTCTGCGCGAAGTCCTGGTCGACGGTGTCGCGCGCGATGAGCGTGTAGAACGACGCCGTGATGCCGGCGGCCTTGGGGCGCAGCAGACGGCCGAGGCGCTGCGCCTCCTCCTGGCGCGAGCCGAACGATCCCGAGATCTGGATCGCGACCGACGCGTCGGGAAGGTCGACCGAGAAGTTCGCGACCTTCGAGACGACGAGGATCCGCTCTTCGCCGCTGCGGAACGCCTGGAAGAGCTGCTCGCGCTCGTCGACGGGGGTCTGGCCGGTGATGAGCGGCGCCCCGAGCGCGTCGGACATCGCCTCGAGCTGGTCGATGTACTGGCCGATCACGAGCACGCTCTCGCCGGGGTGCTTCTCGATGATGCGCTGCGCGATGCGCTGCTTCTCGGGGGTCGACGAGGCGATGCGGTAGCGATCCTGATCCTCGGCGACCGCGTAGTCCATGCGTTCCGACTCGGGCAGCTCGACCCGCACCTCGAAGCACGCGGCGGGGGCGATGAAGCCCTGCGCCTCGATGTCTTTCCACGCGGCGTCGTAGCGCTTCGGGCCGATCAGGCTGAACACGTCGCCCTCGCGACCGTCCTCGCGCACGAGCGTGGCGGTGAGGCCGAGGCGGCGGCGCGCCTGCAGGTCGGCGGTGAGCTTGAATACGGGGGCCGGCAGCAGGTGCACCTCGTCGTAGACGATCACGCCCCAGTCTTCGGCGTCGAGCAGCGAGAGGTGCTGATACTCGCCCTTCCGTCGGCTCGTGAGGATCTGGTAGGTGGCGATGGTGACCGGTCTGATCTCCTTGACCTGCCCGGAGTACTCTCCGATCTCGTCCTCGGTGAGCGAGGTGCGGCGCAGCAGCTCGTCGCGCCACTGGCGAGCCGAGACCGCGTTGGTGACGAGGATCAGCGTCTTCGCCCCCACCTCGGCCATCGCCGCCGCACCCACGATCGTCTTGCCGGCGCCGCACGGCAGCACGACCACGCCCGAGCCGCCGCGCTGGAACGCCTCGACCGCCTTGGCCTGGTAGTCGCGCAGGTGCCAGCCCTGCTGCTCGAGGTCGATGCCGTAGGGTTCGCCGGGGGTGTAGCCCGCGAGATCCTCGGCGGGCCAGCCGCGAGACACGAGCTGCTGCTTGAGTTCGCCGCGCGCCCAGGGCTCGAGCGGGTAGGTGCGCTCGTCGATGCGGTTGCCGAGCAGCGGGGCGATCTTCTTCGCGCTGGTGACCTCGCGCAGGATCGCCGGGTCGTCGGAGCGCAGCACGAGCTGCGGGGCCGCGGTGTCGTCGGCGGACGGGGAGGCCGGCGCCTCGTCGCTCGAGAGGCGCTCGATGGTGAGGCGCCCGTAGCGGCGCATCGTGTCCTCGATCTCGCTCGCGACCCCGGCGGGCACGGGGAACTTGGCGTAGCGGTTCAGCGTGCCGAGGATCTCTTCGGCGGTGTGCCCGGCGGCGCGCGCGTTCCAGAGGCCGAGCCGCGTGACCCGGTAGGTGTGGATGTGCTCGGGGGCGCGCTCGAGCTCGGCGAAGACGGCGAGCTCGTGGCGGGCGTCTTCTGCGTCGGGGTGCGCGACCTCCAGGAGCACGGTGTGGTCGCTCTGCACGATGAGGGGCCCGAGAGTCATAGCTGTCGATTCTACGCGGCGCGGATTGGAATCTTCTGCTGGGGATGCCGGTTCGGAGGCCGGGATCAGGCGGGGTCGACCGCGGTGATCGTGCTGATCGGCAGGGTGCGCTCGACGCCGGCCCCCGCATCGCTCGCGCGCAGGCGCCCCGCGTTCACCGAGACCGGCAGCAGTGTGAAGGTGCGGCTCTCTCCGCGGGCCTCGGCGGTGACGCGCACGGGGCTGCGGTCCCGGATCGCGAGTTCGAGTCGACGCGTGAAGTCTCCCGCGCCCGGTTGGGAGTGCGCGGCGGCGAAGACGCGGTCGACGAGCGCCGCCAGGGGCTCCGACAGCTGCGGTTCGGCCGGCGCGCTCGACGCGGCGGCGGGATCCTCGGGAGGCGCCGGTGCATCGTCCCGGGGCGCGCCTGCGACGGATGCGCCCGCGGCGGCAGGCGTCGCGGTGCGCGAGCCGGGTGCGGGATCCGCGGATCGCCTGCCCGTGGCGTGGTAGCGGGCGTCGGCGAGCGCGGCGAGCACGTGGTCGATGCGCAGTCGGGAGAAGAGCGTGGTCTCGCCCGCGGCGGCGGTGCCCGGGGCCGCGGACCGCGCGACCGCGGGGGCTCGCCGCAGCTGGAGGTGCTGCAGCGCTCGGTCGACGAGCAGGGTCTCGGCGAGGTCGGGGCGCGCGACCGTGATGCGGGTGCGGCCGCCGTCGCCATCGTGCTCGTCGACGATGATGCTGCCGAGCCGCTCGGCGAGCGACCCCAGCAGGTAGTCGAGCGGCTGGGGGATGCCGGTGAGCGAGAGCCGATCGAACGCAGCCCGGGCCTCCGAGGCGGGAAGCCCGCGCTGCAGTGCGGACGACACCGAGGCCTCGGTGATGCGGCGGGTCGAGGCCACGCCCACGTGCTCGGGGGCGGTGAGCGAGGCCAGCAGGGCCTCGTCGCCGGGGGAGAGGGGGCCGGGGACGACGACGCTGAGGTCGGGCTGCACGTAGACGCCGGGCGAGGCCGCCGGGAAGATCCGATCGATCAGGGCGCCCGCCTCGGCGCGTTCGCCGGCGAGCAGCCGCAGTGCGACCTCGCTGAGGCGTCCCCGCACGGTGAGGCCGAGGTGCTCGGCATCGGCCGCGAAGGATCGCGCGGCGGCGAACTCCGCCTCCGGCAGCAGCGGGAACCTCTGCGGCAGCGCCGCCGCGGCTCCGGCGAGATCGGCGGTGTCGCCACTCCGCAGCGTCGCGCTCAGTTCGGGGCTCATCGACACGAGCGTCGCCTCGGCGAGGGCGGCCCAGCGGGCGGCGGGGGCGGCGTCGAGCCACGCGGGGGCGCGGGACGACGGGATCAGCGCCGCGTCCGAGACCGCGGTGCTCGTGAGCGCGGCCCGGTCGAGGGCGGTGAGCGTGCGTGCCAGCGGGTCGGCCTCGATGCGCGTCGTCTCGGAGAGCGCTCGCACCGTCGCCACCGCGACCGTGCCGGTGCGATTGAGGCGTCCGGGCCGCTCCCTCAGCGCGCGCAGGCTCTCCGCCGCCTGCGCCACGGCCGTGAGCCCCGTCGCGTACCAGGAGTGCGAGCCGTCAGCGGCGGCTGCGCCGGGGGTCTCCGCGGGGGCGGGCTCGTCGGCCTCGAGCGTCAGCGACCCGGCGTCGATGCCCGCCGCCTGGAGCGCGTCGCGCAGCACCGCCTCCACCTCGGGCAGCGGCACCGGATCGGATCCGCCGTGCCGCTCCTCGATCCCGAGCAGTCCGAGCCCCGTCAACAGCGCGAGCTCCGATGGAGCGGCGCCGCGCGGATCCAGCAGCGCGGCGAGACCGCGCCGATCGAGGCCCGCCAGCGTGCGCGCGACCGACTCCGGGCGCAGCAGCTCGGTGGCGAGGCCGATCGGATCGAGCACACTCGCGGGCGACTGCACCCGCCGACGGCGCACGAGCGACTGCAGCGCGGAGCGATCCATCCCCGCGACGGCGGAGGCGAGCGCGAGGATGCCGCTCATGTCGTGAGGGGCGCTCAGCGCCCGTGTTCGCGCCGGAACTCGGCGCGGCGCCTGCGCTGGCTCAGGATCAGCAGAAGGATCAGCAGCACGAAGCCGACGGGCAGACCGAACAGTGAGAAGCCGTAGACGAACGGCCACAGGCCCTCGGCCATGGCGAAGCGGTCGTTCATGCCCACGATGAGCGTGGCGAAGAACGACAGGAGCGCCACCGCGATGATGGTGAGCGAGGCATACGCGAGAATGCGCTCGAGAAGCGAGGGGGAGCTGGGTTCGGTCGACATCCGGTCCATTTTACCGCGGGATCCGCTGCGTGTACTGCGAAGCTCGGCCGGATAGACTTGACCGGGTATGCGATCACGCGGTGATCGCGGTTCAGGAAGCGGAAGATCCGAGCAGCGGAGATCCGCCGGACAGGAGAGGAACGAGGCATGCCGAACGGCAAGGTCAGGTTCTATGACGAGGCGAGGGGCTTCGGGTTCATCCAGGGTGATGACGGAGCGCAGGTGTACCTGCACGCGTCGGTGATCCCTGACGGTGCCGACGTGCAGCCCGGAACGCGCCTGGAGTACAGCGTCGCCGACGGCCGGAAGGGGCCGCAGGCGCTCTCGGTGCGCGTGCTTGACACCCCGCGCCTCGCGAAGCGCAACCGCAAGTCGGCCGACGAGATGGCGGTCATCGTCGAAGATCTCGTGAAGCTGCTCGACGGGCTCGGCGCCAGGCTCAAGAAGGGGCAGTACCCCGAGCGTGCCCAGTCGCGCAAGGTCGCCACCATGCTTCGCCACGTCGCGGACGATTTCGATGTCTGAGCCGCACGAGGCCGCGGCCGAACCCGCGGAGCAGGCGCCTGAGACCGTCGGGGCGAGCCCCGAGGCCGCAGCGACCGAGGTCGTGCAGCCCGCTGAGACCGTGCAACCCGCTGAGGCCGCGGCGGTCGCCGCGAGCGAGCACGCCGATCAGGCGACTCCCACTGCCGACCCCGTGCTGCTCGCCGCCCGCGAGCAGGCCCGCGAGGCACTCACGGAGATCGCCGACGCGGGGTCGATCGGCTCGGACGCCGGTTACGAGGCGCACGAGGATCACGTGCTCACCCTCTTCTTCGAGTGCCGCCTCGCCGGCTACCCCGGCTGGCGGTGGGCCGCGACGCTCGCCCGCGTCGACGAGCAGTCGCCCGTCAACGTGCTCGAGGTCGAACTGCTGCCCGGCGAGGGCGCGGTCGTGGCGCCCGAGTGGGTGCCGTGGTCGGTGCGGCTGGCGCAGTATCGCGAGGCGCAGGCGAAGCAGGCGGCCGACGAGGCCGCGGCCGCCGAGGCTGCGGCGGCCGAGCTCAGCGACGAGGACGACGTGGACGCCGACGCCGACATCCTCGACAACGACTTCAGTGACTTCGACGACGAGATCGACGGGGTCGACCTCGAGGAAGACTCCCACGACGACTCCGATGACGACGACTTCGATGAGGACCGCGAGGACGACGCCGACGAGACCGAGCTGTTCGACGAGGATACCGACGACGTCGATGACTCCGATGACGACGAAGACGACGACGCCGACGAGCCGAACGAAGACGATGACCACGATGGAGAATCCGGCTCCGCCGCCGCGCAGGGGGGGGCTCTGAGGAGGAGTGACCGGGCGCCCGTACGACAGAGCCCCTCCGATCCCGAGGATCGGAGGGGCTCTGTCGTACGGCGACCCGCGCCGAGCGCGTGCGACTAGCCGAGGCGCTCGAGCACGTAGTCGATCGCGCCGGTGAGCTTGCGCACGTCGTCGGGCTCGATCGCGGTGAACGTCGCGACGCGCAGCTGGTTGCGGCCGAGCTTGCGGTAGGGCTCGGTGTCGACGATGCCGTTCGCGCGCAGCGCCTTCGAGATGGCCGTGGCGTCGACGGCGTCGTCGAAGTCGATGGTGACGACCACCTGCGAGCGGTGGTCGGGGTCGGCCACGAACGGGGTGGCGACCGCCGACCGCTCGGCCCAGTCGTAGAGCACCTGGGACGATTCGCGGGTGCGATCGGCCGCCCAGGAGAGGCCGCCCTGGGCGTTGATCCAGCGCACCTGCTCGTCCATGAGGCCGAGGGTGGCGAGCGCCGGGGTGTTGAGCGTCTGGTTCTTGCGGGAGTTCTCGATCGCGCCCGCGAGGTTCAGCGTCTCGGGGATGTAGCGGCCCGAAGCGGTGACGCGCTCGATGCGCTCGATCGCGGCGGGCGAGACGAGCGCGAACCAGAGGCCGCCGTCTGAGGCGAAGTTCTTCTGGGGCGAGAAGTAGTAGACGTCGACCTCGTCCGCGTCGAAGTCGATGCCGCCCGCACCGCTCGTCGCGTCGACGACGGTGAGCGATCCCGCGTCGCCGGCGACGCGGCGCACCGGCGCCATCACGCCGGTCGAGGTCTCGTTGTGGGGGTAGGCGTACACGTCGACGCCCGCGACGGGCTCGGACTGCGATCGCGAGCCGGCGTCGGCGCTGCGCACGTCGGGCTCGTCGAGGAACGGGGCCGAGGCCGCGGCCTTCGCGAACTTCGCGCCGAACTCCCCGAAGGTGAGGTGCTGGCTGCGGCGCTCGATGAGCGAGTGGACGGCGGAATCCCAGAACGTGGTGGCGCCGCCGTTGGCGAGCAGGATCTCGTAGCCCTCGGGAGCGCGGAACAGCTCGGCGAGGCCCGAGCGCACGCTGCCCACCAGATCCTTCACGGGGGCCTGGCGGTGCGAGGTGCCGAGCACCCCCGGCTGCAGCGAGGCGAGGAAGCTGAGCTGCTCGTCGCGCACCTTGGAGGGTCCGCAGCCGAAGCGGCCGTCGGCGGGAAGAAGGTCGGATGGGATCGTGATGTCGGCCATGCGTCATATCTTATCGACGGCCTCGGACGCGCAGCGACCGGGCCGCGACGGGCGGCCGCCCGCATCTCGGGTCGCGGAACGCCCCCGAGGATGCTCTAGGCTGGTATCCCTGGCGCCCGGCGCCGCGTGTGCAACTCCGTGCAGAGGAGACGGCGATGACTGATCTCATCGATACGACCGAGATGTATCTCCGCACCATCCTCGAGCTCGAGGAAGAGGGGATCGTGCCGTTGCGCGCGCGCATCTCCGAGCGACTCGGGCACTCCGGCCCCACGGTGTCGCAGACCGTCGGCCGCATGGAGCGCGACGGTCTCGTGATCGTCACCGACGACCGTCGACTCGAGCTGACCCCGGACGGGCGCATGAAGGCGGTGCACGTCATGCGCAAGCACCGGCTCGCCGAGCGCCTGCTCGCCGATGTGATCGGCCTCGAGTGGGAGTACGTGCACGAAGAGGCCTGCCGCTGGGAGCACGTGATGAGCGAGCGCGTCGAGCGCAAGCTCCTCGACATCCTCGGCCGGCCCACCGAGTCGCCCTACGGCAACCCGATCCCGGGCCTCGAGGAGCTCGGCGGCGTCCGCACGGGCGCCTTCCAGACCGGCGTCACCGGGCTGGGGGAGCTGCTCATCGAGTTGGACCGCTCCGTGTCGGCGAACATCAAGCGCCTCGCCGAGCCGATGCAGGTCGATCCCGAACTGCTCGAGCAGCTCGCGGCGGCGGGCGTGGTGCCCGGCCGCTCCGCCACCTTCACGCGCAACGGCGATGTCGTGCACGTCGAGGTTGACGGATCCGAAGAGGCGATCGACCTGCCGTTCGAGGTCGCCGCCCACATCTTCGTCTCGGTGTAGAGACGAACCCGCGCGAGCGGGTGAACCTGTAATCGGCGGGTCTGCACCGACCCGTTCGCAATGGAGCTGATAGACCGAGGAGTCCACGTTGTCGCTGCCCACCCCAGAGGTGCATCTCCGCGCCGTAGCCGAGACCGTTCAGCACCGCAGTGCCGCGGAGCCCGAATTCCTGCAGGCCGTGCACGAGGTGCTCGACACGCTCACCCCGGTGCTCGCCGAGCACCCGGAGTTCATCGAGGGGGGCATCCTCGACCGGCTGGTGGAGCCCGAGCGGCAGCTGATCTTCCGGGTGCCGTGGACTGACGACTCCGGCATGGTGCGGGTGAACCGCGGCTTCCGCGTGCAGTTCAACTCGGCGCTCGGCCCCTATAAGGGCGGTCTGCGCTTCCACCCCTCCGTGAACCTCTCGGTGGTGAAGTTCCTCGGTTTCGAGCAGATCTTCAAGAACGCCCTCACCTCGCAGCGCATCGGCGGCGGCAAGGGGGGATCGGATTTCGATCCGAGCGGCAAGAGCGACGCCGAGGTGATGCGGTTCTGCCAGAGTTTCATGACCGAGCTCGTGCACCACATCGGCGAGCACACCGACATCCCCGCCGGCGACATCGGCGTGGGCGCCCGCGAGATCGGCTTCCTGTTCGGCCAGTACCGTCGCATCACCCAGCGCTACGAGGCCGGGGTGCTGACCGGCAAGGGCGTGGGCTGGGGCGGCGCCGAGGTGCGCACCGAGGCCACCGGCTACGGCGCCGTGTTCTTCGCCGAGGAGATGCTGCTGCGCGCGGGCGAGGGGATCGAGGGCCGCAGAGCCGTGGTCTCGGGATCGGGCAACGTGGCCACCTACGCGATCGAGAAGATCCAGCAGCTCGGCGGCAAGGCCATCACCGCCTCCGACTCGGGCGGCTACGTGGTCGACGAGCAGGGCATCGACGTGGATCTGCTGAAGCAGGTCAAGGGCGTCGAGCGCGCCCGCATCTCGGAGTACGCCGCGCGCCGGCCGGGCGCGCACTTCGTGCCCACCGGCGCGGTGTGGGACGTGCCCGCTGAAATCGCGCTGCCGTGCGCGACTCAGAACGAGCTGAACGTGGATCACGCCCGCGCGCTGATCGCCGGCGGCGTGCGCGCGGTCGCCGAGGGCGCCAACATGCCCACCACGCCCGGCGCGGTCGAGCTGTTCCAGGAGGCGGGCGTGCTGTTCGCGCCGGGCAAGGCGGCCAACGCGGGCGGCGTCGCGACGTCGGCGCTCGAGATGAGCCAGAACGCCGCGCGCTCGCGGTGGGACCGCGACAAGAGCGAGTCGCGTCTGCACGACATCATGCGCGACGTGCACGCCGCCACCTACCAGGCGTCGGAGCGGTACGGCCGCCCGGGCGACTACGTGCTCGGAGCGAACTCCGCGGCCTTCGTCACCGTGGCCCAGGCGATGCTCGAGCAGGGCGTCATCTGATCTCTCGGCGTCGAGAGACTTTCGGCCCCTCGAACAGCCCGAGATCCCTGAAGTTTCAAGGGAGGTTGAGGGTTTCGTGACCCGAGCGTGACATTCCCGTGATCTTCGGTTACTCTTGAATGGTCGCGGCTCGAAAAGGCCGTTTCTCACGCAGAGAACCGCAAAGCAACGTTAGGCAGATAATCTCGTGATTCAGAACCCCAGCACGGAGCTCGTAGCCTCCGGTGACGCCGCTCGGTCGACCTCAGGGAAGGCGAAGCGAATCGCACAGATGGCGGGTGCTGCGGCACTCAGCTTCGGACTGGTAGGCACCTTCAGCCTTCCCGCCTACGCGACCGCTCCCGATCCCGAGGGCGGCATCGACGGCTACCAGGCCCCCGCCCAGTCCCTGCAGACCGTGCAGGTCGACGAGACCGTGGTGCCCATCGCCGCACCCGAGGGCGAGGTCGGCGCCGACGTTCTCGCACAGGAGCGCCAGCAGCAGGAGGCCGAGGAGGCCGCCAAGCGCGCCGAGGAGCTGCAGGCCCAGCAGGTCTCCACCTCGTCGTCGTTCTCGGGCAAGGACATCCCCGCGGGCGTCGGCGCCCAGGGCATCGTCAACGCGGCCCTCGCCCAGCTCGGCGTGATGCAGGACTGCACGGCGCTCGTCGAGAACTCGCTGCGCGCCGTCGGCATCCCCGCCGGTGACCTCGGCACCCAGATCGGCGAGTACACCGGCCTCGGCGGCACCCTCGTCACGAGCGGCGACTACGCCCCCGGCGATGTGCTGATCTGGTCGGGCCGCCACGTGGCGGTCTACATCGGCAACGGCCAGGCCGTGCACGGCGGCTACGGCGGCAACCAGACCGTCGTCGCGGGTGCCTTCATCGACGGCGCCCCCAGCGGCGTCGTGCGCTTCGGCTAAACCCGAGAGATTTCACACAGCGGGCGGGGTTTCGACCCCGCCCGCTGTGCTGTCTCCAGACTGCTAGACTCGCAGAGGCCCCGCAGCAGGGCCGCGCCTTGGTAGCTCAGTGGATAGAGCACTTCTCTCCTAAAGAAGGTGTCGGAGGTTCGATTCCTCTCCAGGGCACGTACTCGGTCGCTACGCTCCCTCGTGCCCTGTCGAGGTGTGGGCATGAACCTTCAACGTGGCCCGGGGGCGGGCCACGCGGCGTGGCCGCGCCGCGAGCGGTTATCGTGGGGTCATGTCCACCCACTTCTACACCGCGTCGAGCCTCGACGGTTTCATCGCGACCCCCGACCACTCGCTCGAGTGGCTGTTCGCCCATGACTTCGACCTCGAGGGCCCCATGGCGTATCCGAGCTTCATCGAGGGGATCGGCGCACTCGTGATGGGCGCCTCGACCTACGACTGGCTGCTGCGCAACCAGCAGGAGTGGGAGTACACCCAGCCGACGTGGGTGTTCACGCACCGGGAGCTGCCGGTGCTCGAGGGTGCCGACGTGCGCTTCGCCCGGGGGAGCGTGCGAGAGGTGCACGACGAGATCGCCGCGTCGGCCGGCGACCGGGACGTCTGGGTGATGGGCGGCGGCGATCTCGTCGGACAATTCGCGGAGGCGGGCCTGCTCGACGAGTTCTGGGTGCAGTTCGCACCCGTGACGCTCGGCGAGGGCCGGCCGCTGCTGCCTCGCCATCTCGAACTCGAACTCATCGACACGGCGCGTAATCGCGACTTCGTCTGCGCCCGGTACCGCGTGCGCGTCGGGAGCTAGGGTGCGCCTCCGGGCGGCGCTCGCGCCGCGCTGTCGCGGCGGTGGAGCGCGACGCCGGACCGGCCGAGGGGCGGCGTCCGCCTCCTACAGCGGCGGGTCGATGAGCAGGTCCGCGCGCTCCGCGAGGAACGACGCGAGCGTGGGCGCCCCGGCGAGAGGGGCGCCGGCGCGCCAGCGCACGCGCACCTCGCCGTCGGCGAAGCCGACAGGGCTCTCTACCGCCGAGGTTTCCGTCTCACCAGAGGGGGCTGTGGCGGACGAGGCCAGCGACGCCGCGTCGAGCGGGATCGGAACGGCATCGAAGTTGACGGGAGATCCGACCTCGTAGCCGCCCCGCAGCGCGGCCGCGGCGATCTCGCGGCGCTCTTCCCGCGACACCGACTGGTAGCCGGGTCGCCCCCGCTCCGCGGCACGGGTCGCCCGCCCGGCCGCGTACAGGCTCGCGTCTGCGCCGAGCAGCAGGGCGCCGAGGCGCCACACTTCGCCCAGCCCCCGCATGGTGGCGGGCCGGGTCCACAGCAGCACGCGCCGCGGTGGCACGTACTCGGCGAGCGACTCCGCGGTCACCGCGACTTGGCGCAGCTTCGCAACGGTGTCGACGCACGCCTGCATGGCGCGCTCCGCGGCGCCGGAGATGTCAGCGTCAGCCGTCATCCGGCCAGTGTATCCGCGGTTAGACTGAGGCCGGTGACCACGTCTCCAACTGCGCAGGCCTTCGCGCGCCGCGCCACGATCCGCGCCATGCTTCTCGTGCTCGTCGGGGCGATCGGCGTGCAGTCGTCGGCCGCCATCGCCATCGGGCTGTTCGACGCGCTGGGGGTGCTCGGCACGAGTTCCGTGCGCATGGTGATCGCAGCCGTGATCCTGCTCGCGGTGTTCCGCCCCGCGCTGCGCGGTCGCACCGGGCGCGAGTGGACCGGGATCGTGCTCTACGGCGTCGCGATGGCGGCGATGAACGGGTTTCTCTACCTCTCGCTCGGCAGCCTGCCGCTCGGGGTCGCCACGACCATCGACTTCCTCGGCCCGTGCCTCGTGGCGCTCGCCGCGTCGAGGCGGCCGCGCGAGGGGCTGCTCGCGGTGGCGGCGCTCATCGGTGTCGGCCTGATCGCGGGCTTCGGCGGCCCGTTCGATTCGCTGGGTCTGCTCTTCGCGGCCCTGGCGGGCGCCTCGTTCGGCCTGTACACCCTGCTCGCGGCGCGGGTGGGCCAGTCCAAGGGCGGGCTGTCGAGCGTCGCGCTGTCGGTGGTGGTGGCGGCGATCCTCATGCTGCCCTTCTCGGTTCCAGCCGTGCCGCTGCTGCAGCCGCAGCACCTCCTGCCGCTGCTCGCCTCGGCGCTGTTGGGCACGGCGCTCGCCTTCACCGTCGACACCATGGCGGGCAGGCTCACCTCTGCGCGGGTGCTGGGCGTGTTCTTCGCGTTCGACCCGGTCGTGGGCACCGTCATCGGCACCCTGTTCCTCGGGCAGCTGCTCACGCCGGTGGCGGTGGGCGGCATCGTGCTCGTGGTGGCGGCCGGGGCGGGCATCGTGTGGTCGGCGGGGGATCGGCGCTCCCGGTAGGCAGGGAGCGAGCCGGCGCGAGGGCTGCCGGGATGCCTCGTCCGGCAGCCCGTATGCTGTCGGTGTGACGGATCAGGCGGATGGGCCGGGAGCGGAGACGCTCGAGGTGGAACGGAAGTACGAGGCCGGCGTCGAGTTGCGGCTGCCGGACGCGGAGGCGTTCCGCGCCGCAGGCTTCGAGGCCGGGGCGCCCGTCGTGCAGCAGCTCTCGGCCCGCTATTTCGACACCCCCGAGGGGGATCTCGCGCGCCGCGGTTTCGCGGTGCGCTCGCGACACGGCGGCAAGGACGCGGGCTGGCACATGAAGCAGCGCACCGAGGGCGGTAATCGTGAGCTGCTGTGGCCTCACGGCGACGAGATGCCGGCGGAGCTGCGGCGGGAGATCGAGGCGCGGATCGGCGTCTCGCCCGACCGGCTCGTGCCGATCGCGGCGCTCGAGACGCGGCGCACCACCGTCGTGCTGCGTCACGACGGGAGGGAGGTCGTCGAGTTGGCTGACGATCGGGTGCGCGCTCGCGAGGGGGCGACGGGGGTTCGCCGAGCCTGGCGCGAGTGGGAGGCCGAGCTGTTGCCGGGGGCCGGCATCGGCGCGGACGCCGCCGACCCGGAGGGGGCGGCCCTGCTGGATCGTGTCGAGGCGGTGCTGCTCGCCGCGGGGGCGACGCCGTCGCTGAGCTTCGCCAAGATCGCCCGGGCGACGGGTCAGCTGGTCGCAGTCGCGCGCGCGAAGGGTGCGTCCGAGGAGCTGCTCGCCGCGCTCCAACGACTCGATGCCTCCGACCAGCGTGCGGCGCGTAGTCTGGAACCATGAGCAGCGGATCGAAGTCCCGGAAGCAGCGCGGCGAGCAGGACGGGCCGTCGCCCGCCGCGCGGCGCAAGCAGATCATCGTGGCGCTGGTGATCGGCGCCGTGGTGGGTGCGGTCATCGCGGTGTTCACGCAGTTCTGGCTGTGGGTGCCCGCGGGTCTCGCGATGGGGCTCGCCACGGGGGCCATCATGAAGCCGCCGAGCGACTAGATGCGCGTGATGTAAACGCCATTGACATTCACATTTACATTGTGACGGCGATGTGCGAGGATCAGTGAGGAAATCGAGGATCCCATGCAACCCACCATTTTCGAAACCAACCGCCCCGCCGCGAAGATCATCGACGACTCGCTGGCCGACACGAAGCTCGGAGTCTTCTGGACCGAGGACGCCGCCGACGCCGCCCGCTATCCCGCGCTCGACGGCGATCAGCGCGTCGACGACGCCGTCGTCGGCGGCGGATACGCCGGCCTGTGGACCGCGATCAAGCTGAAGACCGAGCACCCCGACCGCCGCATCGTGCTGCTCGAGGCTATGCGCATCGGCTGGGCCGCGAGCGGCCGCAACGGCGGCTTCTGCGAGGCGAGCATCACCCACGGCGAGCCCAACGCCGAATCGCGCTGGCCCGACGAGACCGGCACCCTGCGCCGCCTCGGCTACGAGAACCTCGACGCGATCGAGCGCTTCATCGACGAGAACGGGCTCGACGTCGACTTCGAACGCACCGGCCAGCTCTCCGTCGCGAACGAGCCCTACCAGACCGAGTGGCTCGGCGAGAGCGAGGACCCGCACGTGGTCGCGCTCGACCGCGAGCAGGTGCAGCAGCGCATCAAGTCGCCGACCTTCCTCGGCGGTGAGTTCTCGCCGCGCGAGAACGCCAACCTGCATCCCGCCAAGCTGGCCGCCGAACTCGCCCGTCACGCCGCCTCGATCGGCGTCGAGATCTACGAGCAGACCCCGGTGAAGCGCCTCGACGGCTCCGCCGAGGCGCCGATCCAGCTCACCACCGACGCCGGCACCGTCATCGCCGAGCGCGTCGCCCTCTGCACCAACGTCTTCCCGTCGCTGCTGAAGCGCTACCGCTTCCACACCGTGCCCGTCTACGACTACGTGCTCATGACCGAGCCGCTGACCGACGAACAGCTCGCCTCGATCGGCTGGGACGGTCGCGAAGGACTCGCCGACATGGCGAACCAGTTCCACTACTCGCGGCTCACCAAGGACAACCGCATCCTCTGGGGCGGGTACGACGCCGTCTACTTCTCGGGCGGCCGCATCAAGCGCGAGTACGAAGACCGCATGGAGAGCCACCGCAAGCTGGCCAGCCACTTCTTCACCACCTTCCCGCAGCTCGCCGGCGTCAAGTTCACGCACCGCTGGGCGGGTGTCATCGACACCTCGACCCGGTTCTGCGCGTTCTTCGGCCAGGCCTACGGCGGGCGCGTGCAGTACGTCGCGGGCTTCACCGGCCTGGGCGTCGGCGCCACCCACTTCGCCGCCGACGTGATGGTCGACCGCTTCGAGGGCCGCGTCACCGAGCGCACCGAGCTCGAGATGGTCAAGCAGGTGCCGCTGCCGTTCCCGCCCGAGCCCGCGGCTTCGATCGGTATCAACCTCACACGCTGGTCGCTCGACCGCGCCGACCACAACGACGGCAAGCGCAACGTGCTGCTGAAGACGCTCGACGCCCTGGGGCTGGGGTTCGACTCATGAGCGGGTTGCTGCCGAACGACATGAACCTGACGGTGAACGGCACCGCGACCGGCGTCGAGCTCGAGGCCGTGCCCGCCGAAGACGTCGTCTCGGGCTCCCCGCAGCAGGGCATCGCGGAGCTCGGCGCGATCGGCGGCGCCGAGGCCGGCATCTGGGAGTTGCGCGGGGGCGTGGTCACCGACACCGAAGTCGACGAGCTGTTCGTGGTGATCTCGGGCAGCGCCCTCATCGAGCTGGTCGACGAGGATCGCACCGTCGAGCTGGGCCCGGGCGACGTGATGCGCCTCGTGGCCGGCACCCGCACGCGATGGACCGTCGAGGATCACATCCGGAAGGTCTACATCGCCGCCGAGTGACCGAGCGGAATCGGGCGCGCCTCGCTCCGGGTGGAGCGAGCGGCGAGCGCGAGCGGAGCGCGGAATCCCAGACGGATCCCGCGCCCCTGGGTCCGCGCCGGACGGGGTCGCTCCACGATCCGGGTGACACAGGCGCGACTCAGCGCATTAAGATAATGCGTTGGCGCGAGCGCGCCGATCCCGAACCCGAAGGAGCCACCGATGGCGCTGCCCTGGAAGCTGCACCGAGACGGCAAGCACGTCTCTCCCGACGCGATCGTGCTGCCAGAGGAGCGCATGAGCTGGCCGCGCACCATCGGCTTCGGGGCCCAGCACGTCGTCGCCATGTTCGGCGCGACGTTCCTCGTGCCGCTCATCACGGGTTTCAGCCCCACCGCGACGCTGTTCTTCTCGGGCCTCGGCACCCTGCTCTTCCTGCTGATCACCGGCAACCGCCTGCCGAGCTACCTCGGCTCGTCGTTCGCCTTCATCGCCCCGATCATGGCGGCGGTCGCCGGCGGCGACGACAGCGCCGAGGGCCTCGCCCGGGCCTCCTTCGGCATCCTCGCCATCGGCGTGCTCATGGCGATCGTCGGCATCATCGTCACCAAGTGGGGCACGGGCTGGATCAACGCCCTCATGCCCCCCGTGGTGATGGGCGCGATCGTCGCGCTGATCGGCTTCAACCTCGGCCCGGCCGTCAAGAACAACTGGAACGCCACCGAGCTCTCGGGCTGGGTCGCGCTCATCACGCTCATCGCGATGCTGCTCATCACCGTGCTGTTCCGCGGCCTCATCGGGCGCCTCTCGATCGTGCTCGGCGTGGTCGTCGGCTACATCGCGGCCGTCGCCATGGGAGAGGTCGACTTCTCGACGGTCAACGACGCGGCCTGGATCGGACTGCCCGCGTTCCACGCGGTCGGCAACCCGTTCGCCGACCCCACGCTCTGGGGGCTGCTGCCCGCGTTCCTGCCGGTCGTGCTCGTGCTCATCGCCGAGAACGTCGGCCACGTGAAGAGCGTCGGACTGATGATCGGCCGCGACCTCGACCCCGTGACGGGGCGCGCGCTGCTCGCCGACGGCGTCTCGACCGTGCTCGCCGGCTTCGGCGGCGGATCCGGCACCACCACCTACGGCGAGAACATCGGCGTGATGGCGGCCACCCGCGTCTATTCGACCGCGGCCTACTGGGTCGCCGGCACCATCGCGGTGCTGCTCAGCTTCTCGCCGAAGATCGGTGCGCTCATCAACACGATCCCCGCGGGAGTGCTCGCGGGCGTGACCGTGGCGCTCTACGGCCTCATCGGCCTGATCGGCGTGAAGATCTGGATCGACAACAAGGTCGACTTCGGCAAGCCCATCAACCAGTTCACCGCCGCCGTCGCGCTGATCATCGGCATCGCCGACTTCACGCTCGAGCTCGGCGCCGTGGTGTTCAACGGCATCGCGCTCGGCACCATCGCGGCGATCGCCGTCTACCACCTCATGAACGGCCTCTCCCGGGCGCGCGGCGGCGAGGTGCAGGTCGCCGATCCGGTGGTGACCGCCGAGACCGGCGCGACCCGGGTGACGGCCGAGCAGTAGCCGCACGGGTCGGGCGGGGCACCGGCCCCGCCCCTCCCGCGAAACACCGCCGACGTTGCGACGTTTTTCGGTCCGGCCGCTTAGGGTGGCCATGTGTGGAGTGTAGATCGGCGACGGCAGAACGGTGCCAATGGTCGCGGCAAGGATGCGCCGGAGGAGGCGGTCCCTGAGACCGTGGCGCCTCAGAACGAGGGCTCCCTCGCCAAGGCGCCCGACTCCGCGCACCCCGTTGAGGACCTCACCGCCCAGCTGACCGGCCCCGTCTCGCTCGTCGACGCCTACGCCGACGAGCACGCCGAGTGGCGCGGCGAGCTCGCCCGCATCGGCGGCCGCAACCCTCTGCTCCACTTCGACGACCGGCCCGCGAACCGCATCGAGCTCTCCACGACGCACCCCGGCGGGCTGCCGCAGTTCATCACCGGCAACAAGATCCTGCTCTCGGCCCTGATCCGCGACGACCTGGCCCTGCGACACGCCCGCGCCGCCGCCGGACGCGTCACCGACAAGGCGATCGAGATGCGCACCGTGCGCGGCCTCGAGACGGTCAACCTCGGTGTGGGCATCGCCAAGTGGAGCTTCGAGGGCGAGGAGTTCTGCGCCCCCATCCTGCTGCGCCCGCTCGCGATCCGCCGCTACGGGCGCGACTTCGAGCTCAAGCTCAAGCAGTTCCCCGTCGTCAACTCCGAGCTGATCCGCGCCCTGCGCGAGCAGTTCGGCATCGTGGTCGACGCCCGCGCCCTCATCGAGCTCTCCCAGTCCGAGGGCGTGTTCAAGCCACAGCCCGTCATCGACCGGCTGCGCCAGATGGCCGCCGGCGTGCCCGGCTTCGTCGTGCAGCCGCGGCTCGTGGTGTCGTCGTTCCACAACGTGTCGCAGCGCATGGTCGCCGACGCCAAGGATCTCGACTCGCCGATCCTCGCCGCCATCTGCGGCAGCGAGCCCGCCGCCCGCCGGCTCGCCGACGCCTACCGCCCGGTGAGCCCGACGCGGCCGGACGAGCGCGCCCCCGACACCGACCGCAACCTCTACGACGCCGACGTCGAGCAGGACGACGTGCTCGCCCAGATCGACGCCGGCCACTCGCTCGTGGTGCACACGCTGCCCGGCACCGGCGGCACGCAGACCGTGGTGAACGCGATCGGCAACCTGGTGCGCGCCGGCAAGCGCGTGCTGGTCGTGTCGCCGCGCCGCGCCGCGCTCGACGGCATCACGCACCGTCTCACGCGCGCCGGGCTCGCCGGTCTCGCGGTGACGCCGCGGCGCCTGCGCCGCAACCTCGTCGAGGCCATCAGCCGCAACGAGAACGCGCGCGGCGAGCAGCTGCGCGACGTCGACGAGGCGCTCACCCGGCTGCGCGGCGTGCTGCTCGACTACCAGCGGGCCCTCGCGACCCCCGACGAGCGCTACGGCGTCTCGCCGCTCGAGGCTCTGCGACGGCTCACCGTGCTCGCCCTCGACGAGCGCCCGCCGAGCACCACGGTGCGCCTCGACGACCAGGCCCTCGGCCAGCTCACGCTCGACCGCTCGTCGGTCGCCGAGGCTCTCACCGAGGTCGCGCGCCTCGGCCAGTTCCAGTACGGGCCCGAGGACTCGCCCTGGTACGGTGTGAGCTTCTCGAGCACCGAGGAGGCGCGCACCGCCTACGGCCTCGCCGTCGACCTCGCCGAGTCGCAGCTGCCCCGCCTCATCTCGATGGCCAACGAGGTCATCGGCCAGACTTCCATGCGCCCCTACGAGACCATCGCCGAGCTGGGCGTCTACCTGCGGCTGCTCATGGGCATCCGCGACACCCTCGACCGCTTCACCCCGGAGGTCTACGACCGCTCGCTCACCGAGGTCATCGCGGCGCACGCCCCGCGCGGCGGCGACGAGATGTCGTCGGCGAACAAGCGCCGCCTGCGCAAGCTGGCCCGCGAGTACGTGCGCCCCGGTGTGCACATCACCGATATGTACTCGCGCCTCGTGCAGATCCAGCAGCAGCGCGTGCTTTGGCAGCGCTACACCACGGTGGTCGGGGCGCGCCCCGAGGTGCCGCTCGGCATCGCCGACGTGGTGGTGGCGTTCCAGTCGGCCTATCAGGATCTCGACGAGCTCGACCGTGTGCTCGGCACCGCGGGCGACGCGGACCGCCTGAAGAACCTGACGCTCGGACGACTCGCGCACCGCATCTCGGATCTCGCCCGCGAATCCGAGGTGCTGCAGAACATCCAGGAGCGCACCACCATCGTCGAGCGCATGCGCGCCGCGCACCTCGAACCGCTGCTCGACGACCTCTCGGCCCGCCACGTGCCCGCCGCCGACGTCGCCTCCGAGCTCGAGCTCGCGTGGTGGCAGTCGGTGCTGGAGCGCATGCTGCAGACCAACCAGGCCCTGCTCAGCGCCAACACGAGTGTGATCGAGCGGCTCGAGGCCGACTTCCGCCTCGTCGACGACGCCCACGCCGGCGCGAACGGCTCGCTGCTCGCGGGCTCCCTTGCCGACGCCTGGCGCGTGGCCGTGCTCGACCACAAGCAGGAGGCCCTCGCCCTGCGCGAGGCGCTGCGCAGCGGCTACGTCTCGCCCGCGGCGCTCGCCCAGCGCTCGCCGAACCTGCTCGGCGTGCTCGCGCCCGTCTGGGTGATGTCGCCCTACGAGGTGGCGCAGCTGCCCGACACGATGCGCTTCGACGCCGCGCTGCTGGTCGACGCCGGCGCGACGACGCTCGTCGAGAACCTCGGTGCGATCCGCCGCGCCGACCAGGTGGTCGCGTTCGGCGACACGATGACGCAGACGCCGTCGCCATTCGAGATCTCGGTCGGCGGGGTACCCGGCGACGGCGACGAGGCCTCGACCGATGTCGACGCGCTGCACCGCAGCTCCGCGTTCGCCCAGCTGGGGGGAGTGCTGCCCACGCTCACGCTCACCCGCAGCTATCGGGCGGGCGGCGAGGATCTCACGAACCTCGTGAACAGCCGCTTCTACAACGGCGCGATCCAGACGCTGCCCTGGGCGGGCAGCTTCCTCGGCCACTCGAGCCTCACCTACGAGTTCGTGCCGGGCGGCCAGGGCCTGCCCGACCAGCAGACGGGCGCGGTCGAGAGCACCGACGCCGAGGTCGACCGCGTGGTGCAGCTCGTGCTCGAGCACGCGAGCGACCGCCCCCGCGAGTCGCTCATGGTGATCACCGCGAGCGAGCGGCACGCGGTGCGCGTGTACCAGGCCGTGCTGCAGGCGTTCTCCAAGTTCCCCCAGTACCGCGACTTCCTGCTGGGGGAGCGCGCCGAGCCGTTCGCCGTGCTCACCCTCGAGCAGGCGACCGCGCAGAGCCGCGACCGCGTGATCTTCTCGATCGGCTACGGTCGCACGCCGCACGGCCGCGTGCTGTCGAACTTCGGCGGCCTGGGGCGCCCGGGCGGCGAGCGTCTGCTCGCGGTCGCGATGACCCGCGCCCGCCGCGCGATGACGATCGTGAGCTGTTTCAAGCCCGAGCACCTCGACACCGCCCGCATCAAGCACGGCGTCGTCGAGCTCGCCGAGCTGCTCGCCTTCGAGCACCCCGAGCCCGAGGCGCCCGCGCTGCCCGCCGAGCGGGACCCGATGATGGGCGAACTCGCCGATCGGCTCGAGGCGATGGGCCTCACGGTCGCGATCGACTACCGCGGCGCGATCCCGCTCGCGGCGTCGCTCGGCGATCGCGCCATCGCGATCGACCTCGACCTGGGCGGGGTCGACGGCGGAGACAGTCTGCGCGACACCCTGCGCCTGCGCCCCGCGGTGCTGCGCCGCCTCGGCTGGCACTACCACCGCGTGCATAGCTTCGACCTGTTCGCCGACCCCGACGAGGTGGCGCTGCGGATCGCCCGCATCGTCGGCTACGACAGCGACGAGGCCGAGCAGGCGTGAGCGGGGAGCGCGGCCCCCACGGGGCCGATCGGGAGGGCGAGGATCGCGACGCCGCCGAGCAGCCGCCCGCCCCCCGCGGACGCGCGTCGCGCCGGGCGAGCCTGCCCGCACCGGAGGGCAGCGATCCCGAACCGTACGATCCGCCCGTCGAGCGGCGCTCGGAGGCAGAGAACGACGCGCGGCTGCTCGGGGATCGCCCGCCCCACTGGGGCTGAAGCGCGAACTCGGCCTGCCGCAGCCGATCTCGAGGCCGACCCGGGCTGTCAGGCGCGACGCTGGGACGCGGGCGGTTTCAACGCCCGGTGCGGGGCGCCGCGCTGCGCGCGGCGCCGGTCAGGAGGCGGCCGAAGACTTCGACGGCGACGACGAGCCGGCCGACGACGCGGACCCCGAGCCGCTCGCCGATCCCGATCCGGAACCGCTCGCCGATCCAGACCCCGATCCCGACGCGGACCCCGAGCCTCCCGAGCGCGAATCGGTGCGGTAGAAGCCCGATCCGTTGAAGGTGACCCCCAGCGAGCCGAAGACCTTGCGCAGCTTGCCGCCGCACTCCGGGCACTCGGTCAGCGCGGAGTCGGAGAAGGACTGGTAGATGTCGAACGCGTGCTCGCAGTCGACGCAGCGGTAGGCATAGGTAGGCACGAGAGACGATTCTACCGCTCGCGGCGAGAAGAGAGCGCGGCGGTTGCGGTCAGCGGGGGAAGAGGCGGACCGCGTCCGGGGTGACCGCGCCGTCGACCGGGATGTCGTGGGGCTCGGCCGGCAGCGCGGGCAGCACATCGGCCTCGTGCACCACCGCGAAGAGGGGCGGCCTGCGAGCGAGTTCGGAGAGGCAGCGGTCGAAATAACCGAGCCCCCAGCCGAGGCGGGTGCCGCGCAGGTCGACCGCGCAGGCCGGGATCAGCATGAGATCGAGCGCCGCGGCCGCCGAAGCGGGCAGCTGCTCACCGCTCGGCTCCAGGATGCCGTGCCGGCCGGGCACGAGCTGCGACCCGTCGGAGTGCGTCCACGCGAGGCGGCTGCCTGTCAGTGACACCGGCAGCAGCACCTCGACCCCGTTGTCGAGGGCCCACTCGAGGAAGGCGGAGGTGTCGGGCTCGTCGGGCAGCGAGGCGTAGCACGAGACCGACGAGGCGCCGCGATCCCGCACCAGTGAGATCAGCCGGTCCGTGAGCGCGTCGCGCGCCCGCAGCCGCTCGTCGGAGCCCATCGCGGCGCGCCGCCGGCGCACCTCCTCCCGCACGTGCCACTTGTGCTGCGCGAGACCCTCGGCATCCCCGATCCCCATGCGAGTCAGCATAGAGGGGCGCCCGCCGAGGGCGCTCGAAAGACACCGCCCCGCGTGTGCGCCGGCTCTCAGGATGTCACCGGCCGGGCGACTTTGCCCCGCTCCGGCGTCGGGCTAGGCTGGCCGACATGACAGATACTCAGCCCGCTCGTAGCTCGGTGACCAAGGCGGTCGTTCCCGCAGCCGGCCTCGGAACGCGGTTCCTGCCCGCCACCAAGGCGACGCCCAAGGAGATGCTGCCGATCGTCGACAAGCCGGCGATCCAGTACGTCGTCGAGGAGGCCGTCGCGGCCGGGCTCGACGACGTGCTCGTCATCACGGGGCGCAACAAGGGCAACCTCTCGAACCACTTCGACAGCGTTCCCGAGCTCGAGCGCACGCTCGAGCAGAAGGGCGACCAGAACAAGCTGCGCAAGGTGCACGAGTCGAGCGAGCTCGCCGAGATCCACTTCCTGCGCCAGGGCCAGCCGCTCGGGCTCGGGCACGCGGTCGCCTGCGCGCGCCGCCACGTGGGCGCCGAATCGTTCGCGGTGCTGCTCGGCGACGACCTCATCGACGCCCGCGATCCGCTGCTCGACCGCATGATCGACGAGCACGACGCCCGGGATGCCACCGTGATCGCGCTCATGGAGGTGCCGCAGGAGTCGATCCACCTCTACGGCTGCGCCGCCGTCGAACCGACCGACGACCCCGACGTGGTGCGCGTCACCGAGCTCGTCGAGAAGCCCTCGGCCGAGGAAGCGCCCTCGAACCTCGCGATCATCGGCCGCTACGTGCTGCGCCCCGAGATCTTCGACATCCTCGACGACCTCGAGCCCGGCCGGGGCGGCGAGATCCAGCTCACCGATGCCCTCAACCATCTCGCCCAGGGCAAGGGCGACGGCCCCGTCTACGGGGTCGTGTTCCGCGGCCGCCGCTACGACACCGGCGACCGCGCCGACTGGATCAAGGCGAACGTGCTGCTCGGCGTCGACCACGAAGAGCTCGGCGAGGAGATCTCGAGCTGGATCATCGACTTCGCCGACCGCCTGCGCGCGCGCCGCTCCGACGGCTGAGGCATGCCGCTCGGCCGCCCCATCGAAGAACCGCCGCCGCTGAGCGCCGGCCGCGTCGAACTGCGGGTGATCCGCACCCGCGACGCCGAGCCGCTGCGGGCCCTGCTCGCCGAGAACCGCGGCTGGCTGCAGCGGTGGGAAGCGACGCACCCCGCGGGAAGGGGCGTAACGCCCGGCACCGTCTCGATGCGGCCGACCGTGCGCCTGCTGCGGCGGCAGCTGCGCGTGGGAAGCGGTCTGCCGTTCGTCGTGCTGCTCGACGGCGACGTCGTGGGCCAGCTGAGCGTATCCGAGATCAGCGGCGGCGCCCTGCAGTCGGCCCAGCTCGGCTACTGGGTGTCCGAGCACGTGGCCGGGCAGGGCGTCACACCCACCGCCGTCGCGCTGGCCATCGACTACCTCTTCGGCGAACTGGGGCTGCACCGGGTCGAGATCTGCATCCGCCCCGAGAACACGGCCTCGCTGCGCGTCGTCGAGAAGCTCGGGCTGCGGTACGAGGGCCGGCGCGCCTCGTACATCCACATCGACGGCGCCTGGCGCGATCACGAGTGCTATGTAGTCACGCGCGAGGAGGCCCCCGGCGGCATGCTCTCGCGCCTGCCCGGGTAGGGCGCCCGCTCAGCCCGCCCGCTCAGCCCGACCAGCTGGGGAATCGGCCCGACTTCGTACCATCAAGACCCTGCTTCTCCGGGGTGCGTATGAGACGAAGTCGGGCCAATTGCCGAAGGGCCCGATTCGGTGAGCCGGATCACGGCGCGCCGGGCGCCGCGGATCGCGCGGACGCCGTACAGTGATGCCCATGACTGGCGGTGTACTGGGGGGCGGCGTGATCTTCGTGGTGGCCGCGCTGCTCTGGGCCGCCGTGCTGGTTCCCGCCTGGATCCGGCGACGGGAGTTCCGCGCCGCCGAGCGCAACGCCGTGCGGCTGCAGCGCACGCTGCGCGTGCTGGCAGAGACCTCCGAGGTGCCGCAGGAGCTGCGCCTGGAGGCCACCGCGCGCGAGGCGCTGGCCCACGAGAAGCTGCTGCGCACCGCCCAGAAGCGGCAGGAGGCCGAGCGCGAGGCTCAGCTCGCCGAAGCCCGCGCCGAGCAGGTGCGCGCCGAGATCCTCGCCCAGCAGATGAACCGCAAGCAGGCCGCCGCGCAGCGCGCCGCCAAGCTGCGCAGACCCGTCGTGCGCCGCGTGCGCGCGTTCTCCGCCCTGGGCGCCCTCGTCGGGCTGCTCGGCGCCCTCGTCGGCATCGGCTTCGCCGTGGGGGGAAGCGGTATCGCGATCCTGATCTGGAGCGGCCTCGTCTTCGTGACGTCGTTGGGCGCGCTCGTGCTGCTCGCCCCCGGCCGGGTGCGAGTGCGCTCGATCGATGCCGAGCGCGTCACCGCCCAGGCCGAGCGCGCGTTCGACACCGCGGCCGCGGAGGAGCCCGTCGCGACGGGGGAGACCGAGCAGGCCGCCTCGGCCCACGCCGCCGCGCAGCGCGCCGCGGCCGAGCGGATCGAACGGGCGCGCGCGCTGGCCCGCGCCCGCGCCGAACGCCCGGCGGCACGCGAGAACCAGACCGACTCGATCCTGCTGCGCGAGGCCCGAGCCCAGGTGCGAGGCGCCCGCTCGGGGGCCGCTCCCGCTCAGGCCGCTGCATCGGGTGCTCCCGCTGCCACGGCTGCTCCCGTCGCATCGGGCGAGGCGTCGCAGCAGGCGGCCACTGCTGCGCAGACGCCTGCAGCGAGCACCGAGATCCCGGCGCGCCCCGCCGCACCCGCCAGTGCGCGGGAGGCGGGCGATGCGCGCCGCGCCGCACGCCGCGCCCCCGGTTCGACGGTGAGCGCGCAGCAGCAGGCCGCGCGCGAACGGCTGCGGCAGATGGGTGTGATCGGCGACACCAGCCAGGGCATGCCCGACCTCGACGCCGCGCTGCGCCGCCGACGCAACGCGGGCTAGCTCGCCGCGCGGGTCAGGCTGCCGGGTGACGGGCCGAGCTGCCCGCGTCACGCTGTGCCACCGAAAGGCGGATATCGCTGGCGGTGTGCCGACGCCGCATGCGATATCCGCCTTTCGTGCCCTCTCATATCTCGCTCGAACACCTCTCGAACGCCCTCGCTTCTCGTTCGCGCACCCGTCGCGACCCCCCTCACGGGACGGGGTGTCGATTTCACTTCCCGGCCCGGCGGCTGCTAGAGTGGATCGCTGTCAGGGTCTGTGGCGCAGTTGGTAGCGCGTCTCGTTCGCAATGAGAAGGTCAGGGGTTCGATTCCCCTCAGATCCACCACGACGCAAGCGGGGCCGATCAGTGAGAAATCACTGATCGGCCCCGCTTTTTGTGTTTCTGGGGTGGGCGTGTTCGGCTGACCTGAGTTCTCCGATGAGAAGGTCACGTGGGGCAGACGTGGGGCAGACCAACTAGCTGACGCCCGGAAACCGGATCACATTGTCGGGCACCTCGGGGCTCGGCGGCGTCGGTATCGCCGGCCTGATCCGCGGGTCGGAGACCGCGTTGGCAGCCTCCTGCCGCACCTTCGAGCGGCGGTGCGCATAGCGTTCGGCGGTGCTCAGCGAGGCGTGCCCCAGCAGGGTCGCGACCTCGGCGATCGTGAACCCCGCGTCGAGCAGCGCGGTCGCGTAGGTGTGGCGCAGCGTGTGGATGGTGGCCTTGTCGTCTTCGGAGTAGCCGTCGTTCAGCCGTGCCCTCTCGACTGCGGGTTCCCAGCTGCGGCGTCGCCAGTTCGAGTAGTCGAGCGGCTGACCGCTACTCGAGGTGAAGAGGAACTCACCCTGCGCAGTCGTGCTCAGCACGGGGTCGATGATGCCGAGCAGCCATTCGGCGATCGGCGTCGTGCGCCGCTTCTTGCCCTTGGTGTACGGCTTCAAGATCCGGTTCTGCGCATCCCACGCGCGCCGCCACCTGATCGACTCCTCGGCCCGGTGGATGTGCTCCGGTCCGAGCGCTACGGCCTCACCCCAGCGCGGCCCAGCACCGAGCAGCACGGCGACGAGCGCCTGATCCCTGCGCACGATCGCCCACTCCTCGTCCGTCGCATCCTCGTGCTGTGGTTCGAACGCCGCGAACAGGCGGTGCTGCTCCTCGCCGCTGAGCGTCCGCTCCGAGAGATTGTCGGGGATGCGGAGGTTCAGGCGAAAGGCCGGGTTCGCCGCGATCACGCCGGCGTCGACCGCTGCGGAGAGCGAGGTGGAGAACGCCGCGATGACGCGCTTCGCGGAAGTCGCGGCGAGCCCGTCGTCCTGCATCTCGAGCGCCCAGATGCGCAGCTGGTGCCGGTCGATCTCGATGAGAGGCGTGTTGCCCCACTTCGGCATGATCCGGCTGCGGATCATGCTCATCGTGCGCGTGTGGGTGGAGCGCTCGACGTAGTGCCCGCGCAGCCATTCCTCGCACCAGTCGCCCCAGGTGCGCTCGGCGGCGCGCGGATCGCGCCACCCGAGCTCTCGCGAATCCTCCTCGAGCGCACTCGCCTTGCGCTGTGCGTCGCGCTCGCGCACGAACGTCTCGGGCGTGTACCGCTTCTCGCCGCCGGGCACGCGGTAGCCGCCGCGCCAGCGGCCGGAGCGTAGTTGCTCGGTCCAGGCCATGATCGTTCCTTTCGGGTATGCGGCGGCTCAGCCCGGGCGGGCTGGGGCGTGCCGGTGAGGTGTTAGGCGGACATGCGCGCGGCCCACTGGCCGGCGCCCATGCGGGGCTCGAGGTAGATGGTGTCCCCGTAGCGCTCGAGACGTCGGCGCGACGCGGCGCTGCGTCGCTCGTGCTCGTGAAGGGCGAGGAACTGGGATCTGGTGATTCCGAGTTCGAGGCAGATGCGGTCGTAGTCGCTGTGGCAGGCGGTGAGCTTCGCCCATTCGGCGGGGTCGGTCATGCGGAGGGCGGAGTGGAGGTTGGCGCGGGCCTCGTGGCGGGGGTGGTGGCCGCCGGGGTCGACGTTCTCGACGTGCACGCACTCGTGGCCGAGCACGGGGCGGATGAGGTCGTTCCTGAGCCCGCGGTCGCGGATGACCATGTTGCGTTCGGGTACCCAGATCGCGGGCAGGCCGATGGAGTGCACGACGAGGCGGGTCTTCATGCGATCGAGGTGCTCGACGGGATCGTATGCGGGGTCGTAGCTGAGGGGTTGCATACTGCTCCTTCCGGAAATTGGGTGCACTGAACCGAGGAGGGGCGCCTGTGCCTCTCCTGGCCCGTGGTGCTGTCGGGTCTAGGGGGTGTGGTCCTCGGGCTCGCCGTCGTCGGGGTGAGCGGCGTAGCGGCCTGCCCACTCCTCGAGGACGTTCTCGGGGATGTCCGGCTCATCTTCGCCGCCACCACTGACATTCGCTCGGCGATCGCTGAGCGAGATGGGCGGAGCGGCCGCGGCGACGCCACCTCTCCCAGTCCGATTCTCCGCCTCGCGAATGACGTCGCTGATCGACTCGTCAACGGCCGAACACACAGCGTCGAGTTGCTCGAGAGAGAAGACCTTCAGCCCTCGTACTGCTCGAGAGTATTGAGCCTCAGACATGCCCGCAGCCTCAGCCACCGCCCTCTGGGTGAGCGACTTCGCGTCCATGATCTCGAAGAGAAGGTCTCCCACGGCCTTGCTGAGCGGTCCGGGAAGTCGGTTGAATCCTGAGGGCATACGCCAATTCTGGCATACGACTTGCCAGGTGGCAACTTGCCATGCAAGCATTGCAGCATGGCAAGTTCACCCATCACTCAGCGCACCGCGGCAAGCATTCGCCGTGCCCTCGAAGCCCGAGGCATGACGCAGGAGCAGCTTTCCGAAGAATCCGGAATCCCCATGCGCACGCTCTCGCGCCGCCTGCATAAGACGAATCCGTCGATCACCAATCTCGAAGAACTCGACGCGATCGCACGTGTGCTCGGTCTGAGCATCGCCGACCTCATTTCCGATGCTCCCGCGCTCGCCGCCGAGGCGGTGGCACGATGAGCGCCGCTGGAATGACGAAGCCGTGCGCCCGTGGAGGGGGCGCACGGCCCGGTGCTGCAGCGTTCTGCGAGATTCACCCTGTCGGCACGATCGGGGCTTGCGGTCCGTGCGCAACGGTACGCCGCATCCATAACCTAGGCGTCAGCGGGGAACAGAATCTCGGGGGCGGCCACGATTCCGATCGGGGTGCCGGGGAAAAGCCAGAGGTTGGCTCCGCGTCCATCGTTCAGGTTGATCCCAAGGGGGAGCGGCACTCCGCCGTCATTGACGGCCTGAACAGTGTCGTCGATGTACTTCACCCAGAAGGCGTCGTCACGGTTCGAGTCGAGATCGAAGACCGAACCGTTGTAGTGGAGCTGAACGGCCATGCTGGAAACCTCTCTGTCGCGGTCAAGTTCGACCAGCCTACTGCGCCGGCGACGCTCGACGCCGATCGGAGGCGGTCAGCATGAGCGCGGTACAGCAGATGGCATGCCTCCCTCAGGCTGTTGATCTGGATGGGGTTAAGCCGGAGTTCGTGAGCGCCGCCGGAGCAGCGGTGATCGCGGGTCGGCACCCCGAGACGATCCGCCAGGCGGCTCGCGAGGGTGACCTGCACGGCACGCAGCGCGAGGGCGTGAATCCTCGGACGCACAAGCCGTTCCGGGGTGCACAGTGGCGGTTCCGTCCCGCGTGCGTGGTCGCCTGGGTCGAGTGTGAGCCGTGCGAGCACCAGAAGCAGATGCTGGCCCCTGTCTCGATGGGGGAGTACAGGTCGAGGAAGGTATCGAAGCGATGAGCGCGGTCGAGTTCTTCAACTACGGGAGCGTGCCGGTTCGCGTGGTGTCGATCGACGGGCAGCCCTGGTTCGTGGCCCGTGATGTCGCGGCGGTGCTCGGCTACGCGGATGCGACGAGCGCGGTGCGGCAGCACTGCAAGGGGGTGGCGAATCACCACCCCCTTCGCACCGCGGGCGGCGTGCAGCAGTTGCGAGTGATCCCGGAGTCGGACGTGATGCGGATGATCGTGTCGAGCCGCCTCCCGGACGCGCAGCGGTTCGAGCGGTGGGTGTTCGAGGAGGTGCTCCCCGCGATCCGCCGCACGGGCAGCTATGGCGCCGCGCAGGTGGACCCGACGACGCCGCAGGGCATGCGCCTCGTGCTCGAGGCCGCTACCGCGGCGCTCGCCGAGCTCGACGTCGCGCGCCCCAAGGCCGAGGCCTGGGACGAGCTCGCGTCCGCGAAGGGCGACTACTCCGTGGCGGACGCCGCGAAGATCCTCGCGCGCGCCGGCATCGACACCGGGCAGCAGCGCCTCTTCAAGACGCTGCACGAGTTCGGGTGGATCTACCGCTCGGCGGGCCGGTGGCAGGCCTACCAGTGGGCCGTCGACGGCGGCGACCTCGCGCACAAGATCCAGGCCCACTACCACCCGAACACCTCCGAGCTCGTGCAGGACACCCCGCAGATCCGCGTGACCGCGAAGGGCCTTCGCAGGCTCCGCGACCGGATCCGAGCCGCCGAACCCCTCCCGGAGCTCACCGGCTAACCCCGGCCTCCCGACCACTTGCCGGCGCCGACCGCGGCCCTGGCCCTGCTACTGCACACCCATTTTCAGGAGTCATCATGCCTATCCCGCCCCGCACCATCGCCCCCGGCACGCTCGTGACGTGCGAGTCCGAGGTCTGCACGCCGCGCGGTGTGCGCCAGGAGCCGCACGCGATCTCGGCCGCGTGCTCGCACCCGCGCCGCGTCGAGCGCCCCGCGCCCGCTGCCCCCTTCCTGCCGGTGCGCCTGGTGGTGTGCGACGCGCACCGTGCGCCCGGCGCCCGCTTCACCATTCACGAGCGGTCGGCCGACTGCGTGGATCCGATCGGTGTGAGGTGAGCCGTCATGGATTGGACCGATCACGCGTGGCGGATCCTGTGCCTGCTCGCGGTCGCCGCGGCGCTCACGGCCTTCACACCTTTGTGGTGGACGAGCCCGATCGTTCAGGGCCTGTCGGTCGTGCCGGGGCTGCTCGTCATGCTCATCCTCGTCATCGCATCCTGCGCGCCTTCCACTGGCTCGTGGACCTCTCGCGCCGGGTCGACCGGTACCTCGCGAGGTGGTCGTGATGAATAGCCGGGTCTATGTCGGCTCGGGCCTGTGGACGGTGTATCTGGTCTGGTGGCCCCAGCTGGGCGTGCTGAAGATCGGGCGCACGCAGCGCACCCGACGCCGCCGCCCCGAGAACCGCACGGGCCTCCCGGATCGGGTGTGGTCGATGGTGACGGCGAAACTCGACGGGCTGATCCCGCTCGATGCGGCCGCCCCGGTCATGGTGCGCGACGTCGTCGCCGACGTCGAGGTCGACGTGCTCGCCGAGCTGCGCGCCCGCTTCCTGCCCGCGTTCTCGACCGAGGCGGAGGGCGCGCGGCTACTCCCCGGCGGGCGGGGGTTCCGTGAGGCGTTCCGGGTCGAGTCCGAAGCCGAGTACCTGGCCGCGCAGCAGATGTTCTTCAGAGGAGTGGCAGTTCATGCAGATCGCTCGGCAGCGGTGGCTGCCACCATCCGACTTCACCGATCCGCAGATCGGGTCTTTGCCGGCCCAGGTGCGGGTGACGGCGGCGGGCCTGCGCCTGTACGTGGACGACTGGGGGCGCGCCGAAGTGCGGTTGCGCCGGATGCTCGCGGAGATCTACGAGCACGACGAGCAGATGACCGAGCAGCTGCTCGCCGAGCATCTCGGCCAGCTCAGCGCGGTGCACTGGCTGCGCCTGTACGTGGACGATCGGGGGCGGAGTCTGCTGCAGATCCGGGTGTGGCCCGCGGTGCAGCACCCCGACCCGCGCGGCTCGGCGTTCCCGCCGCCGGAAGGCTTCATGAAGCCTTCACGAACGTCTCAGGAGACCTTCACGGTAGAGGCGAGAGCGCGGGCGAGCGCGTGCGCGGGGGAGGGCACGTGGGAGCGCGAGAGCGCGAGCGAGCGAGCGGGCGCGGGCGACGGCACCCCTTCACGAACCCCAGACTCCGATGCACCGCGACCCCCGTCCCCGTTCTGCTCACAGCATCAACCGTGGGGGACCGAGGAACCCTGCGGCCCGTGCCGCACGACCCGCATGGCGTTCGAGATCTGGCAGACCGCGTCGAAATACGCCGCACTGTCGACGCCGGCCGCCGCGCCGCCCGGCCCCCGATTCGAGGCCGCCCCCGAGCCCGAGGAGTACCTCACCGACGACGGCCGCATCGAGCACACCTGACCACCACGACGACGGGAGCCCCATCGTGAACACCTTGACCTTGACCCTCTCGACTGAGACGCGCACCGCGCTGCAGGACGAGGCCGACCGCGAGCACGTCTCGCTCGAGCGGCACATCAACTCGATCCTCGCGCGCCGGGTCGCCCGCCCGTCGTGGCCGGACCTGGCCGAGAATGCGGCGCTCGCTGACGAGGTGGAACGCCTCGAGGGTGAGCGGGATCGTGCCCGCGATTCGGCGGTGCTGCATGAGGCATCGGAGCATCGCCTGCGCATGGAGATCGAGGCGTCGCTCGCGTCTGGCGCGCTGGTCGCGTTGACGGGGTTCTCGCACCGCTACGACGAGCTCACGAACGGAGTCGCACTGTGACCGAGAACACGAAGAAGCGGTGGACGTATCGGGCGGCGTGCGAGGTCGTGGATGTTCGGGACATGGATCGCTCGGTGATGTCGGGCGTTCCGAAGACGTCGGGGCCGGCGGGCCGCTACTCGCATCATCACCGGCAGTTGCGGTCTCGTGGCGGCACTGATTCCCCGGCGAACCTGATCCTGTTGACGGGGTCGGGCACGACGGGGGAGCACGGGTGGGTGCATGAGAACCCGGGCCCGGCGACGGTGCTCGGCTACATGGTGCCTTCGTGGGCTGACCCGACGTCGACGCCGATCTACCGGCTCGACATGTTCGGCATGGATTACGGCTGGCACCTGCAGGACGACGACGGCCAGGTCGAGCTGTGTGATCCCCCGACCGACACCCATCCGGCCGAGTTGATCGAGGCGGCTCTGACCGTGTTCGACGCCTTCAAGACGAAGTCGCGCATGGCCGCGATCCGCAACCTGTAGGAGACGACGATGACGAAGCAGAACTCCATCAAGGACGACATCGCGCGGGCCGAAGCTGAGCAGGCTGAGGCTCCCGAGTCGGAGGACATCTGGGGGCCGGGCCACCTGTTCCAACTCGAGGTGCAGCAGACCTACACGCCCGCGCACGTCTTCCTCTTGCAGGATGCGCTCGCTGACCGGATCCGCACGTACACCTCGAAGCTCGGCCACGACCAGGCCCTCGACATCGCCCGCGGCCTGCTCAGCGACGACCTCACCAACCTGCCGACCCTGAACACGCTCGCGCTCGCCGCCGACGCCCGCCCCACCGAGCGGCATGCGTGCGCTGACCCGTCCTGCGACGGCCCCCACGGCCACGAGCACGGCACCCGGTGCGGGCACCTCTGCGCGTGCGGGCGAGGGGAGTAGCTCGTGGCCTCCCGCACCTGCACCACTGTGAAGCCGGGCCGCTGCGTCCAGCCCGGCAAGCCGCGCGCGATGACTCACGTCTGCACGCGCTTCCCGAACCACTCGGTTGCCTGGCACCGCTGCGACTGCGGCCACGTCTGGCCCACCACCAAGACCACCACCGACACCACGAACGACCGCGGCGCTCGCCGCCGAGACCGGAAGGAGACCCCGTGATCACGCGGGTCTGTCCGATAAACGGTGTGTGGGATCCGGCGGTTTTCATTCGTGAGTGGTTTTCTCGAACCGTCCGGCGAAGGTGATCGCGAACGCGTTCAGCGCGGGCTTCCACCTCATCACCCAGCGTGCCCTTCCGCCGCCAGTCGGGTCAAGCGACCGCGTCACGAGGTAGAGACATTTCAGCGCGGCGGCCTCGTTGGGAAAGTGCCCTCGAGCTCTCACGGCGCGCCGATAGCGAGCGTTGATTGACTCGATCGCGTTGGTCGTGCAGATCACCCGCCGGATCTCGACGTCATACTCGAGGAACGGCACGAACTCCGCCCAGCTGTTCTTCCAGAGCTGCACGATCGCCGGATACCGTCCGCCCCACTCGGCGGCGAACTCCTCGAACCGATCCTTCGCCGCCTGCTCCGACGGGGCCGTGTAGACGGGTTTGAGGGAACGGACGATCGCGTCGCGGTGTTGCCGCCCGGCGTAGCGGAAGCTGTTGCGGATCAGATGGACGATGCACTGCTGGACGACCGTTTGCTCCCAAGTGGTGTTGATCGCCTCCGGGAGACCCTTCAGCCCGTCGCAGACCGCGATGAGCACGTCCTCGACACCCCGGTTCTTCAGCTCGGTGAACACCTGCAGCCAGAACCTCGCACCCTCCTGACCGTCACCGGCCCAGATGCCGAGGATGTCGCGTTCCCCGTTCACGGTGACGCCCATCACGACATAGAACGGGGTGTTCCTCACCTGCCCGTCACGGACCTTCACCACGATCGCGTCGACGAAGATCACCGGGTAGAGCGCATCCAACGGCCTGCTCGACCATTCGGCGAGTTCCCCGGCGACCTTCTCGGTGATCCGGCTGATCGTGTCCTTGGAGACCTTCGCCCCATAGACCTCGTCGAAATGCGCAGCGATCTCACCGGTCGTCAACCCCCGAGCGGAAAGGGACAGAACGATCTGATCGATGCCGTCCAGTCGGCGTTTCCGCTTGGGGACGATCACCGGCTCGAACGACCCGTCTCGATCTCGCGGGACTTCGATCTCGACGGGGCCGATCTCTGTCAGCACCGTCTTGACCCGCGTCCCGTTACGCATGTTCTCGCCGATTGGGGTCCCGCCGTGCTCGTGGCCGAGGTGCTCGGTCAACTCGGCATTCAGCGCGGTCTCGAGGACGTTCTTCGTGAGCTGGCTGAGCAGGCCGCCCGGCCCCGTCAGGCTCACGCCCTGCTCCTTCGCCTGCGCGAGCAAGCGTTCTGCGAGTTCTTTCTGATCGATGATCTCCCCGGTCACGGGATCAATCATCTCGTCGTCAACAACGACAGTGGTCGTGTCAGCCACGGCCATCTCCTTTCGGATCAGGCCGGACCCTCACACACCATTATTCAGACAGTCCCGCCGCCAGTCCTGTTACCCGCCCGAGCCTCCCCGCAGTGAGGCGTTCCTGCGCAGCGTGTTCGGTCCTCCGATCTGGGAGCAGGCCGCGAAGGGTGGCTCGAAGTGAAGATCTCGATCGACCGTGCCGACCTGGCCGCCGCGCTCTCGTTCGTGGCCGCGATGTCTCCCGCCTGCCCCCTGCAGCCGGTGCTCGCCGGCGTGCTGCTGACCGCCGCGTCGGGTCGTCTGACGCTCACTGTTTACGACTACGAGGCCGCCGCCGAGACCACGATCGACGCGGATATCTCCGCCGAGGGGGCTGCGGTGGTGCACGCTGCGACGCTGCTACGGATCGTGGGCAAGCTGCCGGCGAAGCCGGTCGTGTTCGAGGCGGGTGAGCGCGAGTTGCTGATCCGATGCGGTTCGGTGCGCGCGTCCCTGCCGCTGATGCCGGTGGGCGAGTGCCCGCAGCCAACGTTCGATGCGGAGCCCCTGTTCTCGATGTCCGGCGCCCGATTCGAGGATGCGGTGGGCCGGGTCGCGTTGGCGGCTGCGAAGTCCGCACCGGAGCGGCCCGTCATCATCGGCGTGCACCTCGCGGTGTCCGAGGGAGGGGTGACGTTGTCGGCGACGGATCGCTACCGGGTCGCGATGTTCGCCGTGGAGTGCGCCACCACTGGCAGCGCGACGGTGGCTGTGCCGGCGTCGGTGATGCGTGAGGCGGCGAAGTCCCTCGGATCGTCGGAGGAGGTTTCGCTCGCGCTCACGTCGTCGGGTGCGGTGGTGTTCGAGGGGGAGCGGGGCCGTCTGATGTCGCAGACGCTCGCGGGCAACTTCCCGCCGGTCGCGGGCCTGTTCCCGCAGCGCGCTCGCTCGACCGCGCTGATCGATGTTGACGCGATGTCTGCAGCGACTTCGCGGGGCGCGTTGGCGCTCGCACCGGAGGATGCGTTGCAGTTCACGTTCTCGGAGTCGGAGTGCTCTCTCACGGGCACGGGGGATGCGTCGAGTATCGAGGACGGCTTCGAGGTCGCGTTCGATGGCGACCTGGATCTGCAGGTGAGGCTCCGCCCGCAACTCGTGCTCGACGGCCTCTCGGCGTGCCGAGCCACCGAAGTGCAGGCGTGGTTCACGCACGAGCCGTCGTCGCCGCGCCCCGGCCCGGTGATGTTCACGGCCGGCGACGGCTACCGCTACCTCATGGTCGCGAACCAGAAGTGAGGCGCCACGTGTTCCCCCGGACCTTCCCCGCATCCGTGGTCGACGTGCTGCAACGCATCGGCCTCACCGAAGACGACTTCCCCAACCCACCAACGACCACCGCGGCGGATGCCGCATCACCGAAAGCGAGGCCCTGATGTTCGAAGCAGGAACGCGGGTAACCGCCCGCATCGAGGGCGAACTCGAGCATGTCGTGCCATCCCGGCAGGGTCTGCGCGCCTCGATCAAGATCGGCAACGGGGTGAGCCTCACGGTCCCGTACCCCGATCTCTCGCCAGCCGGCCCCGCTCAGCCGAAGCCGAATGACGAGTGCCCGGTCGCCGATGAGCACTATCTGATGGAGTCGTGCAGCTGCGGGTACATGGCCTCGCCGATATCGCTCGCGGATGTCGAGCAGCGAACCGAGCGCGCCGCACGAGCGTTCTACGAATCGTTCTTCAGCGCTGGCGAGTGGGCCCGAGAATCTCACTCCTCGCAAGGGCGCTGGATCGACGCGATGCGCACCGCGCTCGCCGCCTACGGCCTGATCGACAGCGGCCAGGCGCTCGCCGCCGAGGAAGGAACGAGCCGATGACGACGAATCGGATCGCGTCCATCGCTGAGGCCGACATCGAGGCGGGCGGCAGGCCCGGCACCCGAACCGAGTATCTATCCGACCTCGCTCGCCGACACCCGCACCGGGACGAGTACGGCCAACTACTCGAGTTCACCGTCACCGTGCCTGACGGACCCTACGAGTTCAGGGGCAGGCGGGGTCCGTTCCCTCTGCGAGCAGCGGCTGAGGCGATTGCTTCGGACATTCCTGGCGCGACCGTCGTCGGGTCGCCTCTGACGACGGCGAAGCGGCGCACGGTGATGATCGTGCCCACCAGAGAGTGCCGACCGCCACGGGACGGCGAACCGAGCTACTGCACTACGCATTGCACCGGCCCGGCCTGCTTCACCCAGAAGTTCGCACCGTGTTGCGGGCTCTGCACCATGCACCGAACGAAGGGCCATTCCGAGGAAGGAACGAACCGGTGACCGAGAAGATCCCGAACCCTGCCGAGGTGGCTGCGCGGCTGCGTGCGGCGGCGGAGCGTGCGCAGGAGGTGGAGCGGGTGAAGCGGGTGCGGCAGCGTCGGCGTGCTCGCCGTGGCGCCCGCATCACGACCCACGTCACGGACGAGACGGCGGCGGCGCTCGCGAAGCTCGCCCGCCCGGATGCGCCGACTGAGAGGAAGAACTGATGACGAAGACGACGATGAGGGTGAACGAGGATCGCATCGTGGGGTGCGACCTCGAGACGACGGGCTTGGAGAAGTCTGGTGATCTGATCCGGGACTGTCTGAATAATGGTGTGTGAGGGTCCGGCCTGATCCGAAAGGAGATGGCCGTGGCTGACACGACCACTGTCGTTGTTGACGACGAGATGATTGATCCCGTGACCGGGGAGATCATCGATCAGAAAGAACTCGCAGAACGCTTGCTCGCGCAGGCGAAGGAGCAGGGCGTGAGCCTGACGGGGCCGGGCGGCCTGCTCAGCCAGCTCACGAAGAACGTCCTCGAGACCGCGCTGAATGCCGAGTTGACCGAGCACCTCGGCCACGAGCACGGCGGGACCCCAATCGGCGAGAACATGCGTAACGGGACGCGGGTCAAGACGGTGCTGACAGAGATCGGCCCCGTCGAGATCGAAGTCCCGCGAGATCGAGACGGGTCGTTCGAGCCGGTGATCGTCCCCAAGCGGAAACGCCGACTGGACGGCATCGATCAGATCGTTCTGTCCCTTTCCGCTCGGGGGTTGACGACCGGTGAGATCGCTGCGCATTTCGACGAGGTCTATGGGGCGAAGGTCTCCAAGGACACGATCAGCCGGATCACCGAGAAGGTCGCCGGGGAACTCGCCGAATGGTCGAGCAGGCCGTTGGATGCGCTCTACCCGGTGATCTTCGTCGACGCGATCGTGGTGAAGGTCCGTGACGGGCAGGTGAGGAACACCCCGTTCTATGTCGTGATGGGCGTCACCGTGAACGGGGAACGCGACATCCTCGGCATCTGGGCCGGTGACGGTCAGGAGGGTGCGAGGTGAATTGGCCTGGTTTGAGTTCCGACCGGTTTTCCTGTCAACCTGTCGGTGACAGAAGTTCCTCGGCCTCAGCATAGTAGGCCTGCTCGACCTCGATCGGGGTACGCATATCGAGCTCCCCGTGAAGGCGCTCATGGTTCCACCACCACACGTATTCGAGGGTCGCGAGTTCGACCTGC